>DATHOG010000110.1:0-8253 GCA_035485115.1 Candidatus Sulfotelmatobacter sp. | reverse complement strand
CGGGTCATCCTTGCCGCCGGTTTGAAGGAACTGCCGGAGAAGCGGGAATACATCACGTTGACCGAGCCGATCGAACTGCGTTCGGGCGACACGATGATGACGGTTTTCCCCGACGAGAATTTCAAGATCACCTGCACGAGCACGGACAAAAAAAACCGGTTCACGCAGTTTTTTTCGACGGAAATCAACCCCAAGACCTGGGAAAAAGAACTGAGCGATGCGCGGACGTTCGTGTTTTTTGAGGAGCTCGAATATCTCTACAAAAACGGACTCATCAAGGGCGGCAGCCTGGAAAGTGCCATCGTCATCCGCGATGACGCGGTGCTGACAACCGAGCCGATGCGATTCCCGGAGGAATTTGTACGTCACAAGATTGTCGACGTCATCGGCGACCTGGCATTGCTGGGCAGGCCGCTCAAGGCGCACGTCGTCGCTGTCCGCCCGGGCCACGCGGCGAATTGCGAGCTCGCAAAAAAAATTCACGAGCAGATCAACCGTCCGATCCGGGCCGCGCAAAGCTTTGCGCCGCCGCCCGCGGCCGAATCCGCGCCCGCAGCCGACAAGCCCGTGGTTGCGATGGACACCACGGAACTGATGAAGTTGCTGCCGCATCGCTATCCATTTCTGCTGGTGGACCGCATCCTGACGATGGGTGAAAAAACGATCACGGGGCTGAAAAACGTCACCATCAACGAGCCGTTTTTTCAGGGACATTTTCCCGGCATGCCGATCATGCCGGGCGTGTTGCAACTGGAAGCAATGGCGCAGGTGGGCGGTTTGCTGATGATTCATCATGCCGCTGCCGGAAAGCAGCTGGCGTTTTTCATGGCGGCGGACCGGGTGAAATGGCGCAAGCCGGTCATGCCGGGCGACACGCTCATCATCGAGGTCGAACTGGTGAAGGCGCGCGGAAAAATCTGCCGCGCCCAGGGTGTCTGCAAGGTCAACGGCGAAGTGGTCAGCGAGGCGGAAGTGACCTTCATGCTGCGCAGCGAGTGATTTTAGTGGGTTAAAACCCGAAGATGGTGGGACGCACACCTCACCCCGGCCCTCTCCCCATCGGCTCCGCTGACTCCGCCGACGCGGAGAGGGAGAAACGCTCCCAGTCTCTCACGGATTCACGCGGCCTGATGGTATTATTCGTTTTAAAATTTGAAGTTCCACGCGAGTGTGGAGTATTTCTCCAGCGCGAGTTTTTTTATTTCCGCGAACGGCGGGTCTTTGACTTCCGCTTGCGCTCCCCAAGCTTGAACGAGAGCGGCCTTTATTTTCTCCGCCGGCAAATCCAGATTGGTCACAAAATCCTTGTGGGAGCGTCCGGCCCGGTAATCGGGTGCCAGCGATGGCATCAGCAAAAGGTCGCCGACCAAATTTAGATCACAATTCAATAGGAGGGTGCCGTGGAACAGTAGAAAGTTTTTCCGACGACGCTGGGAGTTGCCGGCGAATTTTACGTCACCTACACAGAGGTCGGTGTGACCGCGGACGGAAATGGTAGGGCGCGTCACTCCGTGCGCGCCGTCCGGCGGGCTGGGGACTGCCCGCCCTACCGATTCAATCGCTACACGATTCTTTTCCATGATAAAATTATTGGCTGAGGATATATTTCGGGTCGGTGAATTTTCCTGGATGCGCAAAATCAGGCTGTAATTCAATCCGCCGGGCATCTGCACAATGGTGCCGCCGCCGGAACAGCGGCGGAAGACCGGCACGCCGGCCTTTTCACACGCTGGCAGATTAACTTCCATTGCCACCTTGTTGGCGTAGCCGACGACCACAAATGTTTGCTTAGGCTCCCAAAACAAGAGCATTTCGCCATCCCGGCCATTCTCCGCCTCATCCAAAAGCGCTTCATCTGCCGCCAGTTGTTCGGCGAGCGACGGGAGCTGGATGTCGAGGAGTTTCACGCGGCGATTTCGCTATTGTTGCGGGTGGAAAATCGGTTATCTTGTCTGGCGTTGTCTTTGCACTCGCAACATAAGTTTATCCCAGTGAAAGCACCCAAAAAAGAAATTTACGGCTCGCGTGGCGCGTTCACCACGACGGCCACCGGCACCAACGGCGACAAACTCGATGATTCCTTGCAATCGATGTTTGAACACGCGCTGGAAAGCCAGGGACCGGAGCGTACCGCGCAATTGTTGGAGAGACTTGCGAGCCAGCTTCGCACCACGCCGCATCCGACGAACGGCGTGACGACGCCTTACATCAATACGATTCCCGTGTCCGAGCAGCCGGTCTATCCCGGTGACCGCGACATCGAGCGCCGCATCAAGAGCATCATGCGCTGGAACGCGATGGCGATGGTGGTGAAGGCCAATTCCACGACGAATGTCGGCGGGCATATCGCATCCTTCGCGTCGTCGGCGACGATGTATGAAGTGGCGCAAAACCATTTCTTCCGCGGACGCACAGATGATTTCCCCGGTGACCAGGTTTATTTCCAGGGTCATGCCGCGCCCGGCATGTATGCGCGGGCGTTCATGGAAGGCCGGCTGGACGAACTGCACCTGCAAAATTTCCGTCAGGAGCTGGCGGCGGGCGGCGGTTTGTCGTCATATCCGCATCCGTATCTGATGCCGGATTTCTGGCAGTTCCCGACCGTCTCGATGGGCCTTGGCCCGATCATGTCGTTGTATCAGGCACGGTTCAACCGCTACCTGCAGGCGCGCGGTTTGGCCAAATGGAAGGAAGAGCCGAAGGTCTGGGCGTTCCTGGGCGACGGTGAAATTGACGAGCCGGAATCCCTTGGGGCCATCACACTCGGCGCACGCGAAAGCCTCGACAACCTCATCTGGGTGGTGAACTGCAATTTGCAGCGGCTGGACGGCCCGGTTCGCGGCAACGGAAAAGTAATTCAGGAACTCGAGGGCGTTTTTCGCGGTGCGGGCTGGAACGTCATCAAGGTCATCTGGGGCACGGACTGGGATAATCTGCTCGCAAGCGACACGACCGGTTTGTTGATCAAGCGCATGGAGGAATGCGTGGACGGCGACTATCAAAAATATGTCGTCGAACCGGGCAGTTACACGCGCAAACATTTCTTCGGCAAATATCCCGAATTGCTTGAGCTGGTAAACCACCTGAGCGACGAGCAGATTTCCAAATTGCTGCGCGGCGGTCACGATGTGCGCAAGATGTATTCGGCATACAAGGCGGCGATGTCCTTCAAGGGCGCGCCGACCGTGGTGCTCGCAAAAACCGTCAAGGGCTACGGCCTCGGTGAAGCGGGGGAAGGCCGCAATATTTCGCATCAGCAGAAGAAAATGAACGAAAAGGAACTCCGCGAGTTCCGGAAACGTTTCAACATCCCGGTTTCCGACGATGTCATCGCGGACATGCCGTTTTTCCGGCCGGCACCGGACAGTGTCGAGACGAAATACCTGCTCGAACGCCGTAAAAAGCTCGGCGGTTTCGTTCCCTCACGGACGGTGAAATATCCGCCGATCGAGATTCCGAAGCTGGATTACTTCGCTGATATTTTGAAGGGGTCGGCCAAGGACATGTCGAGCACCAAGGCGTTTGTCATGCTGATCACCTCCTTGCTGCGGCATAAGGGCATCGGCCGGAACATTGTGCCGATCATTCCTGATGAAGCGCGCACGTTCGGTATGGACGGTCTGTTCAAGGACTACGGCATCTACTCGCCGAAAGGCCAGCTTTACGAGCCGGTGGACAACAAGTCGCTGCTCTATTATCGCGAAACAAAGGACGGACAAATCTTGGAAGAGGGCATCAGCGAGGCGGGCGCGATCTCATCGTTCGTCGCCGCGGGCACGAGCTACGCCACGCACGGGGTCCCGATGATTCCGTTCTACACCTACTACTCGATGTTCGGTCTGCAACGTGTCGGCGACCAGATCTGGCTGGCAGGCGACATCAAGGCGCGCGGGTTTTTGCTCGGAGCCACGGCGGGCCGCACCACGTTGAACGGCGAAGGATTGCAACATCAAGACGGTCACAGTCTGCTGCACGCAAGCACGGTGGCGACCTGTCTGCCGTACGATCCGGCGTTCGGTTTTGAGCTGGCGGTCATCATCGCCGACGGCATGCGCCGCATGTACGTGGAGAACGAGGACATTTTTTATTATCTCTCGCTATACAACGAAGACCATGCGATGCCGGCCATGCCCGAAGGCGCGGAAGGCGGCATCCTGAAGGGCCTTTATAAGTTCAAGCCCGGCTACGAGGGCGCAAAAATCAAGGCGCACATTTTCGGCAGCGGTTCGATCATGCAATCCGCGTTGAAGGCGCAGGCAATCCTCGCGGAGAAATACGGCGTGAGCGCCGATGTGTGGAGCGCGACGAGCTACAAGCTGCTGCGCACGGACGCGATCCGCTGCCAGCGCTGGAACATGCTGCATCCGGGGTTGCCCGCGAAGAAAAGCTATGTCGAACAAACGCTGGCAAAAGAGCAGGGGGCCTTTGTCGCGGTCTCCGACAACATCCGCACCGTGCCCGACCAGATCGCGCCGTGGGTTCCCGGCGGACTGTTTACGCTGGGCACCGATGGTTTTGGCCGCAGTGACACCCGGGCGCGGTTGCGCCGGTTCTTCGGCGTGGACGCCGAGTCCACGGTCATCGGCACGCTCCATGCGCTGACCGAGAAAAAGTTGATTGATAAGAAGGTCGTTGCGCAGGCGATCAAGGATTTCGGCGTGGATCCCGAGATGGTGCAGCCGCAGATCGTTTGACGGGAATTTTTTTAATCAGGGACCGCGCCCGCCCCGGGCACAGGTCGACGCACCCCGCGTCGAACTTTTGCAGTGTCCAAAAGCAGATTGAAATTTTCGGCTTACCATGTGTCCCGACCGCCGGACGGGGCGTCCGCCGGAACGCGCGAGGGCGCGCGTGCTCCCTAAACGCATGATTTACGGCTTGCCGGAAAGTTGGAAGTGTGGTTTCATTCGTCCCCCGTTGGTTGGCAGGATAGCTCAGTCGGTAGAGCAGAGGACTGAAAATCCTTGTGTCGCCGGTTCAATTCCGGCTCCTGCCACCACTTTTAAAACCCTCGATTCATCGAGGGTTTTTCATTTTGTGGAGTCCTTTAGAGAATAAAATGGGGGGCCATGGTCCTTGCACTTGCTAGTTCGGATTCCGGCAGAAGCTCCTTCCGCAGGGATAATTATTTTTTTACCGGGTGGGCGACCAGAGTGGCGGTGGCCTGGGCTAGTTGGGCCTGCGCGGTCGGGTCATCCGGCAGGGCGTTGGATTGGAAGGCGGGGTAGAGATTGTTCCAGATGGCATTCATCTCGTCCTGGAATTTATCGGTATCGGCGGTGATGGCGATGACGACATCCTTGTCGGGAATGATGACGCAGAGCTGGCCGTGGGCGCCGTCGCCGCGAAAGGCATTGTGGGTGCAACGCCAGAATTGGAAGCCGTAGCCCTGACGCCAGTCTATGCTTCTTTTTGAATGGCCTTGGTCATCGTTGGGCACCTGTTTGCTGGTCGCTGCCTTGACCCATTTTTTTGGGATGAGCTGGCGTCCGTTCCATTTGCCTTTTTGCAGGTAAAGCTGGCCGAATTTGGCGAGGTCTTCGGTGCAAAGGTTGAGGCCGTAGCCGCCCAGGGAATAGCCTTCGGCACTATTGGTCCATTGCGGGTTGGCAATTCCCAAGGGTTCAAAGAGCCGGGGCTTGAGGTATTCCAGCGACGTTTGGCCGGTCACCTTGGTGACGATGGCGGAGAGAACATAGGCTCCCGGGGTGTTGTACACGAAATGGGTGCCCGGCTTATAAACAAACAGGTGGGCCAGGAACATTTTTACATCGGGTTCCCCGTTGGTGGTCCGCGGGGCTTCATTGGTCTGACCGCCGGACATGGTCAGGAGGTCGCGCACGGTCAGGGCTTTGAGATTGTCCGAGGGATCGGCGGGCGCTTCACCGGGGAAAAACTTGAGGACGTGATCGTCCAGGTTCAGTTTACCTTCGGTGATGGCAAGCCCGACGGCGGTGGAATTAAAGCTTTTGCTGAGGGACCACAGGACATGGGGTTTGCCCGGAGCTTCGGGTTGCCACCAGGCATCGGCAATGACCTGACCATGGCGCACGATCATAAAACTATGCAAGGTGTCGATCTTTTCGACGGCCTGAACGAATTGGACAATGGCTGCGGAGGAAATGCCTTGGGCTTCCGGCGTGCTGCGGGGAAGGGGGGTGCCGGCATAGGGAGCGTTGGTCGAAGTCGAGTTTGCCAAGGTAGAAAGGTTTTGGTCCGTCCCGGCCAGCAATTTGCCTGGAATAAGAATTCCTAGAATTCCAACTACACATAACACTTCAGCAAAGTTTCCAATCACACTCGGGACGATCTTTGTTCGGGTCATAGCTTTTGATTATAATGCCGATCAAAAATGTTGAAGAGTAGTTAAAAATGGAATCAAGAACGACGGCAGGCCAATCCTCCCCATGATGGCGCGGACTCAAATCCTCAATGGCTGATCTCGGAAACAACCGTTGTGTTCGTGTTTCCCATTTTGCTCGTGGCAGATGGGTAGGGATTACCGCTGCTGGATGGCGTAGCGGAGGCCGTTGCGCTCGAGCCATCAGGCGTGGTAAAGCACCAGGAGATCAAGCCGGCAACCGCGACCAGAAATAATAGTTTTTTCATAAGAATTAATTTGTAATCAACAAGCTCAAGCCTTCGATCAGGATCAACATTGCAGATGCCGTGCCATGTAGGTGCATTTGGATATACTCAAAAGTACGACAAATCGGACGGCTTGGGGGGCCGTACAGTGCGGTTTGCGCGATGATGCAAGCAGTTTGCAGGAGGTGCAGATCCCGTCGTCCAGACGGGATGAGGAAATTTGACGGCGAGTTACCAGACGCTACACGTTTAATTTCCGGTTGTGCCTCCGGCACGAGCCAATGCCAACACCGGCGTTCAATGGACGGGCGGAAAATGCTCCGCGAGAAGTTCGCCCGTTTTTTTGACGCCATGAATGATGCCATCGGTGAATTCAGATTTTTTGAAATAACCGGTCATGGCGTCCGCCAGTTGCCGCCAGAATGCTTCGCCGCACTTCGCATGAACGGCTTCGTCCCCAATGACGGCAAATTTATGGGCCCGGGGGGCGACGAAAATCAATACGCCGTTGCGATGGGGCGACTTGTCGAGTCCAAGCCGCATAAACTCCGCCTGGGCAATTTTAACGGGGTCATCAATGTGCTTGGGGCTGATGCTGACGTGAATCCGGCCAGAGGTCTGGTGTTCGGCGGTGTGGATGGCGGCGACGATGGCGTCGTGCTGCAAATGCTTGGAAAATGTCCTGGGATGCATAGGTTACCAGCTTCCTCCGGCACCACCGCCGCCAAAACTGCCGCCGCCGCCGGAAAATCCACCACCACCGCCGCCACCGAATCCGCCCCCGCTGGAAAAACCGCCCCCGCCCCAATTGCGGTTTGAGCCGGTGCCGGAAAACAGGAGCCAAGGTAAAAACATGCCGGAACCGCGCGCGAAGATCGACACGAGGATGAAGATAATAATTATGACGGGAATGATGGAGCCATTTGATCTATCGGTCCGTCCGTTGCGCTCGGCCACGGTCGTACCGGTGCCTTTATATTCGCCTTTAACGGCGGCGATGATGGATTGGACGCCGGCGGTCAGGCCGCCGTCATAATCACCGGCTTTGAAGCGCGGGGAAATTTGTTCATCGATGATGCGTTTGCAAAGGGCGTCGGGCAGCACGCCTTCGAGTCCGTAGCCGGTCTGCAAAAACATTTTGTGGTCCTGAACAAAGACAAAAAGCACGGCGCCATTATTTTTGTCCTTCTGACCGACCATCCACGCGCGGGCCACGCGGACGGTGTAGTCCTCGATGGAGGAGTCGGACTGCATGGTGGGGTAAACCGCCACGACGATTTGGTCGGAGCTTTGGCGCTCGAAATCTTCCAGGGTCTGGTTCAACTGTGCCGCCGTGCCGGTGGAGACAACGTTTGCATAGTCGTTGAAATAGGCGGCGGGTGCGGGTGGAATGACTTCCGCGGCGAAGAGCCGGAAGCTAGCCAACAAAAATAGAATGGCAACGATTCGGCGCACGGGTTAATTCGTGGCACCGGCGGGTTTATTGAAATCGAACGAGACCTTGGGGGCCGTCTCGGCACCGGCGTCGGCGGTGAAATAGGGTTTCGGCTGGAAGCCAAAAACACCGGCATACAAGACCGTCGGAAAAGATTTTACCGCTGTGTCGTAGTTCTGCACGGCGGTATTGAAATCACGGCGTTCCACGCTGATCCGGTTCTCGGTGCC
>DATHOG010000109.1:0-29354 GCA_035485115.1 Candidatus Sulfotelmatobacter sp. | reverse complement strand
CGCGTTATGCAGGACCTTCATCAGGCTCTCGCGCATCCCGGCGTTGTCCTCGACGAGGGAAACTTTGATCTTCGGCGGCATTTTAAGGCTTCAGAAGGGTCATCGTGCAGGGAAAAAATTTGAAATCAAGGGCATTATGATTGGCAACGCCTTAAATTGGTGGGGCGAGCGTCCTCGCGAGCCGGCGTGAGCCTTTGGTTTAAGCGGCTCGCGAGGACGCTCGCCCCACCGGGGTTTCTTGGAATTAAGACACTGCCTATGCTTTGGGCAATGGAATCTCCATCGTCACTCGCGTGCCCTTGCCGGGAAAACTTTGGATGTCCGCGCTGCCGGCGAGCGCGGCGGCGCGCTGGCGGATGTTGCGCAGGCCGTCGGCCAGCGCGTTGTCCGGCGCGGAGACAAAGCCCTTGCCATCATCCTCGATGCGCCAGTGCATCACCCCGGCGTGCAGTTCAAATATGATCTTTACCCGGGCGGCTTGCGCGTGTTTGACGGTGTTGTTGAGCGTTTCCTTGATGATGAGAAAAACGCTGTGGCGGATCTCGCCGGAAACCTTCACCTCCGGCAGCGGATCGGGAAAATCCAGCCGGCATTCGATGCCTGCCGCCGCGAGAAAATCGCGCGCGAACTGGCCGGTGTAGTCCAGCAGGTCGGACAGCGTGTCGTTGCGCGGGTTCACGGCCCAGACGATCTCGTCAAGCGACTTCACGCCGCTGCGCGCCACGCCGCTGATCTGGCCGAGAAAATCGCGCGCCTTGTCCGGTTCGGCGAGCACACCGGCGGAAAGTTCGCCCAGCAGGGAGATTTGCGTGAATCGCGCGCCCAGCTCGTCGTGCATGTCCTGCGCGATACGCGTGCGCTCCTTTTGCAGCGCCGCCTCCTGCTCGACCCGCGCGACGAGTTCGCGGACCGGCTGCAGCATCAGGTGCCGCACCACGCCGACGATGACCGCCAGCAGCAGCAGCATGACCACCGTGCGAAAAATCCAGCTCTGCCAGAAAAACGGCGTGACGGTGAACTTGAAACTCGCCCCGTTCTCGTTCCACACCCCGTTGTTGTTGCACGCGGTGACTTGAAACGTGTAGTCGCCGGGCGGCAGGCGCGGAAAGACCGCCGTGCGGTTGCGTTCCTCGTCGCTCCAGTCGTCGCTCCAGCCCAGCACGCGATGTCGAAAGCGCACCTGTTCCGGCGCAATGAAACTGGGCGCCGTGAACGTGACTTCAATCTTGCGATGATTCGGCGGCAGTTCGGCGGTCGAATTCGTCTGCCACGCTATTTCCTTGCCGTCCACCGCGATGTTCTGGATCAGCACATTCGGCGGCGTGCCGTTGCTGCGCACGTGGTTGGGATGAACGATGGCGATGCCCGAGTGTGTCGGGAAAAAGATGTCGCCATCCTTGGTCGTCAACGCGCCCGGCCAGTAACCGTAATAAGCCTGCACGCTCGGCAGACCGGCGTCGCGTCCGTAAAAAATGCTTTGTACGTGCGGAATTTTCCCGTCGGCAAATTTGTTCAGCTGGTCGAGGGTCACGAAAAAAATGCCGCGGTCGGAGGCGAACCACATCCGCCCGTAGGCGTCGGGCATCATCGAGCAGATGTTGCCGTCGAACAATCCGTCGTCCATGCTGACATGGGAAATTTTCCCGTTCTTCAAACGGCACACGCCGTAGGCCGCATAACCGACCCACAAATTGCCGTCCGGCGTTGCGCTCAGGCAGCGGATGGGGTGCTCCGGCTCGGTCGTGGCGGCGGTGATCTCCTCCAGCCGGTCGCCCGTCACGTGCAACAAACGTCCATCCAGCGTGCCGAACCAGATCTGGCCGTTCACGTCCTCGGCCATCGCGCGCACGGCCCGGCTGTTCGTCGGCTGGGCAAAAGATTCCAATTGCCCGGCATGCAACCGTTGGACCGTCTGCTCGTTTTCCAGGCCGATCCACAGATCGTCACGGTGGTCCACCAGCATTGAACGGATGGTCGTGCCCGCGAGTCCGGCCAGCGGGCCGAGGCGCGAAAATTTTCCATCATGCCACCGCAGCAATCCGCGGCGATAAGTGCCGATCCACATCACGCCCTGCTGATCCGTCACGACGTTGTGCGCGATGCCGCCGGGCCAGTCCGCGACCGGCTGGGCGCTGGACCAGTCGCCGTCGGGCAGCCGCGTCAGCGCGCCGTCTTGCGTGACCACCCACAAGTCGCCGTCACGATCCTCCGACAACGAACGCACCGTCTCAAACGGCAGGCCCTCGTCGCGCCCGCGTAACTCCACCGCCTTCGGAAAAATGCGGTCCAGGCCGCCGCCGTCCGTGCCGACCCACAGGCTGCCCTCATGGTCGCGAAAGATCGTGCGGATGCGGTTCTGCGAGGTCTCCACCTTGAAAAAATTCGTGTGTTCGAGCTGGAACAATCCTTCCGAAACCGTTCCGACCCACAACCGGCCGTTGAAATCCTCGAACATCGCCGATGGACGTGAATGGTCGGTGTGCTCCTCAAAGGCGGCAACCGCGACCGGCGGCAGGTTGGAAACGGCACGCAGGATCTGCGTGGAGGTGCAAAACCAGAGACCGCCGTTCCGCGCGCCGAGGATCAGCGGATTGTGGTCCTTCAAATCGCCGGCCTTTTCAAAATGATTCTCCCGCCAATATCCGTACTGCGAGCCTTTCGCAAACCATAACATGCCCTGCGCATCCAGCGTCAGCGAACAGGTGCCGTCATCCGGTAATCCATCCCTGGCGGTGAGGCGGGTGACGCGATCGTCCGGCGTGATACGGCAGACCGAGCCGTCGCCGTAACAGATCCAGACCGCGTGGTCACCGGCTTCGATCAACTGCACCGGCTGCGCATCCGGCAAACCCTCCGCCGCCGTGAACAGATGCGGTGCGCCGTGACCGAATCGCGCGATCAGGCTGCTGCCTTCGCGCTCCGCCACCCAGAAGTTTTCCGCATGGTCGAGCAGCATCGTCAAAATGAACGGACGCGGCCGGCCCACCGGGACCGGGATCACATCGAACTCCATGCCGTCAAAACGGGTCAGGCCCGTCTGCGTCGCCAGCCACAGGTAACCGTCGCGCGTCTGGGCGATGCCCGTGACGTTGGCCGACGGCAACCCTTCGTCCAGCTGCCACACGCGTCGCGACCAGTCGTCGCCATTCTCGGCAAACGCCGCGCGGGAAAAAATGACGAGTAAAAAGAAGACCGCCGTCCGCAAGATTTTCGGGATGGCATCCGGCGATGACATGCAATGACTTTAGACTAACCGCGGGCGGATTTCACGGAAACAATCCGCGGATTTGCTTCGCCTCGCGCACGCGCTGGATGCCCACGGCCAGCGCCGCCGTGCGCATGGAGACTTTTTGCACCCGGCTGTTCAACAGCACACGGTCATAGGCCGGATCCAGGATGTGATAAAGTTTCTGCATCACCTCGGCCTCGCTCCAGAAAAAGCTTTGCAGATCCTGCACCCATTCGAAATACGAGACCACCACGCCGCCGGCGTTGCACAGGATGTCCGGCAGCAAAAATATCTCCTCCCGTTTTTCCAGGATTGCGTCGGCCTCGGGGGTTGTCGGACCGTTCGCACCCTCGGCCAGGATCCGGCACTGGATCTTCGCGGCATTCTTTTCGGTGATCTGCCGCTCCATCGCCGCCGGCACCAGCACTTCGCACGGCAACAACAGGATTTCCTCGTTGGAAACCGGTTCGCCTTCGCTAAAACCTTTCACCATCCGGTTTTTGGCGACGTATTCCGAAAGCTTCGCCAGATCGATTCCGCGCGGATTATGGATGCCGCCGGAAACATCGCTGACGGCGATGATTTTTGCGCCGAAACCCGCCAGCGTCTGCGCCGCGACGGAACCGACGTTGCCGAACCCTTGCACGACGACCCTGGCGCCTTGCAGATTCAATTTAAGCGTTTCCGCCGCGCGCTGCACCATGTGCGCCACGCCGCGGCCCGTTGCTTCGCGGCGGCCGAGCGAGCCGCCGAGGGAGACCGGCTTGCCGGTGACGATGCTCGGCACGGAGTAGCCCGCGTGCATCGAATACGAGTCCATGATCCACGCCATGACCTGCTCGTCCGTGCCCATGTCCGGTGCCATCACGTCAATCTGCGGTCCGATGAATGGCAGCATCTCCTGCGTATAACGCCGCGTGAGCCGCTCGACCTCCCGGCGCGGCATTCGGTGCGGGTCGCAGGCGATGCCGCCCTTGGCGCCGCCATAGGGCAGGCCGGTCAGCGCACATTTCCAGCTCATCCACATCGCCAGCGCGGCGACTTCGCCCAGCGTGACTTCGGGATGGAACCGCAGCCCGCCCTTCGTCGGGCCGAGCGTGAGATGATGTTGCACGCGAAAACCGGTATATACCTTGGTCGAGCCGTCCTCGCAGTTCACCGGCAGCGAGACGATCATCGCCCGCTTCGGCAATTTCAGGCGATTGCGTTCGGATTCTGAGATCTCCAGACGGTCCGCCACCAGGTCGAACTGGCGGCAAGCCATTTGGAACGTGGGATGTTCGTAGGCGTCCATAAGTTGATTCGGGTCAGATTTTACTCCAGTCCACTGGATATGAGAGGTCGATCAACGGCAATTGTTCCTTCACCGCCTCGGGATATTTTTGCGCCGCGCCGGTATTGAAAACCACAATGCGTTCGTCCGGCTTGATCTCCCCGCGCGCCAGCAACATCTCCAGCGCGCTGAAACAGACCGCCGTCTCCGGGCAGATCGCCAGGCCTTCCAGCGAAATTGATTTCTTCATCCACGGAGCAATGGTATTTTCCGGAACCGCAACCGCCGTGCCGCCGCTCGCGCGCACCGCGTCCAAAATCATAAAATCTCCGACCGCCACCGGCACGCGCACGCCGCTGGCGATGGTCGCCGCGTTTTCAAACTTCACTGCAAATCTTTCGCCCTTCGCAAAAGCCGTCGCAATCGGCGCGCAACCGTCACTCTGGCAGGAAATCATCCGCGGTTTGCGCGAAGACACAAGCCAGCCGAGCTGCTCTAATTCCGCAAACGCCTTCCACATGCCGATCAGGCCCGTGCCGCCGCCGGTTGGATACAGGATCACATCCGGCAATTCCCAATCCAATTGCTCCGCCAGTTCCAGTCCCATCGTTTTTTTGCCTTCGATGCGGTAGGGCTCCTTCAAGGTCGAAAGATCAAACCAGCCCTTCTTGGTCTTGCCCTCGCCGACGATGCGACCACAGTCGTTGATCAGTCCGTTGACGTAAAAAGTTTTTGCACCCGCGAGCCAGCATTCCTTCGCGTTGATGACCGGCGTGTCCTGCGGCATGAAAACATAGGCCTCCATGCCTGCGCGCGCCGCGTAGGCCGCCATCGCACCACCGGCATTGCCTGCCGTCGGCGCAGCGAGGCGACGGATGCCGAATTCATTCGCCATGGTCACCGCCATGGCCATCCCGCGCGCCTTGAAACTGCCGGTGGGCAGCCGGCTCTCGTCCTTCACCAGAAGATTTTTCACGCCCATTTGCCCGGCGATCCGGTTCACCGCCACCAACGGCGTCATCGTCTCGGCCAGCGAAACGATTTTGGCGGGATCCATTACCGGCAACAGTTCGCGATAGCGCCAGAGTGAAGAGGCACGACCCGCCAGATCTTTTTTGGAAAAATTTTTACCGACGGCAGCCAGGTTGTATTTGACCCAGAGCGGTCGCTGGCATTTCACGCACAACCCGTGCGGTCGTCCCGCGTCATATTGTTCGCCGCAATTGGCACACTCCAGATGCGTGACAAAATTCATGGCTCACCAGCCTTCCGCCGTGCCGTTGGAACGCGGATCCGCCGCGCCAACAAAACTTTTGCCGTCGGGCGCGCGTGCCACAATCTGCGAAACGGCGGATGCGGGAAGCTCGGTGATTTTGTGTCCGCGGGCGGCGAGCTGTTTCTTCAGGTCTTCCGGCAGCCTTTTTTCCACGTATAATTCATCCGGGGACCATTGCTCATGGATGCGCGGCGCTCTCACGGCCTGCGTCGGTGTTTCGCCCAGGTCGATCATGTCCACAATTTCCTGGAGCACGGCGGTGATGATTTTCGGTCCCCCCGCCGCGCCGAGCCCGATAATTGGCTGGCCATCCTTGAAGACGATCGCCGGGCTCATCGAGGACAGCGGCCGTTTGCCGGGCGCGACGGCGTTTGCTTCCGCACCAACCAGCCCGAAATGATTCGCGACCCCGGGCTGGATGGAGAAATCATCCATCTGGTTGTTCATGGTCACGCCGGTGCCCGGAATCACAACCTTCGACCCGAAGCTCGTGTTGATGGTGGCGGTGCAGGTGACCCAGTTGCCCTCCGCGTCGGCCGTACAAAAATGCGTTGTGTGCTTCTTGAACAAGTCCGTCTGCCAGTCCGGCGGCAGGCCATGCTCCGGCAGCGGCATCGTGGTGGTGAGGCTGATTTTTTTGGCAAGGCCGGCGGCGTAGGTTTTGGAGATCAGCCCGCGCGGCACGTCCACAAACGCCGGATCACCGAGCCAGTAGGCGCGGTCGGCAAAGGCCAGTTTCATCGCCTCGGCGATGACATGGAGCCGGGTTGCTTCATCCATTTTTTTCAGGTCAAAATTCTCCAGGATGTTCAGCATCTCCAGGACGTGGACGCCGCCCGAGCTGGGCGGCGGGAAGGAAACAATTTCATAACCGCGATACGTCGTGGAAATCGGCTCGCGTAGTTCGATGTGGTAATTCGCGTAATCGTTCGAAGTGAGGATGCCGCCGTTCGCTGCCATCCATTTGCCGACCGCTGCCGCGAACGGACCGCGGTAATACCAGTCGCTGCCCTGTGCGGCGATGCTGCGGTACGTTTTCGCGAGGTCGGGCTGTTTCAGGATGTCGCCGGCCTGGAGCGGCTTGCCGTCCGGCAACAGCAACGCGGCGGTCGCGGGATATTTTTCAATATTCTCCTTTTCCGACACAATTAGCTTCGCGTAATTTTCAGGCAGCGGAAAACCGTGCTCGGCGATATCGGCAGCGGGCAGCAACAGGTCGTGCAAAGATTTTTTACCGAAGTGTTTCTCCACGTAATCGAACACGGCGACTTCACCGGGCACGCCGCTCGCCAGCGGCCCGGTCTGGCTCAAGGTCGTGTCGCCCTTGCCGTCGCGCACGAACATGTCGCGCGTGGCCGCCGCGCCGGCCATTTCGCGCCCGTCGAGGCAGTAGTTTTTTCCGTTCGCCAGATGGATGAGCATGAAACAACCGCCACCGATGCCGGAGTTGTGCGTGTCCACGACGCCGAGCGTGAGGCCGATGGCGACGGCGGCATCAATCGCATTGCCGCCGGATTTCATCGCATTGATTCCTGCCTGCGTCGCGAGCGGGTGCACGGACGCGGCGATGCCATTGGTCGGCCCGTCCGCGAAGATATTTATCTGCGCGCAAGCTGCGATAACTGACAGGGTTAAGAAAATCTTTTTCATGCAACAGAATCGTTCGGGACGGCCGCGATATTTTCTTCGGCGGCGGGGATTTTCAGTTCACCTTCCCAGCGGGCCATGATGGCCGAGGCGAGGCAATTACCAATGACATTGACCATGGTGCGCCCCATGTCCATAAGCGTATCCACACTGAGGATGAGCCCAATGGCCTCCAGCGGCAGATTGAAGGTGACCAGCGTGCCGGACAAGACCACCAGCGTGGCACGCGGCACGGCGGCGATGCCTTTGCTGGCGAGCATGAGCGTGAGCATCATCACCAATTGTTGGCCGAGCGTCATATGAACGCATGCAGCCTGCGCGACAAACATGGACGCGACCGCGAGATAAAGCGTTGAGCCGTCCAGGTTGAACGAATAGCCGGCGGGCAGCACGAACGCGACGATGCGTTTGGGCACGCCAAATTTTTGCATGTTTTCCAGGGCCAATGGCAACGCGGCGGCGGATGAGGCCGTGGAAAAAGCGATCAATGCCGGATCCTTGACGTGGCTGAAAAACCGCCGGACCGGAATTTTCGCGAGCAAGGCAACCGGCAGCAGCACGATAAGGATGAAAACCAGCAGCGCCCCGTAAAGCGTGCCGACAAGCTCGCCGAGAATTTTCAAAATGTGTAACCCCGAATGACCAACGGTCACGGCGATGGCCGCCCCGACACCAAACGGGGCCAGCAACATGACCATGCCCGTAAATTTGAACATGACCTCGGACACGCCTTCAAAAAAATTCAGCATCGTCTCCTTCGGTTTGCCTTTGACCTGCGTGAGTGCGACGGCGAACAGCATCGCAAATACAACAACCTGTAATACGTTGTTGTTCGTCGCACTTTCAAAAAAGCTCTCGGGGAAGATGTGTTCGATGATGTCCTTTGCATTCGGCGCGGCGGTCGCGGCGGTCGCGGGTTTGTCGGTTGAAATCGGCAACGTGACGCCAACGCCAGGCTGCAGCGTATTCACTATCACCAGCCCGATTGCGAGCGCGACGGTGGTAACGATTTCAAAATAGATGAGAGATTTGAGCGCGAGCCGCCCGACCGCCTTGAGGTCGTCGCTATGGGCGGCGATGCCGATGACCAGCGTGCTGAAAATGAGCGGCACGATGATGCATTTTATCAGCTTCAGAAAGATGTCCGAGACGACCTGCAGGTTTTGCGACCACACCGGAAACTGCCAGCCGATCAGCACGCCGACAGCGATGGAGATCATGATCCACTGTGTAAGCGAAATCTTCTTGAATAGCGCAATCATGCCTTTGAATCCATGCTAACGGGCTGGTGGAGCAACGCCATAATTACTTTGTGCTATGGACGGTAAAAATTTGAAATGCGAGGATTCGCGCAGAATTGAAAGGACTTGTGAAATCAAACCAGACCACCCGCCGGAAATTTTGGATCGCGCCGTTCTTCGTTTTCATTGTGCTCGCCGCCGTCACCACCCAAGGCCAGGCGATCTTCACTAATCCGCCGCCGAAAGTCTTCGGCCTCGCCATCCACGGTGGCGCGGGCTCGCATGCGGACAAGGACCTGACTCCGGAAGACGCCAAACGGTACCATGACAAACTACAGGAGGCGCTTAACGCCGGTTACGCGCGGCTCGCCACGAACGGCACGGCGCTGGACGCCGTCAATGCCGCCATCAATGTCATGGAAAACGCCGGCATGTTCGACGCGGGCAAGGGCGCCGTCTTGAACCAGGCAGGCTATTGCGAGATGGACGCGGGTATCATGGACGGACGCACGCTGGCCACCGGCAATGTCGGCAACGTGCAACACATCAAAAATCCCATTGATCTCGCGCGGGCCGTCATGGAAAAATCCCCGCATGTCCTGCTCGCCGGCCCGGGCGCGGAAGAATTCGCGCTGCAACAAGGCTTTGAGCTGATGCCGGGTTCCTATTTCCTGACCGCGCGCCGGTTGAAGCAATGGGAAGATTTGCGCGCCAAGCAAAAATCCAACACCAGCGGAACCAGCATGCTCGACTGGCACACGCCGGAGATGATGGGCACGGTCGGTTGCGTGGCGCTTGACCAGCAGGGCAACCTTGCCGCCGCCACCTCCACCGGCGGCACGGCATTCAAGCTACCGGGGCGCATCGGCGATACGCCGCAGGCCGGTGCGGGCAATTACGCGAACAACGCCACCTGCGCGGTGAGCGGCACGGGCATCGGCGAATATTATGTCCGCACGGATTTCGGAAAAAATCTTTCAGACTTGATGGAATACAAAGGCCTCTCGCTTGAAGCCGCCGGTACGGAGGCATTGCGCCAGCTTCAAGCGCTCGGTGGTCATGGCGGCGGCATCGCGATCGACCGCGAAGGTCATGTGTTCATCGATTTCAACACCGCCTCGATGTATCGCGGCTTCCTGCTTTCCGACGGCACCTCGGACATCCAGCTTTTCGGCCACAAGCAATGAGATGGTCTCTCAAATGCGCGGTGACATGCTGAAGGCAAAAGAAGCCGAGGAAGCTCCGTTCGCACCCCAATAATCTCACATCGATTCGATAAACTTGCGAAGCGCCGTTTGCAATCGGCGCGTGACGGGACCCGGCTTGCCATCGGCGACCGGACGGCCATCAACGGAAATTACCGGTGTGATTTCCGTAGTGGTCCCGATGATCATCATCTCTTCCAGCCTGAGCAGTTCGCTTTGAAACGTGGGTTGTAGTGCGACGGGAATCTTTTCGGCGGCGGCCAGTTCCAGCACCAGTTCGCGGGTGATGCCGCCGAGGATGTAATTGTTCAACGGCGGCGCGAACACCGTGCCGTTCTTCACGAACAACATGCTGGAACGCGAGCCTTCCATCAGCACGCCGTCGCGCGAAAAGAGCGCCTCGAGCGCCCCGGCCTCCCGCGCGGTTTGGAACGCCAGGATGTTGGGCAAAAGATTGGTGGTCTTCAGATCGCAGCGCGCCCAACGCTGATCGGGCACCACCACCACCGCGCCGCCATCGCGTTGTGCAGCGGTGGTTGGGGCAAAAGATTTCGCCTCCAGATAAATGGTTGGCGGCGTGCCGGCGGGCGGGAACTGATGCGCGCGCGGCGCGACCCCGCGGGTGATTTGCAGATACACGGTCGCCTCGCCTTGTTCCAGGGAATTTTCCCGCAACAGCCGGCTGGCGATTTCGCGAAACGAAGAAATATCCGCGCCGGTGATACGCAGTTGTTCCAGCCCGCCGCCGAGCCGTCGCATATGTTCATCCCAGCGCAGCCAACGCCCGTTATACGCGCGCACCACTTCGTATATGCCGTCGCCAAAGACCAATCCGCGTTCGTCCGGCGAGAAGAGCGCCTGCGATTTATCCACAAACCGTCCGCAAAAATAGACGAGCATCCCAAAGGTTAAAAACATGCCGCCGGTCACGCCATAAGTAGTTTGTGCTATGGCGACAAGGGCCGATCCGTGGTTTATTTACAAAGTTGAAAAACAATCTTTTGATGTTGATTCACCGGCTGAAAGGCGCGGCGGACAAAATTATTTGTCCGGCGGTGCTGGCTGTTTTACTGCTGGCCGGCTCACGGGCAAACGGGGTTTTATATTTTCAGGAAGGATTCAACTACGCCCCGGGCATCCTCGGCACCAATGCGCCCTGGTCGGGTGCGACCAGTCTGATCAACGTCACCAATTACGGATTGAGCTGGCCGAATCTCACCAACTTTTCACCGCCAGCCAATGCCGTGGTTGTTTCCCCGGGCAGCACGGCGGCCAGTTACTGCCCGTTGACCTCGGCGGCCACCGGCGGTCTGGTTTATTTTTCAACGCTCATCAATTTTTCGAAACTGCCGGGCAGCTATTACATCGCCGGCCTGACCCAAAGCACCAATACGCCGCCGACCGGGACGGCCAATGATCCGATCGACCTGATCGATAACATTTACGGATCGGGTTTTAAATTTGGCATTCGCGCGCAGGGCGGCA
The DNA here is from genome assembly GCA_035485115.1 of Candidatus Sulfotelmatobacter sp. Lineage (GTDB taxonomy): Bacteria > Verrucomicrobiota > Verrucomicrobiia > Limisphaerales > UBA11358 > UBA11358. The sequence continues at coordinate 17,998 of DATHOG010000109.1, read as the reverse complement.
CGACTTTTTACGCCACCAATTCGCTGCTGCCGCTGACGCTCAACACCACCTATTTTTTGGTTTTTAAATACGATTTTTCCGACGGCAGCGCCTCGTTGTTCATCAACCCGCCGTTGGGCGTCGGGGAGCCGGATGCACCCGACGCCACCAGCACCTCGGCGACCGTTGCCTCGGACTTGAGCAATGTCTATCTGCGCTCGGGCAGCAGCTCGGCCGGGACATTTGCCACCGGACCTTTGCGGGTCGGCTCCACCTGGGAAGACGTCACCCCGGTCACTGGAATCGTGACAAATAATCCAAGCACCAACACCGTGGCCACCAACGCCATCTCCGGTATCGATACCAATGGCGCCATGCTCGGGGCGTTCTTGGATTCGCTGCAAGTGGATAAATACTGGCTGGACGGCTATAGCGTGAACTGGCTGACCGGGGCCATCGGCGGGAGCAGCGGCTATAACAAGACGCTTGGCACCGCCAGCCATTGCAGCGCTTTTGCCGGGGCGGTGACTTATCTGCTGGGGGTTTACCTGCTGCGCCAGCCGGATGCGTCCGACTTGAACCTGGCAAATCACCAGGCTGACTGGTTGGCGACGAATACGGCCGGCTGGTTTCCCATCAGCGCCATGACCAACGCCCAGCATATGGTGAACACCGGCCTGCTCGTCGTCGCTTCCTACAAGGCCTCCAGCGGTTCCGGGCACATCGCCATTTTGCGGCCCGGCAACTGGTCGGACACCACCATCAACGCGCTCGGCCCCGAGGAATGTCAGTCCGGCACTTATAATTTTGCCGATACCAACATCAGCACCGGATTCAACCAACACCCGGGCGCATTTCCCGGCGGGATACTTTATTACGGACACGTCGTGAATTATCCCGTCAGCCCGGTCAATCCGGTTTTGACGTCCAAGGGAATCTCCAATCAGCTCTTCAAAGTGGGTTTCAACACCCTCACCGGTCGAAAATATCAAGTGCAATGGAGTTCCAACCTCGTGAATTGGACCGTGCTGACTAGTTTTACCAATTCCAACAACTCGACCAATTTTTACCTCAGCCAGGTGTTGCAGGATACGGTTTCCACCCGCCGGTTTTATCGCCTGCTCGCGCAGTAAACCTTACGGGATGACGACGCGATAGAAGCGTTGTGGCGCGGCGGGCGAGGTATCGGACCAGGTGGTATTGGAGTTTGTCGCTACAATGTTGACGAGCGGCTGCCAGTTTACCGGCGCGAGGTTGGTGCTGAACTGCACCTGATACAGCACATTCGTGGCGCTGCCCCAAGAAATGTTGATGTTCGTCACGCCCGCGCCTACAAACGGCACGATAAGCGGCGGCGGCGTAGGCTGAAAATTGAGGTAAACATTCCCGGCGGCGTCGGCGGTGCTGATGAATTTCCCGGCGGTAAAATTGTTGCTGGAGACCACGCTGAAACCGGCCAGGCCGAAATTGGTTGCCACCGCGCCGAGCGAAATAATTTTCCAAGAACGAGGGGATTGCCAGAAGGCGTTGTTGGTCGCGGGCGCGGTGGCGAGATTGGTGAAGTTGATGACGAGCGGCGAATTGGAATTCAGGATCAATCCACCGCCGGATAAAATGATCTGGTCAAAATTTACCCCGGGCGAGGCCGTGCTGTTCGCGGCAAGCGTCCAGATGTAGCCTCCACCGTTGGTGAAAATCAAACCGTTGGTGACCGTCAGCGTGCCCGCGGTACCGCCCGGAGAAACGTTGCCGGAGATCGAAACCGGTCCGCTGACAATGCCCGTGCCACCGAGCGTCGCGCCGGGATTCACAAATAATGCACCGGTACCATTCGCACTGCCGGTGGTGTTATTGGCAAGCAGCGTGCCGGAAAAATTGGTCGTGGCGCCGGAAAACGTGCTCGCAGAATTCAATGTCAAAGTGCCGTTGCCAAGTTTGCGCAAACCACCCGCACCGCTGATGACGCCGTTCACGTTCAGATTCGTGGCAGAGTACAGGGACAAGTTAAACCCGGTGTTCGTGATGTTACCGAAGAAATTCAGCGCACCGGAACCGGCGGCGAACGTCTGCGGCGCGAGCAGGGTGAGATGGTTGCTGATGATCTGGGTGAAGGCGGAAAAATTTGTGATGCCGGCGACAAGGCTGATCGGGTTTCCATAGTTGGTGAAAGTGCCGTTCGCAGAGGGATCAAAAAGCAGCGAATACATTTTCCCGGTGCCGGTCGTGAACGCGGGCAGATTGTTAGTAACCGCACCCGCCACCCCGGCGAACAGGACAAAATTTCCAGCGACGGGCGTGATGTTGTTCGACCAGTTCGCCGCCGCGGAAAATTTTCCCTTGCCGCCGGTCCAGATGCTCGGCGCGCTGATGCGCAGGTCCAGCCCGTAATAATTCGTGAAGAAATAATCGAGCGTCTGCGCGACGGCCAGGGCGTAGTTGGTGCGGTCGGTGGCGTTGTCGCGCACGCCGGTCATGTTGGCCTCGATCTGCAAGGCATCCAGGGGGCCACCGCCGGTTTGTGAGCCATGGACGGCAGTATTGTAGCCGCCATCGAAATAGGGGTTTTCGTCGCCGGGATAAACGATGGGGTTGGTGCCGTTGCCCGGGTTCGGCATGTCAGGATCGGGCACGCTCGGATAGCCATACGATTCCATCAGACCGCCAAAACTGTTCGTGCCGCGCAGAAGCTGCGCGAACGGCATGGAAAATTTGCGGCTCACGATCGTCGCCAGCGTGCGGATACTGCTGTCCTGCGGGTAGGTGAGGGAGGAATTCAACTTTGTATCCGTGTTTGTGAGCTGGTCGGCGGTGAGCAGGTAGCCGAGTTCAAGCCGCTGGATGTCGTGACCTTGCCCGTGCTGGTCGATATAAAATCCCAGGCCGTTTTGTACGACGACGGTGTTGCTGGCGGTGTTGATCCAATTTTGAAAATCGTTCCACGCGATCGTGGCCCAGACGTTCGACTGGTAAACGCCCTGATACAGACTCCGGTTGCAATCGATCTTGGTGCGTTTCAACTGGCAAACGATGACGTGCGGGATGTGCCCGAAGCAGCTCGCGAATACGCCCTGCATCGCAAAGGCAGTTTCCTCGGTGTACGAGTCCGTGACGGTGGTGAAATCGGGATCGGAGCCGTCATCCTGCCGGTCGGGGATTTCACTCGGCGTGAGCTCGCCGCCGTGCGGGGCGGAGATGATCACGGGCAGATCGCCGGCGACATATTCGACGTAATTGCTGCGGTCAAAATACGCGACATTGGGAACGTCGGGTTGGGCGAAAGTGGTGAATTTCAGACCGCACACCAACGTCAGAAAAATTCCGGCCCGCAGGGCGGGTTGGAATTGTTTCCGGCGAAGTCGCAGGGTTGGCACGTTTGAAACTTATTAAGCGGACTTGCCGCCGTTCACGGCGTGGTGAACAGATAGAAGCGCTGCGGATAATTCGTGGCGGTCAGGTCAAAGTTCGTGAAGGGACTCGCGGTGACCGTGCCGCTGCTCAAGAGCGTCCAGGTGCTTGTCACAGGTGATGCGATGAGATTCGTCGAGGCCCAAAGGCGGTATGACGCGCCAAGCGCGCCGGTGGAAACGAGGGAGATGTTGCCGCTGGACAATTTGGTGAGCGCACCCGCCGGGAACGCCGGCGGCGTGAGGCTGCCGGTCGCAACTACGAGGTTCACCTCGTTCGGCGTGGAAGTATCAATGGTGGCGATGTTTCCACCGGCCAGCGATCCGTTCACCAGCACGGGGGTGGCGTTGAACGTGCCGGTCAACGTGCCGCCATAAGTGAGCAATGTATAAGTACCTGCGCCAAGCGTCGTCGTGCCACCAAGGTCAATGGTGACGATGTCGGCGGCGCTGTTGATGGTGAGGTTGCTGGCGACCATCAGGGGCGAATCGGGTAAACCGGCGGACTTGAAGAGATACGCCTGCGCACCGGTGTTGTAGGTCAGGTTGCCGCCGAGCGAACCGGTCCCGCCGAAGGTGCCGCCGTTCCTGGTGGTGACCGTATTCGTGTTGAGCGCGCCGCTGACGAGCAGCGCACCCGCGTTGATGGCCGTGGTGCCGATATAGGTATTGGTGCCCGCAAAAATCAGCGTGCCGCCACCGAGTTTGGTGAGCGGGCCGCCACCGGAGGTGCCGGTGTTGGTGATCGCGCCGGAGAACGTGACGGTAATGCCGCCCGCAACGGTCAGCGACTTGGCGGCGTTGCCGGAATTGATGTCGCCGGTGAGTTGCAGGTTGTTGGTGCCGCCGAACGTGATGTTGGTATTGCCGTTCAAAAAGATTTTGTTGGCGATCACGGCCGGACCGCCGGCGGCGAAGATGGTCAGGTTGGTTTCGTTATTGGAATTACCGAAGGTCAGCTGGCCGGTGCCGAGCGGGCCGGAGACGATTGCGCCGCCGGAGACGGTACTGCTGGCTCCCACTCCGAGGTACCCCGAATCCAATGCCACGCCGCCGGTGAAAGTGTTTTGTTGCGTCAAAATGCTTGTCCCGCCGGTGTTCAAGGCATTGGCGCCGCGGATGAGGGAACCAGGGCCTGAAATCATGCTGTTGATGGTCTGCACAGGAGTGGTGTTGTCATTGAGCAGGTTCAGCACGTTGAGTGCCCCGGAGGCATCGAAGCTGGAATCCCCGATGACAATCGGCCAGTTCACGGTCGTAAAATTGGTGCCTTGCAGGGTCACGTTAAAGATCGTTGTAGCCGAACCGACGTTGTCAATGTAAACCGTCGCGCCGTTGTTGACGGTGAACCCCCCGGTGAACGGCAGGAAACGGTTGGGTGCGCTTATATCGGTGCTATTGCCATAAATGCGTGTGTTGGTGTTGATAATGACGGGGTTGGAGATCGGCAGGCCGGAACGCCCGCCGGTGTCGAGCAGATTGCCGCCGGAGAAAACCAGCGGGCCGGTGCCGGTGCCAAAAGTGCCGGTGGCGTTGATCGCCAGGATCGCCCCGAGATTGGTCGTGCCGCCGGCATAGGTGCTGTTGGTCGCAGCGGTCAAAGAAAGTTCGCCCGGCCCGACAACCGTCAGGCCGCCGGTGCCGGCAATGGTACCGCCGACGGTCAGAACGGCATTGCTGACGGTCAGGATACGATTGGCGCTCATTGTCACGGCGCCGGTGCCGAGATTCAAATTGCCGGCGCCGCCAAAATTGAAATCGGCGTTCCAGTTCTGCGGCGGGTTGTTGGCCAGGGTCACATTAGCGCCGCTGGTGTTGTCAAGGGTGCTGGTGGCGCTGATGGTGAAGGTGTTGGTGCCCAGCGCGGAGGCATTGAGATCCAGCGTGCCGCCGGTCAGCGTGGTCGTACCGGCATAGCTTCCGAGCCCGTCCATCACGTAGGTGCCGCCGCCGGCGAACGTGATTCCGCCGGTGCCGCTGAAATTGCCCAGAAAGGCGTCCAAGCCGCCGGTGGCCGCACTCAACGTGACATTGTCGTTCAACGTTACATTTCCGGAATTGGTCGCGCCACCGCTGGTGAGAGTCGTGCCGATGGTTTTGGTCCCGGCGTTGCCGGCTTGAACCGTGACTGCATTAGCGATGGTCACGCCCGACTGGTCAATGTTGAGCGTGGCATTGCTGCTGACGCCGGTGGTATTGCCAAGCATGAGCGGCGTCGTGGAGGCACCGAACGCACCGCCACTGGTGGTGGAATTGACGGCGGCGCTGGCGGTACCGGCAAAGATATAGGTCGCCCCCTGATAGCTGTTCAGCGAATTGGTCAGGATGACCTCGCCGCTACCAACCTTGGTGACCGAGTTCAATCCGGTCAGAATGGGATAATTCGTGGGCGAAACGCCGCCCTGGGCAACGCTGCCGCTCGGGACGTTGATCAGCAGGTTGCCGCTGGTCGGCGTGTAGTTAAGCAGCAGGTCTCCGTTGGCGTCGGTGGAGACCGAGAAAGTGCCGGCCAAGGTGTTGTTGGCGGCGAACGCCGTGGAGACGACGTTCCAGTTGGCAGCGTTGAACGAGGTCGAGCCGCCGTTGTTAGTGATGATGAGCCAACTGCGGGCGACGGTGCTGTTCCAGCCGGTGACAGCGCCGGTCGAGGTGAGATTGATGTTGATCAAGGTCGAGCCATTGCCGGCATCAGTCCAGCCGCCGGCGCAGGTGAGCACATCCCACGCGGTACCCGGATTGCCCGTGGCCGAGGCGACCTGGACGGTGTAGTTCGCCCCGGGATAGAAGGTCAATCCGCCGTTCATGGAGAGATTGCCAACGCTGGTATTGGTCGAGCCGGGCTGGACCGTGCCGCCATTGTAAACGGTGGTGGACGCGGTGACAAAGCCGTTGCCACCGAGAACACCCTTGTTGGTGACGGTCACGGAGCCTGAACCCAACGCGGAGCCGGCGGTGTTATTGGCATAAAGGGTTCCGTAATTAATAGAGGTGCCGCCGGAATAGGTGTTGTTGCCGGTAAAAATGGTGACACCACCGCCATTGTTGCCGCCAACGCTGGCAAACGGGAGGTTATTGGTGATCAAACTGCCGCGAAAAATGGGGCCGTCACCGGAGATGGTGCCGTTGAAGATCTGCGGGGCGGTGCTGGCGCCATTGGCGAGCTGCAATTCACTGTAAGTACTTGGATAATTGTCGCTATAGGCATCGCCCAAATTGTCACCCACCACCACCGGCAGGTTAAACGTGAAACCGTTCATGAACTGAACGTCCATGTATTCTCCAACCGTGGTGTTGGCGTTGCCGAAGACCAGCGTGCCGTTGATGCCCACGATGTTGTTGGAAAAAGCGAAGACGCGCGTGCCAGCCGAGCCGGAAACATTGTAAATATACGCATTGCCGGAGGTGTTGATGACAAAGGTATTGGTGGTGATGCGCGAGGTGCTGCTGCCACCGGTTTCCAGGTTGCCGCCCGTGAAGTAAACCGGCCCGGTACCGTTGCCGATGGTCCCGGAGGTTCCCAGATACAAGCTTCCGTTGGCCAGGGTCGTGGAACCCGAATAGGTGTTCACACCCGCAAAATCAACAATGCCGGGACCTATGTTGGTGATGCTGCCGGAGCCGGTGATGACGCTGTAAAATACGATTTCCCCGCCACTGGCGTCGGCCGGCAGGGTATGTGGCGGATTGATGTTGACGGTGCTGTTGGCGTATATGCCGCCGCTGTTGCCGATGCCGATGTTCAAAGACGGCGTGGGGGCCGCAGTAGCGTTGGTGAAAAACACCTGGTAGGTCGAACTCCCGTTGGAAACCAGTATGCCGCCCACACCATTCAGGTTGAGTGTCGTGGGATTGACGGCACCGGAATTCGCCGTGATACGGAAGGTTGCTCCCACGTTATTGTCAATCACAACTTCCCCCACCTGTTCCGTGGCGGACGGGGCAACATTGATGTTGATGTTGGTGTTGTTGATGATGCTGCCGCTGGCACAAAATTCGGCGATGTCGCCGGCCCCCGGCGCGACCCCACCGACCCAATCAGCATTGTTGGTCCAATGAGCGTCTCCGTTTACTCCGGTCCACAAAATATCCGCCGGTCTGGCGGTTTGAATGAACAATGCTGTCAATGTCAAAAAACAGACTTGAAGGCAAAAGCGGTGCAACCGATCCTGAAAATTAAGGCGGGCATGGAATTGAGGTTTGAGCTTCATGGGCGTTGGTGTTACCGGGTTGGATTTCAATCGGGGTTCAGTTCATTCCAAAGAGTTCGTGCTATTTACGGCCTGCGCATGCCAGTCGAAGTAAATCACGTTGCGAATATTTCCTCCATGTGCCGCGGTCAGTGTTATCTGATTATACCAGCCTCCCGCGCCGGGCGCGCTAGGATTGTCTAGCTGCTGATCCACATCGCGGATGGCATAACAGCCCGTCAAATCATTGGTATATTTCGCGATGCTTGAAATCTTCAAGGTCGGATAGGGCGAGCCCGGCACAACCGGGGTGATGCCCGCAGGGTAACCGAAAGGCCGGGAAGACTCGACGCCGGTGATAATCTGCCCGCGCGTCGCATAGGTAATACGCTTGCCCAGCAGCACGGTGCTGGTGTTGGGGCCATTGTATCCAATCTGGGCGGGACAGGTAAAAATTGGTGTCGTGGTGTTCAGGGCGCTGGACGCGCTGGACGCGGCGAGGGGACTTTGCAGGCCGAGATAGCTGGAGACAAAATCCACCGGCATATTGGCCGTGTTGTAGTTATAGCCCGCCATTATCCCGCGCTCCAGCGGCCCCGGGCAATAATCCGAGTTGTCATCCGCGTACATCTGAAATGCCAGCCCGATTTGCTTCATGTTGTTGAGGCAGGCCGTTTGATGGGCCTTGGCCTTGGCCTTGGCCAGCGCCGGCAACAGCATGGCCGCCAGAATCGCGATGATGGCGATGACAACCAGCAATTCGATCAAAGTGAACGCATGCAAGGATTTTTTGGCGGAACTCATGGCGACAATATTCGGGTTGTTAAACAGGCCGGGCTGATTTGGTTTTAAAATCCATCGACACCTCACGACGAATTACATCTCACCTTAATTCAACATGTAAAATCGCGGAATAGTTATTTTGTGCTATGGCATGCGTTATTTGCCGGGACTAATCTCTGCCAACTTGTGAAACACAACGCCGGAACAGCCTTCTCGACAAAAAAAATCGCCCCGCTCGTCCTCGCGGCGCTGATCCTTTCAACCATCGCTGCCATCGCTGATCTGAAAACCGCCACGCCGGCCAGGATCCGCGTGGCGCTTTACAAAGGCCCCGGCACCGGCGGCAACGGTCCGCCTGATCTGCTCAAAACCATCGGCGCGGCAGCAGCCCCCACCACCATCACCGAGGTTACGCCTGACCAGATCCGCGCCGGCGTGCTTGCCAACTTTGACGTTGTCATCTTTGCCGGCGGCAGCGGCAGCCAGGAAGCCAAGGCCATCGGCGAGAACGGCCGGGCGCAGGTGGAAAAATTCGTCGGTCAGGGCGGTGGCTATGTCGGCATCTGTGCCGGTGCGTATCTCGCCACCGCCGGTTACCCATGGAGCCTGCATATCATCAATGCCCACACGCTCTCGCCAAAATGGCAGCGCGGCCGCGCCACGTTGAAACTGGAAGTCACACCCGCCGGCGAAAAGATTCTCGGCGGCGAAACGAACATTGACTGTATTTATCATCAAGGCCCGATTGTCGGCCCTTTTAGCGCGACCAACCTGCCGCCCTACGATGTTCTGGCGTGGTTCCGCACCGAGGTCGCGTCCAACGACACGCCGAAAGGCATCCAGATCAACTCACCCGCGATCTTCTCCGCCACGTTTGAAAAAGGCCGGGTCGTCTGCATCAGCCCGCACCCCGAACAAACGGAGGGTCTCGAATACATCGTGCCCAATGCCGTCGGCTGGGTGGCTCCAACAAAATAAAAATGAAAATCGCACAATTCGGTCTCGGCCCCATCGGGGTCGAGACGCTCAAGCTCGCCGGGGCAAAATATTGATGACCTGCGGCACAATCAAGCCGACGACGCCCGACTTCAATCCCAATCAGGCCTATGCGGTCCTGGGTTATGACGCGGCCAGCGACAAAGTGACGTTGTGGAATTCCCACGGGCAGGATTTTACGCCGCAAGGCGCAGCAGGACCGGAAAATGGCTGCATCACAAAGCACGGAGTTTTTGAAATTCCGTTGACGCAATTCGTGAAGCAATTCAGCGGCATGGCGTTTGAAGTGCCGGATGTGAAGACTTGAGCGGCATAGCACAAACTTACTATTCCGGTGAAACCTTTTACGGTCTAAATTGTCCATCTAGTAATAAACAGCGAACACAGGGAAAACCATGAAGAATAAAATTATCATTTTGGGGCTGGTGGCCGCGGCTTTTGTTTTGCGGACACCCGCTGCCCTGGCCGATAAAATTTCGCCGGAAGGCCAGAAACTCATCACCGCGATCGACGCGATGCATGTGGAAAAATATTGGCTCGCCGGCGCGCAGGTGGATTGGCGCTCGGGCGAACCAAACGGCAAGGTCTATGCCGTGCCGAATGGCCACACGCATTGCAGCGCGTTTGCGGCGGCGACGGCGGAAAAACTCGGGGTATATCTGCTGCGACCGCCGGAACATTCGGCCATGTTGCTGGCCAATGCGCAGCAAATCTGGCTGTGCGGCGCGGGCACGAACGGCGGCTGGGTGGCGGTGAGCACACCGCTGGAAGCGCAAAAGCTGGCAAACGCCGGAAATCTCGTCCTCGTGACCTGCAAAAATCCCGACCCGACCAAACCCGGCCACATCGCCATCGTGCGCCCAAGTGAGAAGAGCGATGAAAAGATCGCCGCCGAAGGCCCGGAGGTCACCCAGGCCGGCTTGCATAATTACATTCACACAAACGTGAAAGAGGGTTTCAAAAACCACAAGGATGCGTTTGAAAAAAATGAACTGTTATACTTCGTCCACCCGCTCGCCTGGTCGAAACTTGCCGAATTGCAGAAGCCGTCCCATGACAACTGATGTCTGCGCGACCGCGAAAGCATTCTGACCGATAGGCAGTCTTCACTTTAAACTGAAACCAGCTTTCCTTTCAAAGAGGAAGCTGGAGCCCGCGGAGTCAACTCATGACCCCGGTTCATTCCCTTGATCAGGTGGAGCGCTTTTCTGACATAAAACGGCGGGCGACTGTAAATCGCCCGCCGCAGTGACTGTTAATTTTTGGAGCCGGTTGAATCACGGCACGCGCAGAATGTAGAAGCTCTGCGGGGCGGCGGGATTCACGGTGTTGGTGATGCTGAAGGTACCGGCGGAGAATGTATTCGTCGGCAGCACCGTCCAGTTTGACAGCGACAACGCAAGGTTGGTCGTCATCAGCACGTTGTATTGTTCGCCGGCCATTCCGTTCGTGCCGTTGATGACGAGGCTGCTGCCCGACAAACTGATGCTGGTGATGCCGGGCTGCGGCGGTGTGGCTCCGGCGATCACGGCGAGAACGCCATTGGTCAGATTGCTGGTGTCCCAGGCAAGTCCAGTGCCGGGCGTCGCCGGCAAAACACCCGTGAACGCACCGCTGAACGTCGCCGTGTTGAACAATTGGAATTGATTTCCGACGGCAAACGGCGAACCGGAGACATTGGTCACTGTCAACATTCCGCCGAGCGTGAAGGTGCCGCCATTGACGACGCTGATCACATCGTTCGTCGCCATTGCGGGATTCAGCTTCATCAATGCATTGCCGGCCAGCGTCACGTTGTTCGAGCAAGTCAACAGGCCGGTGGCGCTTGAATTCGTTCCCGCGGATATGGTCGCACCCGCGCCGACGACGAGCATTCCGTTCACAGTGCCGTTGCCCTGCAATGTCTGTCCGGCGGTGAGCGTAAGCGTCTGGTCGCTGCGCAATGACGCGTCCAAAGTCGCGCCCGCCACGATGACGATGTTGGAACTGCCGGCGAGCGTGCCATCGCCACCGGCCGGATTATTGACGAGGTTCAATTGACCGGCGTTGATGAGTGTGTTGCCCGTGTAGGTATTGGTCGCGGACAACTCCAGGGGCAACGTGCCGTTCACCAACAAATTACCGGAGCCGCTGACGACGCCGCTGATGAGCAGCCACGGCGAGGAACCGCCGGTCACACTGACGGTATCGTTGCCGGACAGCACCACACTGCCACCAACGCCGTTGTCACCGGCGGAACTGGACAGGGACGAGCCGTTATTAAGCAGAATTGTCCGATACAACGGATACGCGGAGCCAAGCGTGTTGAAGCTTAGCTGCGCCCCGTTTTCCACGGAAATGGAATGCGACGTGTCGGCGAACCAGTTGCCGCTGTTCTGCGCCGTGCCAGCCAGTTGCAGGCTGAACTGCCCGCCTTGGATGTCAACATTGCCAATGCTCTGATCAATGGTGCAGGTGACTAGCGCGACCAGGTTCGATCCGGTTTTCACGATGTTGTGCGTATTGCCGTCGGTCGTGCCCAGCGAGGCGTTGATGGCGCCGTTCACACGGATGTCCCAGCGACCGGTGCCGCCGAACGTCGTATCTCCGGAAAGTTTCACGATATTGACTGCGTGAATTTGATCAGCGCCGCTGTTGATGATCGCGCCGTTGCCCCCCACGCCCGTGCCGGCGGTCACGACCGTGACTTCACCGAGACCCGCGCCGGCCAGATCCAGTGTGCCGCCGTTGGTCACGACCACCGTGCCGGACACACCAAAGGCATTTCCATTTCCGGTGCGCAAAGTGCCGGCGGATACCATGGCGGTGCCGGTGAAATTCGCGTTGCCGCTGTTCAACGTCAGCGTGCTGCTGCCCGACTTGACGAGGGTCACGTTACCGCTGATCTGTCCCGGGCCGTTGATGGTATAATTTACCGTGCTGGAATTGTTCGAGAACACGGTCGGCGAGACCATAACGCCTGCAGGAAGCGTGATATTGTTCGTCACGCCCGTAACCGAGTCGTCAAAAATCACCGTGTCGCCCTGGTAGAAAACGTCCGGTGCGCTGCTGGCGAGATTCAGCCAGTTGGACGCGCCACCGATGTTCCAGAGGTTGTTCGTTATGGCATCCCATTTGAGATTCGCGCCCGTGCCGCTCAAGGTCACCGTGACCGGGCTGGAACCTTGGCTGATAGTCGTGCCGAAATGCGTTCCGCCGACAGTCGAACTAAACACACCGTTCTGTGTGCCGTTGAAATTGACCAGCGTGTAGGACACGCCGGTTTGCGGCACGCTGAGAAAATTCAGCGCGATGGCGTTGTTGTTGACGTCCAGATCGCCGCCGGCCAAAAGCAAATCATTGATGCCATTACCGGCCGTGTTGTCCGTGCCGCTCAAATCGAACGCCGCCGTCGCGCCGGAAGCCAGCGTCAACGTACCGCCGGCAGTGAACGTCAACGGGGTGCCGGTGGCCGCGCTCGGTTGGATCAGCCCGCCCACGTTCACGGCCCCCGCGTTGGTGCCGGAACCGCCGACCGTGGTGGCCGCCGCGCTCGACAAGGTTCCCGAAAGAACGCCGTTGACCAGCAGGGTTCCGTTGGTGACAACCGCCGTGCCGTTAAAATTGTTGGAGGCGGTCAAGGTTAAAACTGCAGTCCCGTTTTTGGTGATCGTGCCGCTGCCGGAAATCAGATTCGGAATGGTGAGGGTTCCGGACCGGTTGATGACAAGGTTGCCGTTGTCGAGCACGTTGCCCGTGGTCGGCAAGGTGCCGCTCGTCCCGCCATTGCCGAACTGCACCGTGCCGGCGTTGATCGTCACGTTGCCCGCGAAAGAATTCCCGGAGTTCGTGAACGTCACCGAGCTGCTGCCATATTTCACCAGGCCGCCGGCGCCGCCGATGCCGGCGCCGGAAAACACATAAGGCAGCACGTTGTTGCTGACCGTCACCCCGGCGGGTGTGCGCGTCGCAGTAAGATTGACATTGGTTGAGCCGGTGGCGTTGTCATCGAACAGCACGCTCGCACCCTCCGCGTACGCCACGGTGGAAGCGCCGCTGAGCCAGTTGCCGCTGGTCGTGTCCCAACTCGGACCGGCGGTGCCGCTCCATTCCAGCGTGCTGACGCTGGTCGGGCCGCTCGTCAATACCAGGTCGATGGAAAGGTTGGCCGCGTTGTTGGAAATATAACCCTGATAGGTTCCCGGCAGATTGCTGACGCCAACGTTAAAACTGCCGGCCAGGGATAAGCTGCTATAGGCCATCAGCGGGATTTGCGTCGGATAAGTTATCACGGTCGCCGGAATTGAAGTTATGTTGATGATGTTGGTTGTCCCGTTCAAGTTAAGCGTTGTGGCCACGACGTTGGTCTGGATTCCGGAAACCGGCAGCGACAACGTCGAGCCGGACAAGGTGATTGTTTTCAACGGGGCGGTGGCCGTGCCGACCGAACCTAGCAGGCTGGTGATGCCCAGCGTGCCGCCGGTCATGTTGATGTCCGCCGTGGAATTCGCTCCGGCAGCAACGCCATTGGTGATGGTGGTCGCCAGAACCGTGCCGCCCGTGATTTTTAATGTGCCGGATGCATACCCGCCGCTCCCACCGCCATTGTAAGAGAGGCAAATCGCATTGTTCGCGATCAATGTGGCCGTGTTATTTACATTGAACGTTGCGGATGGATGGCTGGTTCCGGTACCGCAATTGTTGCGATAACCAATATAGACTGTGTTCGCGTTGTTGGTACCCAGATTGAAGGTGAAAGTCCCGGAAGTGGTATCGCTGCCGCCGGAGGCGCCGTCGCCTTCGCCGACGATGAGCGAATCGACCAGGGCATCAAGGAAACCGTTGCTCAGATCCACCGTGCCGGAGGAGCTGGTGCCGGTGGTGGATTGATTGGAGTTATCACCAACTTTCCACGTGGCAACACGGCTGGCCACGCCGTTCGTGCCACGAAGGACCAATGTGGGCGCAACATTGGTAAATGCCGGATTGAAGGCCAGCAATCCGCCGGAACCTTGTTTATCGGCACCAACCGTGATGGAGTTCACGTTGATATTGTTCATGATGCCAAGATACAAGGGGATGGCCGTGTTGGCGCCGTTGCCAAGATTTTCACCGATCTCAATCTGGCTTTCATTGCCGTAAGCCTTGGGCGCATTGCCGGTGAAGCTGATAACATTCGTCTTGGCCAGATAAAGATAACCGCGCTGCCGGGCGAGCGTGGCATTTGGCGTATTATATACGCCAATCGCGATGCCGCCGATGCTGGCCACAAAGTTATTCAAGTTGGTCAGGTTTAGAATCGCGGCCTCGGTGCCGCTGGTGGCGCTGCCCTGGCTGACGTTGACATACGCCGTCGAGTTGCTCACCAGCAACGTTCCCGCGCCGGCGAAGGTCGCATTGATCTGGTTGTTGCCGCCCCAATCCGCAGCGTTGGCGCCAAAGCCGACAGTCAGGCTGCCGAGCACCGTCAAGGTTTGGCTTGCGCCGATTTGCGTGGTGTGAAAAAAACCGGCCGTGCCGCTGGTGTTCGTGTTCGCAAACTGCAATGAAGCGACGCTGCCCGCAAAGCCGGAATCCACAATGTTATCAATGGTCCCGGCGCTGGCCGCCGCACCGGTGTTGTTGGTGAACACGACGTTGGTCAGCACCGTGGGGACCCCGTTGGCCGCCCAATTGCCGCTGGTGGACCAGTTTTGATTGGCCCCGCCGCCGCTCCAAATGTCCGTTTGCGCGGAGGCGAGCCGGACAAACAGCATGCTTATGGCAAAAATTACACAGGATCGGAGACAATGAAGTTTATTTTTCATGGGTTTGGGATTGCGGGTAGGTTGCTACTCTAGATTTATTCTTTTCGCCGGACAATCACCCGTTCGGGTGGGAACATTCATCTATATCCCGACCTTATAATCAGCTTAGTTGTTGTTTCCAGGATTAATTCCAAATCCCGGAAAGACATAACCATTTGCAACGTAAGGCAGGTCGCGCGGACATTGGGTCAATGAAAATCCCTGGGCATAGACATCCTTGGTCGGAGAGGACCCGACATAATTCGCCAGCATGAGGGTGGCGCCGTCAAGCCAGCGGTGGTTTTCAGCGTGTCCATCCGCAAAACCATACACGGCGCTGGTCTGGTGAAAAGCTGCCGGCGCATCCCACCAGGTAAATCCCGTCCAGTTGGGCGGATAAGTTCCGCCTGTGACCGGCAATGTCCAGGCGTTGATGTTTTCAAAAACGTTGCCCGAGCCTCCGCTGATGGCTTGCGAACGTGGATCATTTTCCTCGGTGAAGACCATGGCCGCGCTCGGATGTTTTATGCTCAATTCCTTGGTCAGGGAAGGTTGCGGATGGGTGCTCGGGCTTGAGCCGTTCATGCCGTTCATCACCGAATAACTATCGAAGGCGTAGTCGGAAGTTAACCAGCGGGTGTCCCCGGGACAGTGCAGCAGATCCGCGTCTTTGCAATAATTATAGAGCCCGCCCTGCATAAATCCCTGCTCATCCAGATATTTATTCTGCAAATCCGGAGCCGCGGCGATGGCGGGCGGAATTGACGGCAGTTTGAACCCGCTGCCGGCCGGCGATATGCGCCAGTCCGAAACCGCGTTGCAATTCGCGCCGACCATATTGTCGCTGTTGTCATCCGAATACATTTTCCACGCGAACAACAACTGCTTTTGATTGTTGATGCAATTGGCGGCCTGAGCCTTGCGTTTCGCCGAGGCCAGGGCGGGCAGCAGCATCGCCGCCAAAATGGCGATGATGGCGATGACCACCAGCAGCTCGATCAAGGTGAAGGCTTTGGTTACATTTTTTGAAAGCGTTGTCATACTGATGTAGATGTCAGTCTAAGTTTGTTTGCGGTGGTGGTGTGAGTAAGTTAATATAAGAGCATGAAAATCCCGCACAATCACCCGTTCGGGTGAGGGCGCATTCCTTGCCCCTGAACTAACCTTGTCCAATCAAGTTTTCCCCGATGCCTTTTAGTTTGCCGCAAATAAAGTCGCGTCTCCGATACCGGCTGTTGGCCGCTTTGGTAACCTGTATCGCCGGCGGCGCGGCGGCGGATCCCATTTCCACCAACGATACCGCCTGGTCGCTTCATGTCTGGCAGTCGGATGAAGGATTGCCGAACAATAACGTCACCAGTCTTGCCCAGACCCGCGACGGCTATCTTTGGGTGGCCACGGCCGGACACTTCGCGCGGTTTGACGGTGTTTCGTTCGAGGAGTTCACCGCCAAAAACATCATCACCAACTACGCCGGCAACTCCGAACGCGGCGGTGCGGTGATGGAAGATTCCCGGGGCGGACTATGGATGACGATGATTCACGGGCCGGTCACCTGCCTCCATTCGGGCGTGGCGCAAATCTTCACAAATCATCTGCCGGATTACGTCGTGCTCGGCATGCTGGAGGATGGCGAAGGCGCCATCTGGATCGCTTACCACGGCAACGTTGTCTGCCGGATCAAGGACGGCGAAGTATCGCGGATCGGCGAGCCGGAAGGCCTGCCGGCGCGGTTCGATTGCGTGCTGGCGAAGGATAAAAACGGCCGTGTTTGGTTTGCGAAAGACGGGCAGGCCGGGATTTTTCAAAATGGGCACGCCCAGGTTCTAAACAAGACGCTGGGAAGAAACGTGCGGATCACCGGTGCGGGCAGTGGCGGCATATGGATCTGTTCCGGCCATGAACTTTTCAAATGCGATGACTTCGGCACTTTGACCTCGGTCGGCACATTCAAAACCGACACCCCCGCCTCCGACCCTACCTGCCTGCTCGAAGACAAAAACGGCGCCGTCTGGATCGGCACCACGGCCAGCGGATTATTCCGTTTTGACGGCAGCCGGTTTGAAAACATCCCCACGTCGCATCCCTACATTTCAAGCCTGTTGCAGGATAATGAAGGCAATCTGTGGGCCGGCACCAGCGGCGGCGGATTGAACCGGATTCGTCCGCGCGCATTCACGATGGAAGATAAATCCACGGGGCTGCCGTTCGGGGAAATGAAATCCATTTGTGAAGATACGAACGGCGCGATCTGGGTGACGACCCTGAGCGGACAGCTTGCCTGCCGGAAAAATGGAACCTGGCGCATCTTATCCGACGAATCCAACTGGCCATCCGCGAAAGCCACCTGTCTGGCGGCCGGCCAGGATGGCACGGTCTGGATCGGCACGCGCAGTTATGTGCTCGTTTCATTGCGGGCTGGCATGTTGAAAACCTGGCGCGCTGAAGATGGTTTCAACGGCCATGTCGTCCGCGGCCTGCTGACGGATACGAACAATGATTTGTGGATCGTCGAAGAAGACCCGGCAGTCGTTCAATGCCTTCACGACGGGACCCTGACCACGCTGGATTTGCCCGCCGGCGCGGGCGTGCCGCGCGCCTCCTGCGGTGACGCCGCAGGCAATGTCTGGATCGGTACGTCAAAAGGAATTTTACTGCGGCTGCATGACAAGGTCATCAATGATGAAACCACCAACGAGTCCGGGGCTGCCATTTCCATCCGTTCACTCGCGGCCACGCCTGACGGCAGCTTGTGGATCGGTTACGCCGGACAGGGGCTCGGGCGTTTCAAGGATGGGGTGTTCAAAAAAATCACGACGGCCGAGGGATTGTTCGACGACAACATTTCACAGATCGTTTCCGATGACCGCGGCTGGTTGTGGTT
>DATHOG010000108.1:0-6834 GCA_035485115.1 Candidatus Sulfotelmatobacter sp. | reverse complement strand
GTTGTGCAGGAAAAACCTCACCTCCTCATTAAGCCATCTCACGAGTTTCACCCCCGAGTCGCCCTCGCTCAGTCGTTTATTCAGTTCATTCCGGATATGCAAGGGCATCCGGGCTATCTTTCCATTTCGTGCCATAATTTTTACTCCTTTCTATTGAGGAAAACAGGGAATCATCCTCATCCTCGTCCTCGTCCTCCTCCTCGATTTTTATTTATTCATTTTTCAGTTCATCATTCGAATAATGCTGCCGACTTGCAGTCGGCAGGTTTTTTACAGGCTTGCCGCGCCATAGTTCAACGAAGGCGGGCTTGCCGCGCCGTAACGCAGTGAAGGCGGGAGCGCCGAGCCTTTGCTCGGCAGGGTTTTAGGGTAATGCCACGTACAAGCCTCGCGCCCGCCGCCCACGGCCTCTCCTTTTCCCGTCTGCAATTCGTAAATCGCATATCGTAAATTTTACCACGTTTCCGTAAAACACCCCGTTGCGCCGCGCATCCAATCACTTCCTGATTTCCAATGCTTTACGCCAAATGAACAAAAAAAGTGCTGCCGGCTTGCAGTCGGCAGTGTTTTTTTCTGGGTGTTGAACGCCGTAGGCGTGACATCTTTGTAGAACAAAAAGAAAAAAGATTTTCAAGCTCCGTCAGGAGCGGCATCTTCGGCTCATGGCAAAGTGGAAAAAAAGTCCGAGCAAACTTGGCACCCTCACCGTCAGCGTTGGCGTCTTGGACTGCGGCGGGAATCCCGCATGCGGGAGCCACGCCGCTTTCGTCCGCACGAAAATCTATCGAATATTCAGAAGCCGACCGACCGCTCGAAAGCGGTGTCGCGTCTACGTCCCGCATGCGGGACCACCGCCCTCCAAATGCTTCGCGAAAATCGTGAGCCTTGGCCAACGCGTTAGCGTCTTGGACTGCGCCAGTCCTCTGGCGCTTTTCATCCCCAGCGCACCTTCCAAATCCACGCCCAGGCCTCCGTGTGAATTTGTGTAATTCGTGTCTAAATTCCGCACTCCGCACTTAGAAATCCACCCTTGATAGACCCCAAAAGTTCAGCACAATGCCTGCCAAGCTCTTTACACACGTTTGTTCAATTTATGAAATTCACCATTGATACTATCGTCAGACGTCTTCGTTGGATTATGGTAGGCGCTATAATTTTTGATAAATTAAACACGCTCCTCGGCCAGCCGGGCGCATATTGGAATCATCCCGAAGCCGCAAACGAGGGCAACGCCTTTTTCCGTTTATTCCTGAGCCGGGGTTTGCCGGCATACTTGCTCTTTTCGCTGGTTTACATCGCGGTCATATTTGTGCTGGTTTCTATCATTCCACGGCGGCTGGCGTTGGTTAGCATTTTCGCCTTTATCCTTGGCCATTATTTTGGGGCGTCCACGTGGCTGTCTTATCGCTGGCATTTTGGCATCACTGCTCCGATTATTTACGGCATCATTCTTGGCGTACTTATTGTGTTATTGGCATTTCCCACACCCGACAGAACCAACACCAAGAATTTAGCATCGGCTGACCCGGCCACCTGACAGAATTTGGACAAATCAAAATTCCCGACGCCAAACCCTCAACCGCATTCCGCTTGATAGACCCCAAAAGTTCAGCACAATAATTGTTACGCGACATGACGCACCGTTATGAATAGTTTCCCTGGTGATGACCCCGAAATTAACGCTGCAATCGAAGAGGCAAAGCGTCGGTTACCGGAGTTTCGTCGCGCCCTGGATATTGATGCGCGACGATTGGTTCCGTAGATTGAGGGTTCGTTGGTCAAGGCGCGATTCGAGAGTGCGATTACACACAAGATTGAGCATATGTGGCTTGAGGATGCCGGTTTTGATGGCGACATGATCGTGGGCACACTTGCCAGCGAGCCACACGACATTCCAGATCACAGCAAAGGCGATTGGGTGACGGTTTCGCCAGAGGCCGTCTCCGATTGGGCTTATCGCGAAGGAGGACGAACCTTCGGCGGCTTTACCATCCGAATCATGCAGCGGAGAGGTTTGCCATGGTGAGATTGTTATCCGTGTTCATCCGTGTCCATCTGTGGTTAAAAAAAGGCCCGCGCTCTTTTGCATTTTCACACCCCATCAAAAACGTATATGCTTTTTGGCAAAGGTAGTCATTCACAATTGCAAAATACTCGCTAGAATCATCAGACATTATTTATGGAACATACGAAACGTGTTGTAGAAAAAACGCCCCCAACCAAAAAAGACGACCTGATCGTCATCACCGGCGCCGGCGGGTTCATCGGCGGCAACCTCGCCCTGTATTTCACCAAGAAAGGTTTTACCAATATCCGCGCGGTGGACAAAAAGCCGCTGTATGAATGGTATCTGCATGTCCCCGGCGTGGAAAACATCTGCATGGATGTGAGCATCGAGCACAACTGCAATCATGTGTGCGAAGGCGCGGTGGAAGTCTACAACCTGGCAGCGGACATGGGCGGCATGGGTTTCATCGAACGTTTCCGCGTGGAATGCCTGCGCTCCATCCTCATCAACACGCACATGGTCGAGGCCGCTTACAAGGCTGGTGCGCGCCGTTATTTTTATTCCTCATCCGCCTGCGCCTACAACACCCTGCTGCAAAAGGATCCGAAGGTCCGCGCCTTGAAGGAATCCGACGCCTATCCCGCGATGGCCGAACGCGGTTACGGCTGGGAGAAGCTGGTCTCGGAAATGTTCTGCGAGGAATACTGGCACGAGCGCGGCATGAAAACGTTCATCGCGCGCTTCCACAATGTCTACGGCCCGCACGGCACGTGGGACGGCGGCCGCGAAAAGGCCCCCGCCGCGCTCTGCCGCAAGGTCATCAACGCCATCGACACCGGCAAGAAGGACATCACGATCTGGGGCGACGGCCACCAGACCCGCAGTTTCATGTATATTGACGACTGCGTGAAAGGCATCGATATGATTACGCATTGCGACGACCTCATCGCCACGCCCATCAACCTCGGCTCGAGCGAACTGGTCTCCATCAACGAACTGCTGACCAAGATCGAAAAGATCGCGGGCGTGAAGATGAACCGTAATTACGATCTCGACGCACCGAAAGGTGTGGCCGGCCGCAACTCGGACAACACCTTCATCAAAAAAGTTCTCAAGTGGGAGCCTGGTACGACCCTGAACAAGGGCCTCGCCGAAACCTACGCGTGGATCGGGACGCAATACGACGCCCGCAAAGCCGGCAAACGGGTCGGGGTTGGGTGAATTGTTAAAGAGGTCCGCAAAATTGTAACGTTTTGCCGAAACACGACCAATGCGCGTTGGACGAAAAAGCGCCAGAAGACTGGCGCAGTCCAAGACGCTTCGCGAATTTCCGGAGCCCTCGCCAACGCGCTAGCGTCTTGGACTGCGGTAGTCCCCTACCGCTTTTCATCCGCGAAAATGAACGCGGCTTCAGGTCAACGGCTCACGAGTTTTATGAAATTAGCCAACGGCTGTCCCCTCTCCCAGCGGGAGAGGGTCAGGGTGAGGGAGAACGCGATGCAAAATAAATATCGTCGGCCCGAATGAATCTTTCGCCCGTCGCCAAACTGCTCGGCTCGATTCCCAACCGCCTGCAACTCGCGGGCGGCTGGATCGACCAGCCGTTCGTCTCCCGCCACAACCCCAAGCCGCCCGGCTCGATGGTGGTGGTGCAGATCGAACCGGATTTCCGGCCGATGGACCGCAGCGGCATCGCCAGCGGCACCCGCGCCGTGGCGATGAAATTGTGGAAAGGCAAATTGCCGAATCGCCCGCTGGATGAACTCGTGCGCGAGCTTTACGACGCCGAAAATCGCGGCCAGAAAAATCCGAGCGGCTCGCAGGACATGATCGGCCTCGTGTACCCGGGCATCAACCGGCTCGATTATGATTTCAAGGTTCGCGGCGGCGTGTTCACCTCGCACATCGAATCGTGCACCTCGCCCCGCGTCGCGAAATGGTTAAGCGGCGTCCTCCATTTGATTCCGATTGAACCTCGACCGGACGGCTATTCGCCGCTGGGCTTGAAAAACCTGAAACCGGCCTGGGTTGCCAAACTGGGCGGGTCGGGAAAGATGTGTTTCGACGCCATCGTGAAGATGGACGCAAAAAAGCTCGGCGCGTCGCTCAACTTGAACATGAAGTGCTGGGAGACATTGATGCCGCACATCGTCCGGCATCCGAAATTGCGCGTGGACCTGCTGCCCATCTTGCGCGCCTACCAGCAGCAATATCCAGGTGCGATGTATTCCGGCTGCGGCGGCGGTTACCTGATCGTCGTCTCGGAAAAACCCGTGCCCGGCGCATTCCAGGTCACCGTCCGGACCACCACCAAATGAATTCCCCAAAACAGATCATCGTGAGCGGCGGTTTCGACGACATCAAATCGCGCGACCTGCGGTTTCTCCAGGAAGCGTCCAAGCTCGGCGAACTCACCGTGTTGCTCTGGCCGGATGCCGTGGTGGAACGCATCACCGGCACGCCACCCAAATTTTCCTTCGCCGAACGGAATTACTTTTTGAACGCCGTCCGTTACGTCACGAAGGTGACGGAGACCGGCCCCGACACGGACACCGATGCGTTGCCAAAAAATTTCCGCGCCGATGTCTGGGCGGATTACGCGCCGACGCAAAATGCCGCGCGCGAAAAATTTTGCCGAGACCACCAGATTTCTTACCGCGTATTTTCGGCGGACGACCTGAAAGGTTTTCCCGAGCCGCCGCCGATGCCGTCGGCCCCCGGCCGGAAAAAAATCGTCGCCACCGGCTGCTACGATTGGTTCCACTCCGGCCATGTCCGTTTCTGCGAGGAGGTTTCCGGCTACGGCGATCTGTATCTGATCGTCGGGCACGACGCGAACATCCGGTTGCTGAAGGGCGAAGGCCACCCGCTGCTACCGCAGGAAGAACGGCGCTACGTCCTCGGCTCGATCAAGTTTGTGAAGCAGGCCTTGATCTCCACCGGGGACGGCTGGCTGGATGCGGAGCCGGAAATCAACCGGATACGTCCCGACATCTATGCCGTGAACGAGGACGGCGACAAGGGCGGAAAGCGTGAATTTTGCAGTAAAAACGGCATTGAATACCTCGTCCTCAAGCGCCTCCCCGCGCCCGGACTGCCAAAACGGACCAGCACAGATTTGCGTGGATTTTAAAAGTCTTCGTTACACATTCGTCACATCAAGATGCTACATTTTTTCCTTGAATGACCGATATGAATGGGCGAAATTAAATTGCAGTTGGAACCGGAATATTAAACCCTGACTCTTAAGGAAATGCGTATCACAAGGTTGACCCTTATCGTCGCCGCCTGGCTATTGGCAGTAGTGGTGCATGCGCAGACGAATTTCACCTATAGTTCCGGCACCTTGAACACCGCGATACCTGATGGCAATCCTGTTGGCATCACATCATCGACGACCACAGCCGGGCTTTCCGGAAACATCACCAATATTACGGTCAACTTGAACATCTCCGGCGGCTTCAATGGCGACCTTTACGCCTACCTCGCCGGTCCCAACGGGCAATTCGCCGTGCTATTAAACCGTGTCGGCATGAACAGCGGCAACGCCTTTGGCTACAGTGACACCGGATTTGACATCACGCTCAATATGACGGGCGCCAACATCCACAACTACCAGTCGGGAGGTCTTGGTTCATACACCTTGAATGGCAGCAGTCAGCTCACCGGCAGTTGGGGCGCGG
Organism: Candidatus Sulfotelmatobacter sp.; assembly: GCA_035485115.1. GTDB lineage: Bacteria > Verrucomicrobiota > Verrucomicrobiia > Limisphaerales > UBA11358 > UBA11358. Next base: position 1,143 of record DATHOG010000108.1, on the reverse strand, counting down.
ATGGCACCACGGTTAACTCGCTCTCACAACCGCCTTCGGCTTTTGACTCCGCACCGGTCACCGCCGATTTGAACAATTATTACGGGACTGGTGCGAATGGCGGCTGGACGCTCTTCGTCGCCGACCTCTCCTCCGGCAACCAGTCCACGCTCGTCAGTTGGGGTTTTACCATCAACACCGCCCCCGAACCCTCGACCTGGGCGATGATTGCGGGTGGTGCCGCGATGCTCTTCGCCTTCCGCCGCAGACGTTGACTGAACTGATTTCTTTTTAAAAGTCCGATTAAACTCCCGTTTCGCGGGAGTTTTTTTATTTCGCGAAGTCCTGTTGCTTCAGCCAGTACAGGCAGTCTGCCGCCCAGGGATGCGCCGGGACGCTGGGATGCTTCTTGTCCCCCAGCCCCATGCCGTGCCCACCCTTCTGATAGACGTGCAAGTCGAACGGCACATGGTTTTTCCGCAGAGCCGCGGCAAACATCAGGGTGTTTTCCATCGGCACCGTCTTGTCCTCGTACGTTGTCCAAATAAAACAAGGTGGTGTATTCGTCGTCACCTGCAATTCGTTCGAAAGCAGTTTTATCAGTTCCGGGGATGGCGGTGGATTTGTGCCGAGCAGGTAAAATTTTGATCCCTGATGCGTTAACTCGCCCATCGTGATCACCGGATAGCACAAGACCCCCCGGTCGGGCCGCGAGCTTTCCCGCTCGATCGGGTCCGGCGAATTCGTGTCGCCGGCGTCAAAGTGCGTCATCAACGTTGACGCCAGATGCCCGCCCGCCGATGAACCCATGATGCCGACCCGGTGGACGTCAATCTTGTACTTCGCCGCGTTGGCCCGAACCCAGCGCACGGCGCGCGCAGCGTCATTAAGCTCCGCCGGATGATGGTAGCCATTGATACCCAGCCGATATTTGAGGACGAAGCAGGTCACGCCGTGTTCACTCAGCCAGACCGCTAAACCTTCGCCTTCATGCGGCGCCAAGTGCGCGTAGCCGCCACCGGGACAAATGACCAATGCCGCGCCCGTCGCGTTGGATTCGCACAAAAACGGCGTCAACGTGGGGATGTCGTTGCTTGAGGTGCCCAGCGCCCCCGGCGCGCCGTTGGGCCATAGCGGAATGGGATTTTGCATTGCAGCGTGGGA
>DATHOG010000107.1:0-17358 GCA_035485115.1 Candidatus Sulfotelmatobacter sp. | reverse complement strand
GCGATATTTGGCGAGCAAGTCCTTGATCTGCGCGGACGGCGCATTGTCATCAATGGCTTTTTGGAGCGCATCCTCTTCCGGGCCCGCTTGACCGAGGAAACCGCCGCGACCGCCGCCTTGACCGCCTTGACCGCCGCGGTTGCGTCCGCCGAACAAGGCGCGCAAGCCGCCGCCACGAGCATCGCGTTGGGCATCCAAAACTTTCTGCACGAGCGGCTGCACCGCGCTCCAGTCGGTGTCATTGGTGAACTCCAGCTTGTCGCGGATGCCATCCATCATGCGTTGCTGCATCGCCGCGGGGTCGCCCCAGCCACCCCCGCCGCCGCCACGCTGCCGGCGCTGGCCGCCCTGGTCACCGCCGTTGCCACCGGCTGCGCCGGGTCCGCCAGTGCCACCGTTGTCCTGCGCGAACACGCTGCTGGCGCTCCAGGCGAGCGCCGCGGTCATCGCGCACAATGTGATAATACGATTCAATTTCATCGAACACTCCTATCTGTTGGTTGTTTTTTGTTTGGCCGCGACCACACAATAAATGCAATGCAGCCGCCGGGTTCGTTATGACAACGCAAGGAGTGTGCCATCCGGAAAAACCCGCTTTTGCTGTTAATTCATCAAATCCCTGCGCGCAAACCCTGCGCGCCCGGCGGGATACGCGCAGAAATTGCGCACCCAAATGAAACTTGCCGGCGGTTGTAACTTGCGCGGCCCGGTTTCGTCTGAAAAACTGTTCACCCGTGATTTTTACCGGGGAATCGCAACCAAACATTAACCAGATCATGAAAAAAATTCTCTTTCTGCTCGCGGTCACCGCCATCGCGTTTTCGCCGGCGATGGTTTCCACCGCCCAGGCCAGCCAGGGCAAACATGCCCACAAAGGTCATCACCATCACCACGCCAAAAAGCACGGACACAAGCACAAACACTGATAAGTGTTTTACGTCCTCCGGCCGGCGCAAGGTTGCGCCGGCTTTTTTTATTGCCGAAACGGCGAGGACGGCGTCAAATGCGGGCGTGAAGAAAATTGCCTTCCTGTTTCCTGCCATCCTGACGTTGCGGATCTCCGCCGCTGAAACTAATGCGGTCGTTGAAACCAATGATGTCGCGCCTGCCAAGATCGGCACCAGCGAGGCGGACAAGCATTACGACCAGTTGATGACCGTCACCGGCACGGTGGCCCAGGTCAACGTGCGCCCCACGATTGTTTTTCTCAACCTCGACAAGCCGCATCCCGACTCGCCGTTCACCTGTGTGATTTTTCCCGCCGCCACCAACCAGTTCAGCGATCTGAAATCACTCGAGGGAAAATCTGTCGAGGTCACCGGCAAAGTCAAAAAATTCCACGATGCCCCCGAAATGGTCCTGGACCATTCCAACCAGCTCGTGGTCGTGAGTGCCGGCACGAACGCGCCCGCGAAATGATCCTGCCGCGTTGTTGCTGATGCAAAATCTCGTCGAGGACTTTTTACAATACCTGCGCCACGAACGCGGGCAGTCGGACAACACGGCCAAAACCTACGCGGCGTTGCTCGGCAAATTTACGGCCTGGGCGGAAACACAGAATCTCACTGATTGGAAAGACGTCGAATTGAAACATCTGATGGGGTTCCTCGCGCATGAACGGATGCGCAACGCCCCATCCGGCCGGCCGGCGGCACAACCGGCATCCGCACAAAAAGGCCCGGCGCGACGGCTGAGCGGCGAAAGCGTCTATCTGGAAATTGCGGCGTTGCGCGCGTTTTACCGGTTCGCCGAGAACGAAAAAATCCTGCCGGTCAATGTCGCTGAAAATCTTTCGCTGCCGCGCCGCTGGAAACGCCTGCCCAAGGCGTTGAGCAGCCAGGAAATCGACCAATTGCTGAAACCGGAGGAACCGGCTTCGCCGGAAAATTTGTGCGACCAGGCGGTCCTGGAACTGGCCTACGCGAGCGGCCTGCGCCTGAGCGAGCTGAAGAATTTGCGGCTGGAGCAGCTTCATCTCGAGGCTGGATTTATCAATGTCATCGGCAAGGGCAACAAGGAACGCGTGGTGCCGGTCGGGAAAAAAGCGGTTGAATCGTTGAATCGTTACATTGAAATTGGCCGCCCCAAATTAATCACGCCAAAATCTCCGGCGAATGTTTTTCTGACGCGGCGCGGAACACCGTTCGCGGCGGTCACCCTGTGGTTGCGGCTCAAAAACAAGGTCCGGCGCGCCGGCATCGCGCGTAACTTCACGCCGCACATGCTGCGGCACAGTTTCGCCACGCATCTGCTGGAGCACGGCGCGGACCTGCGGGTGATCCAGGAATTGCTCGGCCACGCGAACATCGGCACGACGGAAATTTACACACACGTCGCCGGCAGCCGGCTGCGCGAGGTCCACCGTAAATTTCACCCGCGCGCATAGGCGAAGGCGATGCGCCCCTCACCCCGGCCCCGGAGTGTGGCCGTCCTCGGCCACTGCAACGTTCAATTCATGCAGGCCTAAAATACTTGAGGGTCTTCGGTCATGGTCACATTGCAGCGCCCGAGGACGGGCGCACTCCGACGCGGCCCGCCTTCGTCAGACTTCGACGTGGCAAAAAAGGGGGGAAACGCGCACTGCGTCTCGGTGTTGGAATGCGCCCGGTGGTTCAGGGGTTCAATGCACAAATGTTTAGGGGAATTCTTCTCACCCCGGACCAGCCAGGATGGCTGCAGTTTTTCTTGAACCGCTTGATTTACTCGAAATCATAGACAACGACTTTTTTCACGAAGGGCTTCACGCATTGCGCAACGAATTCCAGATGTTGCGGGTGCACCTGATAATCGTCCTGCGCCTGTTTGCTCGTGAAAACTGTGTTCAGCGCCACCTGATAGGTCTGATCCACGACCGGGCGGGTGCTGCCCACCATCTTGCCGATGTGAAAATGCGTCAGGCCGGGGATGTTTTTCAAAAACTTATTTCCCCCCGCGATGACGGCGTCCGCCGCTTCGGGTTTGGCCGGGTCGGTCCAGAAAATGACAACGTGTGAAAATCGGGGGGCTAATTGTCCAGTGCTCATAATTGAGATGATTTTAAAGTGGCTTTAAATTGTGTCAACCACAGCCAAACTTGGGTATTGCCTTAAATTGGTGGGGCGAGCCGTCCTCGCGAGCCGCTTAAACCAAAGGCTCACGACGGCTCGCGAGGACGCTCGCCCCACCGGGTTTCTTAAAATTAAGACACTACTCGAATTGAAATCCCTGCTGGCGCAGGCGCTGCAATTTGTAGAGCAACGCGCGGCGGCTGATGCCCAGCGCCTTCGCGGTCTCCGTGCGGTTGGATTTGTGCTGTTTCAACGCCGCGAGGATCGCCGTGCGCTCGATTTCATCCATGGTCTGTGATTCCAGGGTGAGCGCGGGAACATTCTGTTTCATGGCCTCGCGCAGTTTGGCGGGCAGATGCTCGGGCAGGATCAGCTCGCTTTGGGACAGCAGCACGGCGCGTTCAATGATGTTGCGCAGCTCGCGCACGTTGCCAGGCCACGGATAATTTTTCAGGCAATCGGCGGTCGCCTCGGCGAGGCGCGCACGACTGCGGGCGAACTGCGAAATGAACAGGTCCGCCAGCGGCAGGATGTCCTCGCGCCGCTCCTGAAGCGGCGGCACATTCAGCTCCACCACGTTCAATCGATAAAACAGATCCTCGCGGAACCGCCCGGTCTTCACCTCGGCCTCCAGGTCCTTGTTGCTGGCGGCGAGAATTCGCGCGTCGGTGTGCAGTTCGCGGTTGGCGCCGACGCGCTGGAAGGTTCCATTCTGCGTGACGCGCAAAATTTTCGCCTGCAACGGCGGCGACATCTCCGCGATCTCGTCCAGAAAAATCGTGCCGCCGCCGGCTTCTTCAAAGCGTCCGATGCGCTGTGCGCTGGCACCGGTGAACGCTCCTTTTTCGTGGCCGAACAGCTCGCTTTCCAGCAGGGTCTCGGGAATCGCGGCGCAGTTGACCTTGACGATCTTGTTGGCGGCGCGCGTGCTCCACGCGTGGATCATGTCGGCGACGACCTCCTTGCCCGTGCCGCTGTCGCCGGTGATGAGCACGCGCGTTTCCGACGGCGCAATCAGCGCGACCTGCTGGAACAATTCCACCATCAACGGGCTGCGGGCGATGATGTGTGGCGGCAGGCTTTTTTCCGCGCCAATTTTTATCTCTGCGGAGACGGTTCCCGTGGCGTTGCGGACGTTGGCGAGCAGCTCGTCCAGGTCAATCGGCTTGGCCAGGTAATTCACGGCCCCGTCGCGCATCGCGGCGACGGCCTCGCGGATGTCGGTGTAAGCGGTGACGAGCAGGACGGGCAAGGTCGGGAAATTTTTCCGCGCGCGCTGGAGCGTTTCCAGGCCGGAGAGGCCGGGCATCCGCACGTCGGAAATCATCAAGGAAAACTTTTTGGTGGGGAGCAGTTCGAGGGCGCGTTCGCCGGATTCGGCCACGACGGTTTCGAAGCCCTGGCTGCGCAGAAACGAATCAAGCAGGCTGCGCTGGCCGGGGTCGTCGTCCACGATGAGCAGGCGCGGCGTTTCGATTGGCACGGGGAGAAAGCTAAAACAATCGCGGCGCGGTCAAAAGAAAGAAAAAAACGGAGCGCATGGCGGCGCTCCGTTTTGATTGAGAACAGCGCATCAATTTTTCTTTTCCGCCGCCACATCGCCCTCGCCGCAGTAGGTGCCGACGTGGTCCTCGTGCTTCTCGTGCTTCTCGTTGGAGAACGCACCGCGGGCACCGGCGGCGGGCGAATTGATCGCGGCCTGGGCTGCGGCCATATGGCCCTTGCCGATCGTCACACCGTTATAAGCGCGTTTGGTGAGTTCGGTCGAGCTCGCGTACGGCTTCGGTTTCGCACCGAAGTTGTATTTGATATTTTTCCAGTTGTCGCCGGACTGGTAATTCGTGCCGAGAGCGCCGCTGGGGTCATAGCCGCAGTGCACCATGCAGTGTTCGCAACGCGGGTCGCGCGCCTTGCCGTCCACCACGCCGTAATTTTCCCACTTCACCTCGCGCAACATTTCCGTGTAGCCGGCATAATGGCCGTCGGTCATCAGGTAGCAGGGAGCTTTCCAGCCCTTGATGTTGTAGGTGGGAATGGCCCACGCAGTACAGGTCAATTCGCGCTTGCCGGCCAAAAATTCCTGATAGACCGGCGTGCCGAAGATGGTGAACAGCTTGCCCCATTCCTCGATCTTGGCGAATTTTTGCCGCGTCATGTCACGCGTGAGGAAAAATTCCTTCGGATCCTTGCCAAGCCGTTTGACCATGTCCTTCTTGGCGGCGTCGTAATCGTACCCGGGCGAAATCGTGTGGCCGTCCACCTCGAGCGACGACAAAAACTTGAACATGTCTTCCAGCTCAGCCACCTGTGTTTCCCTGTAAACCGTCGTATTCGTCGCGGTTTGATAGCCCAAAATCTTTGCCATCTTGATGGCTTCGATGCATTCCTTGAAGACGCCTTCGCGCTCGACGATCAGGTCGTGCGTGAATTCCAGGCCGTCCACGTGGACGTTCCAATACATCCATGTGGATGGACGGATAACGACCTTCTTTTTGGCGGCAGCGTCGGATTTGCGAATGGTCTCCGCCTCTTTTTCCGTGATGAGTTTTTCCGCGAGCAGGCGTGTCAGGACCGGTTCCGACTCGGGGGTATAGATGGCGGCCAGGTAATCGCGCATTTTTTTGCGCATGAAGACGCCGTTGGTGCAGACGTAGATCACGCGGCCCTGCTCGCGCAGACCAACGATGAGTTCCTCGATCTTCGGATAGATGAGCGGTTCTCCGCCGCAGATGGAAACCATCGGCGCATCGCATTCCATCGCGACTTCAAGGCATTTTTCCAGCGGCACCATGTCCTTGAGGGAGGTGGAGTATTCGCGGATGCGGCCGCAGCCGGTGCAAGTGAGGTTGCAGGTGTGCAGCGGTTCAAGCTGCAAGACCATCGCAAACTTCGGGGTCTTGCGCAGTTTATGTTTGATGATGTGGCCGGCGATTTTTTTCGTCAGCGCGAACGGGAAACGCATAATTTATCAACGAGAGAATGCAAGCGGAGCGGAATCTGCGGCCACAATCACGATTTCATTGGTCGCGGGGCATTGCGGGCAGTTTTTGAGCAGCCCCGGCAACAGAAAAGTCGCCGGTGACACGCTCTGACTGGCACTGATACCGCCGCAGCCCGCGCCAATCAGCGCGACTACGACCAGGGGTGCCAGAATTTTCCAGCTTGTTCTCACTTGCTGATTATAAACCGCAGCGGGACGATGGCAACTTCTTATTAAACGGATCCAGTTCGTGAAACCGGCGGTACGAAGGGGAAACGCACCATGTAAACACACCGTTTTCAGCGGGAGAGGGCCAGCGGAGGGGCATCTTCCGTCACGATGGCGACTTCATTGGTCCCGGGGCTTGGCGGACAGTTTTTGAGCAATCCCGGCAATAGAAAAGTCATCGGCGACACCTCCTGATGGGCGTTGATGCCGCTGCAACCGGCGCCCAACAGCGCGATCACGGCGAGGGGTGCCAGAATTTTCCAGCCGGTTCTCACTTGCTGACCGTAAACGGCTACGGCACGATGGCGACTTCTTATCGAGAGCATCATGTTGTTTAAACCAGCCAGCGCGGGAAAAGTTGCACTTTTGCTCGCACTTTTTAGCGCGCTGCCGGTTTTCGGCCAATCAGACGCGGAAAAGTATTACCAGTGGACCTTGGATGAATTCCACCGCACCCAGGTGACTTTTCAAACGAACGGTCAAATCGCCTCGAATTGCTGGATATTTGCGCGCGCCTGTTTCAACCTGGCCGAAGACGCGACGAATTCCGAGCAGCGGGCGGACATCGCGAAGTACGGCATCGCCGCCTGTCATCAATTGCTCGCCCGGGACCCCAATTCCGCGGCGGGGCATTATTATCTGGGCATGGACGAGGGTGAATATGCCGATGCCGAGGCGCCGTCGCTGACCTCCTACCGGCTGGTTCACGAGATGGAGAATGAATTTCTCACGGCGGCGAAGCTCGATAAAAACATGGATTATGGGGGTGCAGCGCGCTGTCTCGGGCTTTTGTACCGTGATGCGCCGGGCTGGCCGCTCAGCCTTGGCAGCCGGGCCAAGGCGCACGAATGGCTCGTGCGGGCGGCGGTGATCAACCCGGGTTACCCGGAAAATTATCTGAACCTCGCCGAGGGGGATCTGCGCTGGCACGAAGGCAAGGAAGCAGAAGCCGCCTTGAAAAAACTGGATGCGATCTGGCCGGCCGCGCAGACCAACCTGACCGGCGTCGGCTGGATCAAGAACTGGAGCGACTGGACCAGCCAACGCGCGGCCGCCAAGGCGTTGCTGCAGAAGGATTTTAAACATGTTTCCGGGCCGTAACAATTTCGCTGGTGCAAAAATTAAAAATCTGATTTACACTAACCCTTGAAATCAGGCACCGGCATGGCACGTAAAATAATCGCAGCCCTGAGCGACTCGACGCTTTTCTTGCGCGAGTGGTTCGCCAACCCGCAAGGGACAGGCTCGGTTGCGCCCAGTTCGCCCCAGCTCGGCGCTGCGATGGCGCGCTGGCTGCCGCGCAATCCGGAAAGTTACGTCCTCGAACTCGGCCCGGGCACCGGCGCAGTGACGGATGCGCTGTTGAAACGCGGTCTGCGCGAAGACCGGCTCGTCGCCATCGAATTCAACCCGAACCTTGCGAAACTTTTGCGGAAACGATTCCCGCGCGCGCACATCATCACGGGCGATGCCTGGGACCTTGATTCCTTGATCTCCGAACTTCCCGTATCCGTGGAATCCGTGGGCGCAGTGATTTCCAGCCTGCCGTTGATGAATTTCCCGAAGGAAAAGGCCGATGCCCTGGCTCAAAAGATCCGCACCGTGCTCGAACCCCGCGGTCGCTGGGTGCAATACACGTATCAAATTGCCAAAAGCCGGTCGCGCGGTGGCGAAGATTTCCGCCTGCTGGCCTCGAAAATCATCTGGTTGAATTTCCCGCCTGCACGCGTGAGCGTTTTTCAGAAGTAAGTTTTAATCACTCCCGGGGTGTTGCAGGGGATGCGCCTCAGTGCGCCATGTTTCCGAGCAATTTTTCCAACGGCGAACCCGGCCGGCTTTCCGGCGCAACACCCCATTGAAAGTTCGGTGATGAACCCATCTCGAATTCCAAGCTACCGCCGCCGGTGATCTGTTCGTGGCTAATGAACGTCCGGTCGAAGGCGTCGCCGTTCAACTTCGCCTTCTGGATGTAAAATTCCTGCGGGCCGTTGTGATCGGCGGCGATGACAAAAGTTTTTCCACCGGCCAGATGCAGCGTCGCCCGGTCGAACAGCGGGCTGCCGATGAGATAATTCACGTCACCGGGACAGACCGGATAAAATCCTAAGGCGCTGAAGACAAACCACGCGGACATCTGCCCCGTATCCTCGTCGCCGCACAGGCCGTCGGGCGTGGCCTGATACAGCAACGTCATGGTCTGGCGGAGGCGCACCTGCGTCTTCCATGGCTGGCCGACGTAATCGTAGAGGTAAAGCACATGGTGCACCGGCTCGTTGCCGTGCGCGTATTGGCCCATATTGATTGCGGCCATTTCGGTCATCTCATGGATCGGCCGGCCATACGTGCCGGCGCGCATCGCCGGCGGCGCGACAAACAGCCCATCGAGCTTGTCGGCAAATGCCGAGTCGCCGCCCAGCAGGTTGATGAGCCCCGCCTCGTTTTGCATGACGCTGAAAGTCCATTGCCAAGAATCGCCTTCGGTGAACGGCCCGCCCCATTCATCCGGGAAAAACGGCTCGTTCCAGGAACCGTCCGCATGGCGTCCGCGCATAAAGCCGGTCTTGGGATCGAAGAGGTTGGTGTAATTCATCGCGTGCGTAGCAAAGGTCACGGCGTCGGTATTGTCGCCGATGGCCTGCGTCAGTTGGGCGGCACAGAAATCGTCGTAGGCATATTCGAGCGTCTTGGCACAAGCTTCGTGAAAAGTATTGGTATCACCGGACACATTGGAATAGGGCACGTAGCCGATGGAATTATAAAATTTGGCACCGTCGCGGCCGATGGAGCGGCAGAAGTCCGGCGACTGCGTGTTCGCGTCATGGACCATCGCCGCGACCGCCTTTGCCGCATCAAAGTTGGTGATTCCCTTCATCCAGGCATCCGCCAGCAAGGAAAAGGCGTGGTCGCCGATCATGCAGGGGCGATGTCCGGGGCTGGCCCATTCCGGCAGCCAGCCGCTCTGGTCGTAGGCGTTGACGATGCCTTGTAAAATCTCGGCGCTGATCTCCGGAAACAGCAGATTGTAAAGGGGGTGGGACGCGCGAAACGTGTCCCAATAGCCCGTGTCGGTATAAAGATAGCCGTCATGCAATTTCCCGTCGTAAGGGCTGAAATAAACCGGCTGGCCGGCGGCATTCATTTCGTAAAAACGGTGCGGGAACAAAATGCTCCGGTAAAACGCACTGTAAAAAGTCCGCTGCTCGTCCGTCGATCCGCCTTCGATCTCGATCCGGCCCAGCGCATCGTTCCAGGCCGCCTCGGCGCGATGACGGATCGTTTCAAAATCCGCGTCGCCGATCTCGGTCTTCAGATTCAGCTCCGCCTGCTCCGGGCTGATGAACGACGAGGCCACCTTGCAACCGATGACCTTGTTTTTGCCCCGGGCAAATTTTAAGAACGCACCGACATGCTTGCCATCGAGCGTGGTCACATTGGTTTGGATGTTTTTTCCGGACCAGACCCCATAGCCGGCAAACGCCTTGTCGAACTGGATGACAAAATAATTGCCGAAACCATCCGGCACGCCGCCCCGGTTGTTGCGGGCGATGCCGGTGATCTTGTGTTCAGCCGGAATGATTTTCACCGAAGACAATTCCTCGCTCGCAAACACGTCCAGCACCACATACGGATCCTCCGCTCCGCTGAAAGTGAACCGGAACCGGGCGGCCCGCAGCGTCGGTGTCACCTCCGCGTCGGCGTTCCAGGTGTCCAGATGGACTTTGTAATAGCCGGGCTGGGCCGTTTCGTTATCGTGGCTGAACGTGGATGCGCGGTCGTTTTCGGTCACGGCTAGTTTTCCGGAAACGGGCATGAGCGCGAAATTGGCATAATCGCCGATCCACGGGCTGGGTTGATGCGTCTGGCGGATGCCGAGAATGTGGTTCGACCGGTAGAGATAATAAAACGAATCGTTCTGCGGCTGCGTGTACGGCGCCCAGACATTCATCGGAAAGGGCAGCGCGATGGCGGGATATTCGTTGCCATGCGAAAAACTTTTTTGCGAATCCGTACCCTGCAGCGGATTGGCCAGCGACCACAACGGCGCATCCGCGCCGCGGCTGGCGGAAATGGTGACGAGACAGACGACGGATAAGAGGATTACTTTTTTCAACATGGATCAGGAATGTTGCCCAAGATGTAAATCAAAGCGTTGTCGCACGCAATAACTGAAAACGGCTGATGAGCTTTTTTGAAAAATGTAGCCGTGGCGATGGCCGTGTTCTCTCCCTCACCCTGACCCTCTCCCGCTGGGAGAGGGAACAACTATGCTGGCTTTTTCTTTGTTTGAGTATGGCATGATCCGATCCAGTCGCGTGTTTGCGAATGCAGCGGGAATGTTTCCCCCTCTCCCAGCGGGAGAGGGCCGGGGTGAGGGAGAAAATTAACGGAAAACAAACGGCTCCAAGTTTTTAACCGCCCGCTTTCAAGTCAAATTATGACACGGAATTAAATTTAGCACCTACGGGGCGTTCGCCTTTTGCAAAGTTCTCAAGTCAACACTCGCCGGCCGGGCGTACGCGGGAATCTGTTCAATTAACGAGTCGAACCCGAGGAAATAGCCGCCTGATTCCGGGGATTTGCCTGTGCACTCAAAGCGAAGCATGTGCGCCCCGGCATCCAGATGGTGTCTGCCCAGCTTATCAACCGCGGGGCTGACGTCCGGAGCGTAGAAGTTCAATTGGGCGATCTGTTTTCCATCCAATTTTATTTGATAAGTGCCGTAATCCCACGAATGGAAAGTTTTTAACATCAAGTCTACGTCCTGTTCCTGCCCGGCATTGAAAGAAACCTCCAGCCAACCATTGGTGTTGTCCGGCTGGAACCAAAGTAACTTGCCGTCGGTGGCGCCGCTGATGGATTGTATTTCCAGCCCGGCGTCCGAGTGTTTGGCGGCACTAATCGCTTCATGGCCTTTGAGCAGAACGTTTTCGTAAAATGGCAGGCGGGCCGGACCCGGCGGCAGCGCCGGCCACGGTTGGTGCGGTTCCGTTTGATACCAAAAGGCCACGCTGGAAAACAAGTCGTCCCGCTCGATGAATCCGGTGCCTTTACCATCAGGAAATCGCTGCGAGCCTTTGTGCTCGATTTCAACGCGCAACGACTTTTTGAACACCACCGGGTCGGGGATGTGCCAGCGGTAAACGCTGGTGCGGTCGCCCGTACCTGTGCCTTCCCACTCCGGTGCCCCATAATACGGCCCGTCTTGCTGGCGGAAACCCCAGCCATCGCAAAAATAATCTTCCGTGCCGGTGCCGCGCAAACTCGGTTCCTTTTCGCCGTCGATGAAGAAAAAGTCGTCGCCTTCGCCGAACCAGCCGGGTGAGGAGTTGTCCACGCTCAATACCGTGCCGACGTATTGACCGCGCCCCTTCAGATCAGCGATGAGATAATTACGTCCCATCACACAGGGAAACTCCTGCCGGTACATGGCGTGGAAATAAGCGGTGTTTTTCGGCAACGAAGGCAGTTTCTGCCAGTCGAGGTAGTAATAAAAGGCGTTGCAACGTTGCTTGCCCTCGTTGGTCACGGTGACTCGCGCCGATTTTTTGAACGGCATCGGCCAGTAACAATTGCGGCCCCTGCCGTTGGAAGTCACCCGCACCGGCAGCGAGGAAAACGGAATATCCACGCCGTTGCCCACGCCGAAGAAATCACCGACCGGGCATTCCACGCTGGCATTGGTTTCGCCGTCCCAATAAATCCGCAGCGTCAGCAGCCGCGAATAGTATGGCTCCCGGTCGGCGATGGTGTTCCAGAAATGAACAATTTTTCCCGGCCCCTCGAGTTGCGCCAGCGTGAGCGTCTCCCCCGGCGCGATGGGTCGCGAATCGGCGTTGCCGTTCCGCCAGTTTGGATCCGATGAAGACGCCCGCATCGTCTGGAAATCCTTCAATGTCTCCAGCCCATTTAACGGATTGCCGGGGTCTGACTGGGCCAGGACGATGCCGATGGGCGTAAAAAGGGCCAAAAGCCCGGGGATGATCGATTTCATGGACGATAGAATCGGAAATTTCGCATCACGTGTAAATCAAAGCGCGGCCGGGCGCAATAACTGAAAATTGACAGCCGTTAAAATAGTTTGCCACCGGACACCTTGCGGTATCCGGTGGCAACTCCCAACCCACACTCCACCAAATGTTTTTTAAGGCACGCGCAGCGTGTAGAAGCTCTGACCGTTGGTGGCGGTCGTGTTCGTGACCCAGAAATTGCCGTTGCCGTCAAAGCTGCCGCTGGTCAATACCATCCAATTAGTTAAAGGCACCAACAGGTTGGTGGTCGTCAACACCGAGTAGGTGCCGCCGGCACCGGCGTTGTTCGTGCCGGTGAGGATGAGCTGGCTGCCGCTGATTTTGATGTTTTGGATGGTCGGCGGCACTGAAATTGCAACGACGTTCACATTCAAGTCAACACTGCCGGCGTTGTCCGCCAGCGAGCCGCTGTAACCCGAGGGCATGGGCGCCAACGAGAGACCGGCAAATGGATCCGACCCGGTGTAGCTGATCAGGTGAATCGTCTTCGGCCCGGTGACGTTGGCGACTGAATCAACCGTGATCACCGTGCTGACGGCCGACACGCCGGTGGCATTGACCACGGCCACGGTCGCATTTCCATCGGCCTTCAGATGCAAGGAAGCGCCGGACAGGTTGACCGACGTCAGCGGGAACGCCGTCGTGCCCGCGGTGTTCGACACGATCAACGTGCCGCCGATAATGTTCACCTTGCTGGTGCCGCCGCCGGCATAGATGCTGCCGCGCACGGTGCCGCCGTTGGCATTCAACGTGCCTGTGACCAGTGATGCCGTGGCGCCGACATTGGTTAGGGCAAGCATTATGTTCGTGCTCACTAACGTTGCGGTGCCATTGATGTTTATGGTTCCGGACGCTGTGGCTGTGTTCACGGCCCGCTGCACGCCGGCCTGCACATTGGTCACATCCAGGGTTCCAGCGGTGAACGTGAACGTTCCCTGGGCAAAGCCGGTATCGCTTGCGGATGTTTCGCCGCGGCCCAAAACTAGGTTGCCGACCAAGGCATCGAGTTTGCCTCCGCTCAGGTCAAAGTTCGCCTGGACAAAATTGGGGACCGTGGTCTCCGTGTCAGCATCGCCGATGGTCAGGTTGAAGACCCGGCTGGTGACTCCGTTCGTGCCGCCACGCATGACGAGAGAGGGAATGATACCATTGGTAAATGCCGGATTGAACCGGATGATGTTATTGGTCGCCTTCTGTTTACCGAGTCGGATGGTATCCGCATAAACTGTGTTCGTGATGCCAAAATTCAACGTGCTGCCCGGCAGGGTAAAGATTCCACCACTGCTGTCGCCCACCTCAAACTCACCGGCATTGGGCCTCAAACAGGCGATGACGTTGGTGCGGGCAAGGTAGACGCAACCGGTGACGTTACTTTGGGCGAAACCGGCGCCGCCTTGAGCCACGTAGAATTTGCCGACCGTCGCGATCAGCGTGCCCAAACCGGACATATCGAGCGTCACCACATTGGGCACCGCCGGGCTCGCGCATTGGCGGACCTGGAAATTAAAATTATTTGTGTTCGGGCTGATTCGCGGGTCATTGCCGGCCACCAAAAGCGTCCCGTTCATGCCCGTGATAGTGTTGGTGGACGGATGATTGAACACCGTATCGCCGCCGGTCGTGCCGCCGACTTGCAGGAGGGACGCGGCGCCGCCGGTTGACCCATTGGTCACAAGCAAGGTCACGCCATCCTGGATCCAGGTCGTGTGAAAGCCGACGCTGTTCGTATCGTAAAACAATCCCTGAATGGTCACATTAGTGGCAACGATGTTATTGGTGGCCAAAGCGATCGTGGAACCGGGGTTGGCAAACACCGCATTGAAACCGGGCCCGGGCGTACCGCCGGTCCAATTGATGCCATCGGCCCAGAACATATCGTTGGTACCGCCGGCGCCGGACCATAACCCGCTGCCCAGCACGCCGCCGGTGGTGCCGGTATAGAAGTTCCATGAATTCGTCACGCTGGTGCCGGTGTTATCAGTAAAGATGACCGTGACAAGGTTGGTGTAACTCGTCGGCAAGTTGTTCGTCGGCGTCCAGCTGGCCGCCACCCCGGCCAGGTTGCTGCTCAAGACGAGCCGGCTGGAAATGTTTGTCCCGTTTAAAATGAGTTGAACGGCATTGGTCTGGGCGATGGTCGTCCGATTGGCGATGGTGAAGGTGATCGGCGTTGTCAGCGATACTCCGGCAGTGTTGGGCGACGGCGAACCGGTGGCGATATATGGCCGGAGCGTTCCGCCATTGGTCACCGCGACCGCCACAAAATATTCCAGATTATAAATCCGGCTGGCCAGTGACGTCTCCCGCAAGGTGGCGTTGCCGGATAGCGGCATCACCACGGTATTGCCATAGACATCCGCAACCGGAGCCAGTTGACCGCTATATACCTTGCTTCCGCCCGTGTTCAGGAAGTTCACCCGGCCGATGGCTGCCAAAGGTTGATTCGTTGTCGTCGCCGAGGCATTAGCCAGTTTTTCGATTTCGAACTGCCCGCCGGTGGTGCTGGCGACCCGGGCGTAGATGCTGTAATTCGTGGTAGGATAATTCCGCGTGTAGTTCTCCCAGTTGCCGGTGTCGGTGAATCCGATGTTATAAGCGGTAAAACTGTTCGCCCGCAGATTGGCGTGATCCACCGGATCGCCGGTGGCGTCCGTGGGCAAAGGAAGTATCTCCACCAAATCAAGCGGCCGGTACCCGGCCGTATTGTTGGTCCCCGTCAAATCCGCGATCAGATAATCAATACTGTTGCTTCCAGCCAAATTGACGTAACCGTTGTTAGGCGTATTATTGTTGATAAATTGGCCCTGATTATAGTTGTAGTCGTAAGCATCGATGTAGATGTCGCTGGACAAGAACGTATTGAACGTGAAGGTGTTGCTGACGACATTACCGTTGCCGTCCTGGGCGACGATGCTGTAGTTGTAAAAGGTATCGGGATTGAGCGCCGTGTTGTTCGTGGCCAATAGCTGGTTGGTCGGGCTGGCGGAGTTGAAAATTGTGCCGGCAAGCAAAGTGCCGTTGAGGTAGGTTTTGACCGTGCTGCTGGACACCGTCGAATTGAACGAATCGATTTCAAACGAAAGATTGTTCGTGGCGGCGCCCAGATAAACCGACCCGTTGGGGGGCAGGACATTCGCAAAAGTCGGCGCGATGTTGGTCGAGGCCACGATCTGCATCCGGTTATAAATCTGGTCGCCGGTGGTTTCGTAACAGAACAGCGCCGCGCTGTCTATGGTTCCCGACCCCAGAAACACGCTGTTGGTGGTGAAGATGGTCCGGTTCTGCACACAGTCTTTCAAAACCATATGATAGGAAACGCCGTCGGCGGCCGGTGTGATTTCGGCCTCAATGGCATTGGTGATGGTGGTCCGGCCCAGATCACTGAAGGAGGTTCCGGGCACCGACTGCACGCCGTTACCATCCCAAAAATAAATGGTCGAGGGCGCTGCGCCGTCGAGAAAATAGATAAAAAGACGGGCCGTGTTGTCCGGCGTGCTAAAATTGTACGGCGAATTCGTGTTATTGCCGTTGCGCAGACTGAAACCGCACCAGCCGTGCACCGTTCCGATGTTAGTCGTGGTGGTGGAACCGGCACCGCGCGAACCCCATTGAAGTTTAAACGTGTTGGTTCCCAGCGAACTTGCAAATCCACGATAAGCGGTCGACTCGTTCGCGTCGGTGAGGCCGTTGGCATAAACGCCCCAGGCGCAGGTATAATTGGTCCCGAGCACATTTGTAACTGAATTGATGGCATACCCGCTGGGCGTGCCGACATATGTGCCTTGGGCATTTGGCCCGTTGGTGATGATCGCCCATGGCGTGAACCCAAATCCCTGATTGGCACCGTTCGTCCAATTCGCATTGACCAGGTAATTCCCGGCATCATCATACGCGATCAATTGGGCGGAAACCGGCACGACATTCACCAACAACGCCACGAAAATGGCTGCCGGCAATGATAACAAGGGATTGAGTAACTTCATAAGGTTTGGGAGTTCGCGCTGAATATAGACTCTGACCGCCATTCCCACCAAGCCCCCAAAAACTGTGGTATCCGCTTTTTTTCGTGGCGGGCAGGTTGCGAACTTTTCATACTCCGTTTTATGTCACCTGCCGTGAAGAGCCTTTTGCTTCGGCTGCTAATGCTGGCTTTTCCCGCATGGCCGCTGGCGTTGACCGCTGTCGGGGATGATTCCGCCAGCAAGGATTTTGTGGTCAAGGTCTGGGGCACGGACGACGGATTGACGGAAGGTTCGGTCACCGACGTGGCGCAGACACCGGAAGGTTATTTGTGGGTCGGCACATTATTCGGCAGCGTGCTGCGCTTCGATGGCACGCGCTTCGTCAGTTATAATTCCGCCAAAACCCCCGAGTTTTCCCAAAAATGGGGCGTGCCGCGGTTTACCGTGGACCGCTCCGGCACGCTTTGGATCAGCATGCATGATGGCGGCGTTACCACCTGGGACCAGCACGGTTTCCGTTCCATCTTCACCAGCACCAACCAGCCTGACCGCATGATTTGGTCCGCTTCCAACCAGATCGTCTTCGTTTACGGCGACGGAAAACTGGAGTCCGGCCAGAAACACGGCGAGCAGTGGGACTGGCAAACCTTCGCCCCGCCCGCCGCGCTTCCCCAAGGCCAGCATTGCGCCGATGCCGATGGTAATATCTGGTATCTGCGCAGCGACCATGAAATCGGAATCTGGAACATCGCAAACAATCAACCCCTGCCGCCGGTGCCCGGACCTGAGGGCCAGCGCATCCGGGTTCTCACCGCCGATTCCCGCGGGCAAATCTGGATCGGTACGGACAAGATGCTCGCCCGCTGGGAAACCAATCACTTCGAACCCATGACGCCCACCAATGGCGAAACCAATTTGAGTGTAAGACGCATCATTCCCTCCGGCACGACGAACCTGTGGGTGGAAGCCAACGGCAAACTGTGCCGCTACGCCAGTCATCAATGGTTCGCCCAATGCGACGCGTGGAATACCGAATCGCTTTCCAAGCGCGGTTTCATCCGCTTCATCCATGGCGACCGGGAAGGCGGCCTGTGGGCGGGCGCGGGTGATTT
>DATHOG010000106.1:0-2678 GCA_035485115.1 Candidatus Sulfotelmatobacter sp. | reverse complement strand
TGCAGGCAAATACTCATTGGTTGCGGAGCGCGCTGCAAAAAGGGGGATGGAAAATTTCCGAAACCCCCGGTCCGATTGTGCGGCTGCCGGACCTGGCCCCGGTGGAGGAATCACAACTTAAACCAATCCTGCTGGCCGCCGGAATCTATCCTCCGTTTCTAAAATACGGTGCGACGGCCAAAGGATATTTCCGTTTTGTGATCTCCAGTGAACACACGCCGGAGCAGTTAAAAAACCTGGCCGGGGTGCTGGCGGGGTTTATTTCGACAATTGAAGTTGGTTGATGAAATTGATCGCTGTCGGCTTCTCGCAATCTTTTCCCTTACCATGAACCCGATAATGGCGGCGTTCCAGGCGGCTTGGTGAATTGAAGACGGTCAGCGGCTCGAATGGTCATTGCGAAGGGAAAAATATACAACTGCTGTTCCTTCTCCCCACGGGAGAAGGTCAGGATGAGGGGGAAGGCGACATTCATTTCGCGTGGGTTGTACTTACATTTGGACGATCACTTCCCCCTCACCCCGGCCCTCTCCCTCGGGGAGAGGGAGAAACGCTCGCAGCGCCTCGACGTTGGAACGCGCCGGGTGGTTCAGGGGCTCCGAGCGATCGCCGGATTTATTTCAACTTCACGCTGAACCCGCCGGCGGCGGCAATTTTTTCCAGGCTGCCTTCGTAAAACAGCGCCCGGAATTCCTCGGTTTCCAACAGATGCTTTTTCTGGTCGCGCCGGAGCTGGTGTTTGAGCTCGTCGAGATTTTGCGACCAGCGGAAGCCGTTGAAAAACTCCACGCCCGCGAACTGCGTTTTATAAAGCGCGCGCTCGGAGTAGCAGGTGCCGAGATAGACGTGCGTGAACTTTTGTTCCTGAAAAAGATTCAAGGCGGTCGTCATCATAAAAAGTCCGAGGCTGCGGTTCGGATGGTCGAGCACAAAAAACGAATACCGGTAGAACGCGACCCGCGGCGGTTCCAGATAGAATACGACAAACCCGATGTCCGCGCCGGTCGCGGCATCGGTGAAAACCATGATGTGCGTGGCGAGCGGCGAATTGAAAACGAGTTCCAGCCGTTCCAGCGGCATGACGTTCTGGCCGTAGCGCATCTCGGCATAGCGCAGGCAAAGATCCTTGCGCGCCTCCGTGAAATCAAATTCGCCGCGCGTCAGGAGTTTCATGGCGATGCCCTCACCCTTGCGCAGAACACGGCGGTTTTCGGATGAGGGTTTGTAGATCGCCAGGTCTACGCGCAGATTGCGACAAAGCCCAAATTGCTCCAGGCCGCGTGCGCCCGGGAGGAAGCCGGCATTGAACAGATCCGCCGGTGCCTCACCCGGCTCGGGTGTCGCCCAGATGGCGTAGGGATAAAGATAACGGCTGTAATCAGCCTCGGATTCGGAAAAGAGCAGTTTCATATTTCAAAGCGGGAAATCTGGTTCCTCGGGTTGCAGGACTTCCCGGCGGGCGGTTTTTTGTTCCACCGGGATTTCGTTGGGTGGTTTTGGAACTGTCGTTTCAAACAGAACAGACCTGGATGAATCTGAAATTTCTTCCGGTGCGGTCCTGCAGATTTCATCGACGACCAGTGTATCGGTGATCTTTTTTTCCAGCGCGTTTTCCGGCGGGGCGGCGAGCACGGGGCGCGAAGGTATGCGCGTGGCGAGCGCAAGCAGGGAAATTTTTTCGGCGGCGATGCGTTCCGCCTCCTCGATGCGGGCAAATTCGCCGTAGATCTCCGCCAGCGCGGGCGCTTCGGCCAGCTGGAGGTCGTGTCCCGACCCCGACCGCAGGGCGACGAGGATATGGTGGGCGTTGATGTTTTCGAGCGGACGCGCGGGAACATAGCCGGTCTCCCCGCTGCCAACTTCGGTCACCAGGTGCGCGTTGCCGAGCGTACGGAGGATCTGCTGGGTCAGGCGGCTGGGCACGCCAAGTTCGGCGGCGATATTGATCACGCTGGCCGGTTTTTGACCGCCCTGAAAGCGCTGGCCGAGCAGGGTCATGATCCGCAGGGCCACGAATTCGCGACCGCGCTGGTTCACGTTTTCCGTCAGCCGGTCCTGGAGGTACGCGGCGCGGTTTTGATACGCATAGGCCACCTGCGCGCCGAAAAGCAAAATCGCCCAGGAAAAATAAAGCCCGAGCATGAACACGGGTATGAGGCCGATCTTGCCATAGATTTCGCTGTTCTGGATGACGCGCGCGACGTAGATGAAACCGAAGACATTGTTCACATGCCACAGGGTGCCGGCGATGACGCCGCCCGTGAGCGCGGCGGAGAATTGCACCTTGGTGTTCGGCACGATCTGGTAGATCAACGCGAACGCGAACCACAGCACGACCAGCGGCAGCAGCTTCAGGACTATATTTCCGACCTGTGGCGCCTGTTGGAAATAATCCTTCACGGGATGCACCTGGGAACCGCCCGCGAGGCTGACGGCGGTGAGCATCAGCAGCGGACCCAGCGTGATGGCGGTCCAGTAAAGCACCACGCGCGTCAGCCAGGTACGACCGCGCGCGACGCCCCAGATGTCGTTAAAGGTCTCCTCGATGCGGCTCAACATCATGATGGCGATGAACACAAAAACAATCGTGCCGGTCACGCCGAGCGTCGCACCTTGCGTATTTTGAACGAAGTTGTGCAACTGTTGTGCGATCTGTTTTTGAACCGTGACTTGGGCGA
>DATHOG010000105.1:0-5622 GCA_035485115.1 Candidatus Sulfotelmatobacter sp. | reverse complement strand
GATGAATGTGGGCCACATCGTATCATGGATGGGCATGTTGAATTGTTTCACCAAATAATCCGGCAACCAGAACAGGTAAAACCACCAGATGCCGTCCGTCATCAGCTTGCCGACAAAAAAGGACCACGTCTGGCGGTGGCCCAGCAATCCGGGACTTGCCAAGTTTCCGAACCGGTTTTCTCCAATGGTTCCCTCATTGAAACCTGCGGCAACCATTGCAAGGACGGCCAAAACTACGGGTACTAGGTAAATCTTGTCTTCGAATCCAAAAAATATAACGCAAATGAAAGCCCCCAGCACCGGGATGAGATAGGTCGCCGCCAGCCAGCCGGATTTATTTTGGTCGTGCCAACGACGGACATGCAGCGCGAGGCTGGCTGACATCGCCACGGCGACGGTCACGCCGAAGAAAATCAGCGACGGTTTGTTCGAGAGCACATTGGCCCCGACGATCTTGGCGGTGATGAAATAAATGAACACGCACAAGATATGGATCATGATGGTCATGCCCCAGAAGGCGGACCGCGGTGCGCGGCCGGCGAAGGAAAATAGATTTGCACTGGCTTTCTTGCCCGACTTGTCACCGTCTTGAGCGGGCCTGGCCTCATCCTTGTCGCTGTGGATCAGGTCGTATTCAGCCTGCGAGAGGCGTTTGCTTTTGCCGGGCGTGTCATAAAGCCAAAACCAGAAAAACAGCCAGATAAAGCCGATGGCTCCCGTGATGATGAAGGCCATCTTCCAACCTTTTTCGCTGCCATAAAACCCCAGGCACCACGGCACAAACAGCGCGGCGATCATTGCGCCGCAATTGGAACCGCTATTGAAGATGCCGGTCGCGAAGGCCCGTTCGCGCTTGGGAAACCATTCCGCCACGGTCTTGATCGAGGCGGGAAAGTTGCCGGCCTCTCCAATGCCGAAGGCGCTGCGCACGAGCACGTGCATGTTCACCAGCCGCCCGACGAAGGCGTTCAGAATGCCGAACACCGACCAGACAATCAGTGACAGCGCGAGGCCCATTTTTGTCCCGATCTTGTCGATGACCCAGCCGGCCAGGATGGTCATGCCCGCATAAAAACCGGTGAAGAACGCCGTCAGGTGGGAAAAGTCGGTGTTAGACCAGCCAAAGCCGCCCGCCGCCTCGGGCGTGCAAAAGTATTCCTTGAGATAGCTGATGACCTGCCGGTCCATGTAGTTGACGGTCGTCGAAAAGAACAGCAAAGCACAGATGACCCAGCGAAAGTTACTGGCGGCGGGCCGGGACGGGGTCGGGGAATTCATCGAGCGAGGATTACTGAAAGGGAATCATCGTTCAAGACCGGAAAAGCGCAGACTGGATTGAAAAAAGTGCAGGCAATGCCCTGAAATCCAAACTTTACAACCGATTGCTTTTTTCCCATCATGCCACGTTATGTTGAAGAAATTTCTCCCGCTTTTGCCAGTGGTTTTGCTGGCCGGCTGCGTGTCGGGCACGTTCACGCGCCTGACGCCGAATGAACAGACGCGCAACGCCAACAACCTTTATCCCGTCGAAGTGGAATTCAATTCCACGCAGCAGGCATTGCGCTGGGACAGCATCAAACCCTATGTCATCGTCAACGGCGAACCGGCGCCGCTGCATCCCGTGCCGCTCGTCCAAAACCGCTGGGAAGGCCTGGTCCCGGTGCCGCCCGGAGCCGGTTCCGTGCAATACAAGTTCAAGTTTGACTATCTCTACAACAATTTCGGCAGTGTGCCGCAGCCGAACAGCGAGGCATCGAAGATGTACACGCTCAAGGTGGTTGACCAATAAGTTTTTCGAACTCTTAAAAAGTTAAATCGTTGAAGCGAAATATTCCGCTTCAACGATTTTTCATTTTAACGGTTTAAAATAAATTGCAGCCGCGGTGGTTGCCATGCACTCTCCCTCACCCCGGCCCTCTCCCGCTGGGAGAGGGTGAAACGCTCCCTGCTTCATACAAAGATCCGCGGCTGGATTGGAGCACACCGCGCCTAAAGATAGAAAAAGCAAATATGGCTGTTCCCTCTCCCGGCGGGAGAGGGTCAGGGTGAGGGAGAAAATTATCGGAAAACCAATGACTACAATTACTCTTAAACTGTTCTAACGATTCGACCAGCCGGCAATTTCAACGGCGCTTGGGGCGGAGGATCAAAACTTTCTTGTCGGTGCCTTCCACCTCAACGCTCTGGGTTTCGACATCCGGATCGTCTTTCAGGGATTGATGCACGATGCGACGGTCAAATGACCCCATCGGCTCCAGTTCGACGGCGTCACCCCAGCGACGGACCTTTTCGGCGGCCTCCTGCGCTTTTTTCACGAGCGCTTCCCGTGCCTGCGTGCGGTAGCCGCCCACGTCCACCGTCACCTTCGGTGCGCTCGTATCCTGTTGGAACAAGATGCGGTTCGTGATGTATTGCAAGTCGGCAAGCGTCTGTCCCTGGCGGCCAATCAGCCGGCCGGCGTCGTCCGTTTTTATGTCGAGCGTGAGTTCGCCATCAAAGGTTTTTTCCTCGATGGTCGCCGGGAAACCAAGCGTGCCGAGGAGCTTTTCCACGATTTCTTTCGGTGCGGGCATAGGTTTATTTTTTCGATTTCGTTGCGGGCGCCAATTTCGCATTTTTCAGCGCCGGATCTTTCAGGTTTTTCGTGAGCTTGGTCTGGATCACGCTCGCCAGCGTACTGACCGTCATATACAGCGCCAGGCCGGACGAATAATTGTAAAGGAACAGGATGAAGATGCCTGGCAGCCAGCGCATCATCTTTTGCTGCGCCGGATCCATGCCCGGCGACGGCGGCGTGAGATGCGACTGCCATAGCATCACGCTCACCATCATCAGCGGCAACAGGTTGAACGGCAATCCTTCCGGCGTGCTTAGGTTGAAAGGCAAAAAAGTGATCCCGGGAATCATGAACAACGTGTCCGGCTTGGACAAATCCGACGCCCACAGGAAGCTGGCGCCGCGCAACTCGATGGCGCTGCGGATCATCGTGAAAAACCCGAAGAACACCGGCATCTGGATCATCATCGGCCAGCAGCCGCTCATGGGGCTGACGCCGTGCTGTTTCCAGAGTTCCATCTGTTTCTGCATCAGCTTTTGCTGGTCGTCCTTGTATTTTTCCTTAAGCGCATTCACTTCCGGCTGCAATGCCTGCATCCGCTTCATGGAACGCGTGCTCGCCGCCGTCAACGGCCAGAACAGCGCGCGGATCAAGATGGTGATGACCACGATGGACCAGCCGTAACCGATCCTGGTCACGTCATGGATCGCGTTCATGCCGGACAACAAAAGTTTGGCGAAGAAGGTGCCCACGCCCCAGAACGTCGCGAAGCCGCTGCCGAAGTTCATCACCTGGTCGGCATTATTCTTGTACTCGTCGCTGATGGCCGCCAGCGTGCGGAATTCCTTCGGGCCGGCGAACAGAACGATCTGCCGTTCCGCCGAGGAATTGGCCGTCAGCGTCTGTCCCGGAAAAACCATCGCCGTTTGGACGCCCATCGGCAACGGGCCGTTGGTGGCCGCGCCCGTGTCTTGAAAGCGCGGCAGCGGTACCGAGCGCGCCACCATCTCCACGGCCGGCTGTTTCGGCATCGCCAGCATCGCAAAAAATTGGTTGTGCGCCGCCGCCCACACGACGTTGGCCGCGCCGGTGCGGTATTCCGGATGGGGCAGGGCACGCGAACAGGAGGCGCCCGAGGCACCCTGAAAATACATCAACGGCTCGCTCGTGGTGTTCGTACCGTCATGCCACAATGCCCCGGCCGTTTGCGGCGCGTTGGCATCATCCACGTCCATCGGCGTGGCGGTGCCGACAACAAATTCCTGCGGCGGCAGCAGCAACGGCTGGTCCGAGGTGTTTTGCAAGGTCACATCCGCGTTGACGAGATAATTGGAACTGAAACTGAATTGTTTCGAGATGACCAGACCGCCCGCCAGCGTTTTGTCCGCGCGTACGCCGGTCGCCGTGGGCGTCAAAACAAAATTGCCGTCGCCAACCAGGCTCGCGTCGCCAAGGACGGCCAGCACGGGGACGGCGGCTTGCGTGTTGAGGGACGCAAATTTACCGGAGTTATGGACTGCATCCCGCCAGCGCGCGGAAACGGTTTCCGGATAATCCATCAACTCGATCAGCTTCAGGCCGCCGCCGCGCGAGGTGAAGGTGTAGCGCGCATGTCCGTTGGTCAGCACAAGCGTCTGCTCGGGTGCATTGGTATCAAAAATCACCGGCGCAATGGGTGTTGTGCTGGTCCCGCTGGTCGCGGTGGCGGTTGCACCGGCGGTCGCTACGGAATTTGTTGACGTCGCGGTAGGGTGTGCCGCCAGCCAGGCCTGCTGTTTTTTGGCGAATTCATTCTGTTCGTAAAGCCAGACCCCCAGCAACGCCACGCAAAGCGAGATAACGATGATTCCTGTTCTGTCCATTTGAAATTAGATTGAACCGTGCAAAGTAAATTGGTTTCCGCCTGCCGCCTGCCGCTTTCCGCTTTCGGGAACCGGGTCATGGCCGCAGCCGCCCCAGGGATGACAGCGGCAGATCCGTTTGGCCGCCAAAACGGTCCCCGAAATCGCGCCGTGCTTTTGGACCGCGTCCATCGCGTATTGTGAACACGTCGGCGTGAACCGGCAGCCGGCGTCGCCGCCGAACAAAAACGTCTGCGCCGGCGAAATCGTCAACCGATACACCCGCACGGCCAGGACCAAAATATGCTGGAACAGGTTCACGTCAGTTTTTCAGCAGCCGCGCGCGGCGCATGGCCCCCAGAAAATCCTTTTCCACGTCCGCCAAACCCTTGCCGGCGATGGAATTGCGCGCGACCAGAACCAGTTCCACCGGTTGTGACATCTCATGCTGGTGCAGCCGGAAACTTTCCCGGAGCAGCCGCCGTGCGCGGTTGCGGATGACTGCGCCGCCGATCTTTTTGCTGGTGACCACGCCGAGTTTGGGCGTTTCGCCCTCCGGAAGCTTGTGCCAATTGGCGATCAGGCAGCCGAGCACCAGACGTTCGCCCTTTTGCCGCACACGCGCAAAATCGCGGTTTTGCCTGAGCCGCAAGTCGCGGCCCAGAAGCAAACGTTGCGGCGCGGGGCTCACAAAAATCAGACCGGCGTGAGGCGTTTGCGGCCGGCGCGACGGCGGCGGGCGATGGTGGCGGCGCCGCGCTTGGTTTTGTTGCGTGCGAGAAAGCCGTGCTGGCGTTTACGGCGGATCTTTGACGGTTGATACTGGCGTTTCATAAATTATAAATCGGTTTCCGGCGCAAAAACCGGAGCGTGGGAGAATAGCAATCAAGGCCGTGGTGTCAAGAAAACGACAGCGTTTAACTTGACTGGCGTGCGCAAAAAATTTAACTTCTCCGGCTCTGGTTGGTGGCCATAGCTCAATGGTAGAGTCCCAGATTGTGATTCTGGCTGTTGCGGGTTCGAATCCCGTTGGCCACCCCAGCCTTCGCTTGAACGAAGTGAAGCGAAGGCTGCCGCGCCCAATCCCTTATGCGGGAGTAGGCGGGCCGGATACAACTCCGCCAATGGCAATGGGCCGGTCAGGCCGCCCGTTTAAAAAATCAGGTTCCACGACGTTTGTAGAATTGTCCTCATTCTCGTCCCTCGACCCCGATCAGGTTGGAT
>DATHOG010000104.1:0-21036 GCA_035485115.1 Candidatus Sulfotelmatobacter sp. | reverse complement strand
GAATCGCTTTCCAAGCGCGGTTTCATCCGCTTCATCCATGGCGACCGGGAAGGCGGCCTGTGGGCGGGCGCGGGTGATTTGGGATTGATCCACATCGCGCCTGACGGTGCTTGCAGCCGCTTGACCACCCGCGACGGTCTGCCGAGCAACACCATTCATTTCGCCTACGAAGATCACGACGGCGATATCTGGACCGGTTATGAACGCGGCGGCTTGGTGCAGATACGCCGCCGGCAATTCCGCAACATCGGCTTCGAAGAAGGCCTGGCCGACAGCTTGATCAATTCCGTGAGCGAAGATGCGCACGGCGCCGTATGGATCGGCACGCACAGCGGAATTGTCGGCCGTTATGAAAACGGTGTCTGCACGAACATCACCCTGCCCGGCCCGGCGCGCGCGCAGGACAGTTGCGCCGCGGCCGACGCCCAAGGCCGCGTGTGGATCGGCGCACAGGACGCCGGCCTGTTGCTCTTCGACGGCGAACAAATGCAGCCGGTCGCAACCCAGGATGAACTGCAAGGATATCCGCGCCTGCTGCTCCCGGAAAAAGATGGCGGGCTCTGGGTCGGCACCCTCTGGTCCATCATCCACGTCACCAACGCAAACACACACCTGGATTCCCCGTTCAAGGCGCAACTCAATTTCGCATACACCTCGCAGGCCGTCGGCGGCCATCCGACGGCGATCGCGGAGGCGGCGGATGGAACCATCTGGGCCGGCACCCTGGACGGGTTTCTGATGCGGTGGGATGGCCGGCATTTCGTCCCGCTGGAACCGCCCGATCGCAATTCGCTGGGACGCATCTGGGCCTTGTGGCCTGCGCCCGACGGCAGCTTGTGGGCGGGAACCGAACAAGGCGGCCTGCTGCATTGGCATGACGGACAATTTTTCCGGTACACCACCCAGAACGGCCTGCCGTCGGACAGCATCGTTCAAATTTTGGGCGACGCGGAAGGCAACCTGTGGCTGGGCACGCGCGCCGGCATCGCCCGCATTCTCAACCCGGCCGTGTCGCAATTCGAGGACGGCAAATTGAACCAGCTTCCCGTGAGCGTTTACGGGCAGTCGGACGGCTTGCGAACCATCGGCAGCGCGATCATTTACCAGCCGAACTGCTGGCACGGTCGTGACGGCAGTTTGTTTTTTGCCATGGCCAACAGCGTGGCCGAGGTCAATCCGGCCCGCGTCCATGTCAATCCGTTGCCGCCCAGTGTCGTGCTGGAAGAGTTGCGTGCGGATGACCAGACGGTCTGGCCGCGCCGCGCCGGCGCCGTGTTGGTCGCGAATTACGGTTCGCCACCCGGCAGCCCGGCGCCGAAATCGGTCGTGGTCGGGCCGGGTCGTGGCGACCTTGAGTTTCGCTTCACCGGCTTGAGCCTCGGCTCGCCGCAACGCGTCCGCTTCAAATATCAGCTCGCGGGACTGGAAAATTCCTGGAACGACGCCGGCACGGAACGGAGTGCCGGCTACCGCCACGTGCCGCCCGGCAGCTACACCTTTCGCGTCATCTCCTACAATAGCGACAGCGTCAGCAGCGGTCGTGGCGATCTGTTGACGGTGGAGGTCCGTCCGCATTTTTATCAGACCGCCTGGTTTCGCGGCGGGGCGGTCTTGTTCTCAATCTTGGTACTCTCACTCATCACCGCGACCATCATTCGCACACGGCTGCATCGCCGCATGGAACAGCTCGAACGCCAGCACGCGCTCGAACGCGAGCGGACGCGCATCGCCCAGGATTTGCACGATGACCTGGGTGCCGGCCTCACCGAAGTCGGCCTGCTCGGCGGTTTGCTCCAGGACCCGGCGCGCCTGGCCGCCCGCAAAAATGAAGCGCTCGAACGCATCGTCCAACGTTGTCATGACATGGTCGTTGCGCTGGATGAAATCGTCTGGGCGGTCAATCCCCGCAACGATTCGGTCAACTCCGCCATCAGCTACCTTGCCCGCTACGCGCAAAGCTTTTTGGAGCCGTCCGCCATCCGCTGCCGTCTGGAGATGCGCGAAGCCGAACCAGATCATCCGTTGAATTCCGAGCAGCGGCACAATTTGTTTCTCGCCTTCAAGGAAGCCTTGAACAACGTCGCCAAACATTCCGGCGCCGGCGAGGCGCACATCAAGATCGTGTGCGCGCCGGAAAACATCCTGTCCATCAGCATCGAGGATAACGGCCGCGGCCTGCCCGCCGCCATCCGGTCCGGCGCCGCCGGCCTTGACAACCTGCACCAGCGCATGACCCAGGCCGGCGGAACTTGCGAGATCACCAACGTCCCCTCCGGCGGCGTCGCCGTGCACCTGAGCCTGCCCTTTGAAACCCATAAAAGATAACCGCCCATGATCACCGTAGCCATTGTTGAAGACGACGCCGGCATCCGCCGCAGCCTGGAATGGCTGTTGAAATCCTCCCCGGAATTCCTGTGCGTCGCCACCTGCATCAACGCCGAGGAGGCGCTCCGCCTCATCCCCAAGGCCGCGCCGCAGGTCGTCCTCATGGACATCAATCTCCCCGACCGCTCCGGCATCGAATGCACCGTGCGCCTCAAGGAATTGCTGCCCGCCACCCAGGTCGTCATGATCACCGTCTATGGCGACACCGAAAAGGTCTTCAACGCCCTGCGCGCCGGCGCCAGCGGCTACATCCTCAAACGCACGCCGCCCGAACGCATTTTGCAGGGCATCCGCGAGGTCCACGCCGGCGGCGTCGCCATGTCCGGCGAAATCGCCAGCAAGGTCCTCGGCGCGTTCCGCGAACCGGTCGCCGCCCCGGCCGTCGAGGAACAAAACCTCTCGCGCCGCGAACAGGAAGTCCTCGAACTCCTTTCCCAAGGCTGTGCCAACAAGGAGATCGCCGACAAACTTTCCATCAGCATCGAGACCGTCACCTGGCACCTGCGCCACATCTACACCAAGCTCCACGTCCGTTCCCGCACCCAGGCCGCGCTGAAGTTTTTGAGCCAAAAAAAACCCGGCTAGGGCATTGATGGAGATGCTCTGAAATAGTGGAACTATTTGAACTTGTTCGAACTTATTCGAACTCGGCAAAAGTTGGCAAACCCGGCAAAATTATTTTTTGCGGACCATTCGTTTCAATTCGTGCTTTGTTGTGCTTTGTTGTCCTTTTCTGTGCTTTGTTGTGTTTTTGCGTCCCTTATCATCCTCATCCTCATCCTCGTCCTCGTCCTCGTCCCTCGCCCCGCACCAGGTTGATGCGTCCGGCCGGCTCGGACCGCCCGGCACCAAGTGCCTATGTCAAAGAACCACCAGCAACTTGCATCATAGCACAACCCCGCCAAACAACCCCTTGCGCCGCGCATCCGATTTTGAACTATTTTTTCCAGTGAAAAACCCTCGACCGGAATGATTTACCAATAAACGCATGGGTGACACCCTCTATTTTTCGGGAATCCACCTCATCATCATCATGCAAAACGGTAGGGCTGTCGCTGCCGCGACCCCCCAATATTTGGGTTGTCCTCCCGCGCGCCGGGATTTTCCGTCTCCCCCCACGCCCAATTCCCATTCCGAAAACCGAAATCCGAAATCCGCATTCCCCCTTGTCCCGCCATAGTTTCAACGACGGCGGACCGCCTTTTCCCCAATCGTAAATCGTATATCGCATGTCGTAAATGCGGTGACTTCTACATTCCGGTTAGAGGGCTTGACCAACGCCTGTAGCCGTGGACATTAGTCCGCGCCATTTAAAAGTTCGCCCTCGACGTCGGCTACCTAGGCCACAAATTGGACCGCGCCGGCAAAGCAAAGCGACCACAGCGCTTTCAGTCAAAAATGTGTCAATAGTTGGGACACCTTTCTAATCAACAGTTTTTTAAAGAATGAAAGCAGTTGACCTTCACGTGACACTACATACCATGGTTTTCAAGAAAGGCTCAAATATGGAAGAAATGGTAAAATATTTGAAGGCGTTGACATTTTTGCAAGTTCAAGCCATGACTGGCAAGTCCGCCTTCGCAAAACCCGAAGTTCTTCTCTCAAAGGCAGGCTTCACTCATAAAGAAATAGGGGAAATTTTGGGGAAAACAACAAATGCCGTAAGCCTCACCATGTTTAATGAAAGGAAGAAAGCAAAATGAGTGACGAAATTGTAAATGCCATCAATGATTTGACCCGCGTAACTGTCGCGATAAGCGGCGGTTTTACATCTCAGGCTGAAGCCGTTCGCAAACTTGCCGCACTGTCGATTCCGAGTGGACGCATTGCTTCAATTCTTGCAATGAAGCAAAGTGACGTCGCGTCTATAGTTGCAAAATCAAAGAAGAAAGGCTCAAAATGAGTATTGGATTTGTCGAATTGCATACACAACTAAAGATTACAAATCGCCTACTTGTTGCTGAATTAAAAGGGAAAATGGAGCAAAACCAGATAATCGCGCTTTTAGCTTCGACAGGTGCATCACATCAGGAAATTGCTGACGTCTTGGATACGACTTCCGCAACGGTTAGTACGACGCTTCAGCGACTAAAAAAGAAAAAGTTGAAATAATAACTCGATATGGCTGAAACAGAAGGTAGCCAAGAAAATATCGCCTACATTCGCACTCACGTTGATAACACGGAACGAATGGTTCGGTTTCTGTTATCTTCAAATGCAAATAAAGTTGCCTTCGTTACGGAACAGTTCAAGGGGCGAAAAAATTCAGCAGATGTTTATATGACTCTTGCAAAGGCACCCCAAAACCAAGACGAATTAGTTAAGAAGACAAATTTGAGTCGAGCAACCGTTTCTCAAATTTGCACATATTTAGAGTCGCGTAACTTCATCGCCATGAATCGGAACCCAGCAAACAAAAAGCAAATGCTGTTTTCGTGGACCGATGCTGAAATAACTCTTGATTTGTCCAAAATTGCCAAACAACTCGCCAAATAATTTTCGCCGACGTTTGCATCTTCTATCAGAGGCTTTGCGTAGTTTTGGCCTTGTTGATTCATTTGGCTTGCGTGATTTGATTGAAAATGAACGTCTTCCGACTAAAAGAAAATTGACCGAGTATTTGAAAAGCGGGACTAAATCTTTGCCGCCTTCTATTTCGCCTGATTTTATTGCATCTGTATTGTTGGCAACTCTCGAAAAGGCAGATAGAAAAAGTGGCAAGAAGCCTAAAATCTTACCCAAATTTGATTTCAAATCAATAAAGGCAGGCCACGCTCAAGCTAGTAAATATCATAAAACTGTTTTTGAAGCGTTAAAATATATATTTTCCCGCACACTGAAGAACGGGATGATAGAACGGAATGTTGATGCAGGGCGAAAACGCGTTGACATTCTCTTTGAAAATTCGGGAAAAGGTTTTTTTCGTCGCCTTCGTGTTCAGCATAATATTTTTTGCCCGTTAATTTTTATTGAATGCAAGAACTACACGCACGACCCAAAAAATCCTGAATATGACCAGCTTGTGGCTAGATTCCATGATAAGCGCGGACGATTTGGAATCCTTGTTTGCAGAACAATTAAGGACAAAAAAATTAAAAATTCACGCTGCGGCGATATTGTTGGCGGCGGGACTGGTTATGTGATTGTTCTTGAAGACAAAGACATTCTTGATCTTGTTGCGGCACGTAACAAGAACGACTTTGGAGGCATAAACAATATTATGGGTCGAAAATTAACTGAAGTACTTCTTGGTGCTCATTAATAAAAGTCTCAAAGGGGCGGTTCCTAGTATTGTAGTATTTTAATCGGGTTGCCCTTTATCCGTGAGAAGTCGTGTCGTGTCTAACTTGCCAATTCCATTTTCGTGTGTTTCGTGTATTTCGCGGTTAGTATTTCCCGCCTCTCCGATCTTGGACTTTGGATTCCGTATTCCGCACTCCGCACTTGATGAACGCCCGTGCGGCTCGCACCTCCGCGTTCTCTGCACCTCTGCGTTTAAAGTTTGCCCATCAGCCCGTCCGGCTCGGACACTGCGGACAAAGTTTTTCCCCGCTCCGTTCCCTCCGTTCCCTTCTGTAAAAGTAGTCCGTTTCAGGTTTCAGCCTCCGTGTCCATCTGTGTCCATCCGTTGTTAAGTTGATAAAATCATCGCAAATACAAGGTTTCTCGAACGGATATGCGGCTGCTGTCAGTGAAAGTGTCAGTAAAGCGGTAAGTCTAATCACAATTTGTCACTACTGGCCAAAACTTGCCGAAAGTCACACTTAAATACGACGTTCACGCGCCATGGAGCCTGCCAGTTGACCCTGCTGACACAGATATGGTTTGGATGGACAGCGAAATGTAAAAGGGTCAAATTGACTCGAATGTGTAGAAATCCAAGCAGAACTGTTTTGGCAGGCATAGTGGCTACATTGGTTCTATATAGCCTCGTCTCTTGCAGCCGCTCCAAAATTGATCAAATCGATGAAGCGGTGCAGGCTGGTGACTTGGAAAAAGTTAAAACATTGCTTAAAGAAAATCCTGATTTGGTTTTTAGCAAAAAAGCCCCAGACCCTGATCGTAACTACGGCGCTTGGACGCCATTGCACTATGCTGCGGCTAATGGGCAGATAGACGTGGTGAAATTGCTGTTGGTTAACAAGGCCAACATTAATGCCACGGATGATTGGGACCAGACGCCTTTTTTGCTTACGACGGAAAAGGGGCACACGGAATTGGCGGAATTGCTAATGGCCAGCAACGCCGATATAAACATAAAGTCGGGTCACGAGACCCCTCTTGAGGCTGCTGCGGGAGAAGGCGATGATGAGGAACTGGTAAAAATTCTCCTAACCAAAAACGTGGATGTCAACGCCAAGGACACTGATTTCGGCCGGACACCTTTGATTGCGGCCGCGGAGTCGGGTCATATCGGCATTGTGAAATTGCTGCTGGCCCACAAGGCCGATGTCAATGGCGAGGATAATGATAAAAACACACCTTTGTTTGCGGCGTCGTTGAATGGCCAGAAGGAAGTTGTAGAATTGCTATTGGCCAAGGGAGCCGACATCAACGGAGAAAAAGGTGGCGACCCGCCTTTGCTCGGGGCGGCGATCTACGATCACCAGGATGTGGCGAACTTGCTGCTGGCCTACAAGGCCGATGTCAATGCCAAGGGCGATGAAGGCTTTACGCCTCTACATTTGGCGGCGCAGGGGGGCCATAAAGATATGGTTGAATGGCTGCTCGCAAATGGAGCCGACGTCAATGCTACGAACGACGAGGGCGATACGCCTTTACACTGGTCGCTGAAGGATGGCACTCAGGATGCGGGCGTGGTGGCATTGCTGCGTCAGCACGGTGGCCACGAATGAAAAGCAGCAACAAGGAATGCAACAAGGGGTGTCAGTTAAATTGCCAGTGAAATGGCTGACGAGTATTGAAAAGCAGTGACGAGCAATGACGAATTTAAAATGGTTTTTCGCCATTTTATGAGTGCTCTGAATCGGGTTTGCAGACTGTGTCCATCTGTGGTTAAAGTCCCTGCTTGCGTTACCGGCCCCACTTGATTTAACTCATAGAGCGTTCGAAGAGATACTGTAGCCATTCGGAGCGAGGATTTTTGAGTTTTGGCGAGGCTTTGGCGACGGCGCAGGTTTGAACAACCCTGTAACGGAGCCGAAACGAAGCCAAAACTCAAAAAGACCGCCCTTTC
Organism: Candidatus Sulfotelmatobacter sp.; assembly: GCA_035485115.1. Classification (GTDB taxonomy): domain Bacteria; phylum Verrucomicrobiota; class Verrucomicrobiia; order Limisphaerales; family UBA11358; genus UBA11358. The sequence goes on along the minus strand of DATHOG010000104.1, from coordinate 13,454 downwards.
CTTTGCACCAACCGAATGGCTTTAGTATTTGTGAAAATGCTCTAGTCCTGCACGCAGTCAGTTCTGCCGCAGCCAAGGAAAACCGTTCCCCATTGAACCAAACTTTTATGCAACCCTGGAAATCTTTATCCGCCAATGTCCAAGTTGGCACCCTCATCGAGGGTTGGACCCTCGCCACCCCGCCGGCCCAGGATCACGATCAGCCCCGCGTCTTTCGCTATGCCGTCCATTTTAGCGCACCCTTCACGGCGCCACCCGTCGTCCATCTCGGCCTGCTCGGCTTTGACATCGACCAGCGCGATGCCAGCCGCCTGACCCTCACCGCCATGGAGATTACCCATACCGGTTTCATCGCCGAGTTCGCCACCTGGCGGGAGACCCGGGTCTATTCCGCCGTCTTTAGCTGGCTGGCCCTGGGGGCTTAACTTGTAGCCGGGCTTGGAGGGGGTCGTCCAAAAGGGATTAGTCCCATCCGTGTAAATTCCTGCCATTTGCTTGCCGGGCCGAAATAAATTGAAAGCTGGTGTCTAAACCCTTTGCGCCGCTCCGCGTTCTCTGCATCTCTGCGTTTAAAGTTTGCCATTGGCCCGTCCGGCTCGGACTCTGCGGACAAAGTTTTTCCCCGCTCCGTTCCCTCTGTTCCCTCCTGTAAAAATCGTCCGTTTCCGGTTTCAGCCTCCGTGGTCATCTGTGTCCATCCGTGGTTAAAACATTAGCCGTCCTCGCTTTTGATGGTGGCCGTCCGCAAGGACCGGCTCGCACCTTTGCGCCGCTCCGCGTTCTCTGCATCTCTGCGTTTAAAGTTTGCCATTGGCCCATCCGGCTCGGACACTGCGGAAAAGTTTTCCCAGCTTCGTTCCCTCCGTTCCCTTCTGTAAAAGTCGTCCGTTTCAGGTTTCAGCCTCCGTGTTCATCTGTGTCCATCCGTGGTTAAAGCCCGCTTTCGCCCTTTACCACAGTTTTTGGGGGCTGGCGGATGGGGGGTGTCCCGGCTTAGTTTATTCTCGATGAACCCGCTTCCAACTCTTTCGCCCCCCCGTCGCCATGCGTTCACGTTGATCGAGCTCTTGGTGGTCATCGCCATCATCGCCATCCTCGCGGCCATGTTGCTGCCGGCCTTGAGCCGCGCCAAGATCAAGGCGCAACAGACGGCCTGCCTTTCCAATGAAAAACAGTTGATGTACGCCTGGCTGCTCTATTCGGGCGATGCCAACGACTACCTCGTGGTCAATGCCAACAACGTCTTGCAAGCCGCCGGCAATATCGGTTGGGTGGACGACACCATGGCCTGGGATTTTCCTCCTTCGCCACCCCCGTCGCCGAATACGATTTATGACACGAGTTTCCTCGCGAACGCCCTGCTCGCGCCCTATTGCAGCAAGGCCGTCACCATCTATCATTGCCCGGGCGATATCTACGACGCCCTCAAAGGCCCGCGCGTCCGCAGCATTTCCATGAACGGCCAGATGGGCGGCGCGATTGTGGACACCGTCTCCGCCCAGAAGAATGTGGTCAACGATTACGGCGCGGGTTCGAGCTGGAAGATCTACAACAAACAATCCGACATCAACGTCCCCTCGCCCAGCTCGGCCTGGGTCTTCATTGACGAACATCCCGATTCCATCAACGACGGTTTGTTCACCGTGAACCTGCAAGGTGCGGCCGCCGACTACACCGGCGGTACCTATGTCTGGAAAGATTATCCGGCCAATAACCATGGCGGCAGCGGCGTGCTCTCTTACGCCGACGGCCATGCCGCCGCCCACAAATGGACCGATTCGGCGCTCGTGCCGAATCCGGTCAAACATGCGAAAAACGGTAATCTCCTGGCCACCGCGCCTTACACCGATTTGATCTGGCTCCGGCAGCAGACCAGTACGCCGCAATGACCGCTGGCGGGATTTTCCTACACTCCGATGTTTTCTCTAAAATCTGTCATCCGGTTTTCCACGCCCCTGGCCGTCGCCGCACTTCTGGCCTCCGCCTTGAATGGCCTCTCCGCGTCCGCCGCCGAAAACGGCCTGACCCTGCAGCTGGATGCGAATACTGGAACTTACGAAATTTCCTCGGCAGCGCCGGCCTGGACTTTTGGCGGCAGTTTTCACTTCGCCCTGGCCAACGTCATCCGGACCACCGGCAGCGACCGGCTTGGCGCTTACGAGCAAACCGGCTTCGATTGGAAAAATGGCGCGCAGCCGATGAGCGGCTGGATCCGCGTTTATCCCGATAAATCCCTCGCCCTGTTTTCGCAGACCTGCGCCACGGCGGCCGGCGCACCCCCGCCGCCGTTTCCTGATTTTACCCGCCAGCCGGACCGGCTCCATGTCTTCAGTTACGGTCACAAGGAATTTGCGCCCGAAAGTTTCAGCGCCGTGAACATCTCCACGCCGTGGCTGCTATTCGATGACTCCGCCAATGCCGTCGTGATTTCTCCGGCGTCCCATTTCTTTGTCGCCAGCATGATCGGCGACGGGCAAAACCGGGTCGCCAGCGGCTTCAACCCTGAATTCCACAATGTTCCCGCCGGTTTCACGCAACAAACCCTCGTCGCCCTCGGCCACGGCATCAATGCCACCTGGGATTTGTGGGGCGGCGCGATGCTCGCCCTGCAGAACGCCAAACGCCCCTCGAACGAGGCCGATACCATTTTGAAATACCTCGGCTATTGGACCGATAACGGCGCGGTCTATTATTACAACTACGACGAGCAAAAAGGTTATGCCGGCACGCTGCAGGCCTTGGCCGAACATTACCGGCAGGCCGAAATTCCCGTCCGCTATCTGCAACTGGACTCCTGGTGGTACTACAAAACCACCACCAACGCCGACGGCACCCCCGGCAAGATAAAAAAAGTGGAACGCCTCCCGTCCGCCGAATGGAACCGTTACGGCGGCCTGATGGAATACCGCGCGCACACCAACCTCTTCCCGAACGAGCTGGCCGGCTTTGAAAAAGACATCCAACTGCCGCTCGTGACGCACAATCGCTGGATCGATCCCGCGAGCCCTTACCGCGCAAAATATAAAGTCGAGGGCATCGCCGCCGTGGACCCGAAGTTCTGGGACGAGATCGCCCGCTATTGCAAGGCTTCCGGCATCATCACCTACGAACAGGACTGGCTCGACCGCATCTACAGCAATTCGCCGTTCGCCAGCGAACTCGGCGCGGGCGAGGCGTTTGCCGATAACATGGCGCGTGCCTGCGCGGAGCAAAATATCTCCGTGCAATATTGCATGCCTTACGCGTGCTATTTCATGAACGGCTGCCGCTACGAAAACCTCACGACCATCCGCACCGCCACCGACCGTTTCAACACCAACCGCTGGAACGATTTCCTTTACGGCTCGCGGTTTGCGCGCTCGCTCGGCATCTGGCCGTGGACGGATGTTTTCATGAGCGGCGAGACCGATAACATCCTCCTTTCAACGCTTTCCGCCGGCCCCGTCGGCATCGGCGATGCCATCGGCGCGGAGAATGCCGCCAATCTATTCCGCGCGGTCCGCGCCGACGGTGTCATCGTCAAGCCCGATGCGCCCCTCGTGCCGGATGACGCCACCTACATCGCCGACGCCGAGAAAAAACCCGCGCCGCTCATCGCGAAAACGTTCACCGACCACGACGGCATCAGGACGGAATACATCTTTGCCTACAACCGCCACAAGACACCGGCGGACACGGTTCAATTTTCCCCGGATAAAGCCGCCTACGTTTATGATTATTTCGCGGGCACGGGCAAGGCAGTCGATGCCGGCGCGGGCTTTGAATCGCCGCTGGCGGAAAATGATTCGGCGTTTTACGTCGTTGCCCCCGTCGGCAAAAGCGGCATCGCCTTCCTCGGCGACAAGGGAAAATTCGTCGGCACCGGCAAGGAACGGATCGACTCGTTGTCCGATGACCCCGACAAGCTGACGGTCGGCCTCGTGCTCGCTGAAAATGAAAAGTCCGTCGTCCTGCATGGCTTCGCCAGCGGCGAACCGAAAGCCACCGTGCTGGCCGGTCTCGACGACGCCGTCCAGTTCAACCCTGCAACCCATTATTTCACGGTCATCATCAAACCGGAGACGGGTACCCCCGTGGACAAATCATCGGGCGACCCGGTCCGTCACGTGACCGTGGTGTTGGAGATTCAAAAGTGACCACTCCTTCGTGAAGCAAGATTGGTCATCGCAAATGGCAGGTTCACCCGTTCCCGCTCGCCTCGCCCGATTTGGGCAGTCCTTGTTTCAATTTGATTGTTTGGGGAGCACGCGCGCCTCGCGCGTTCCGGCGGACGCCCCGTCCGCCGGACCGGGCGCATGGTGGACCGAAAGTTTTAATTGGTCTTTGCGCGCCGCAAAAATTCGACGCGGGGCTCGTCGAACTGCGCCCGAAGGCGGGCGCGATCCCCAAATTCCGATGCTGCCCAGATTCGCATTCGTTTGTTTTTGCACCGTGGCCGCCGTTCTGCATGGCCTCCCGGCCCGCGCCCAAAACGCCACCAACACCTTCTGGCAGGCGCAGAGCATCTACCAGATCATGACCGACCGCTTCTTCAACGGCGATACCTCCAATGACAATGCCGATGGCAATTTCAACGCCGCCAATTCCGGTTCCGTCCACGGCGGCGATTTCAAGGGCGCCGAGCAAAAGCTCGATTACATCAAGGCGCTCGGCGCGACGGCCATCTGGATTTCGCCCATCGTCTTGAACGGCAACGGGCAATTTTACGGCTACGCCGCCCGTGATTTTTTCCATGTGGACCCGCACTGGGGCAGCCTGGCCGATCTCCAGCATTTCATCGCCACCGCGCACGCGAAAGGTTTGCTCGTGATCGATGACATCGTTTGCAACCACGGCGATGACCTGATTTACAGCACGGATTCGGGCTACGGAAATTTTCTCGCGCCGCCGGCCGGTTACACGTTGAAATATCGCAGCAGCTCGCTCACCTACGCCCCGCCGTTCGATACCTACAATGGAACCTACAATTCCGCCAACAACGCGCTGACAAATTATTTCCACAACAACGGCACCATCCAGGATTTCAACGACACGAACCAGGTGCAGCTTGGCGAACTGAGCGGCCTCGACGATTTCCGCACGGAATCGCCCTATGTCCGCTCGAACATGGCGGCCATCTATGAATATTGGATCGCGCAGGCCGGCTTTGATGGCTTCCGCATCGACACCACGAAGCATGTGGACATCGGTTTCTGGCAGACCTGGTGTCCGCTGGTACACCAGTACGCTTCCACGAACAGTTCCAAGACGAATTTTTTCATGTTCGGCGAAGTCGAGGACAGTTCCGAATCCTTGTGCGGCTCGTTCACCGGCACCATGGGCGGCGGCGCGTTCAAGGAGGATTCCGTCCTGGATTATCCGTTGTATTACACGGTCAACAGCGTGTTCGCCTCCGCCAACGGCAACACCAAGCAGATCGAGGATCATTACAACGCCATCGCCGCCAATTACGACCCGTCCGCGCAAAACCGGCTCGTCACGTTTCTGGATAACCACGACCAGCCGCGCTTCCTGAGCGTCAGCGGCGCGACCACCAACCGCCTCGAGGTCGCCCTCACGTTCCTTTACACCTCGCGCGGCATTCCCTGTCTGTATTACGGCACCGAGCAGGGGTTTGATGGCACCACCGACCCGAACAACCGCGAGGATATGTTCGCCGGACAATTCAAGGACGCCGGCCTGAACGGCGTGGACAGCTTCAACATGACGCATCCGCTCTTTCAACTGGTGGCCCAGTTGAACAATTTCCGTCGCCTCTATCCCGCGCTCCAGACCGGCAGCCACATCAACGAATGGAACGACCCCGACAGCCCCGGCTTGTTCGCCTACTCGCGCCGGCTCGCCACCGGCCTCGCCACCACGCAGGAAGTCTTTGTCGTCTTCAACACGGCCACCAGCAGCCAGACGCTGACCAATCGTTCCACCACCTGGGCCGCCGGCACGCAGATCGTGAACCTGCTCAACACCAACGAAGTCCTGACGGTTCAATCCGGCCCGCTGACGCCGCAGATCACCGTGCCGGGCACTACGGCCAAGGTGTTCGTCGCGCAAACGGACTGGAAGCCGCTCGACCCGGTGGTCATTGCCAATTCGCCCGCGCATGACACCACCAACGTGCCCATCAACTCGCCGGTCGTGTTGCAATTCAGCAAGCCGATGAATACCAACAGCGTGCAATCGGCGTTCTCCGTTTCGCCCTCCGTCGCCGGAACCTTTGCGTGGTCGGCGGCCCATGACACGATGACGTTCACGCCCTCCGGAACTTTTGCGACCCGTGCGACCATCGCCGTCACCGTCACCAATTCAGCGGTGGATGCGGTTTCCGGCAATGTCATGTATGGGCCGTATCAGATGCAGTTTCACACTTCCGCCGCCACCGATGTCACGCCCCCGACCGTCTCCATCTTCACGCCGGCGGCCAACGCCACGATCTCCAAAAATCTGTCGCTCTCCGGAAGCGCCGGCGACAACGTCTCTGTGCAAAAAGTGGAGGTGAAACTGGACAACAGCCCGTGGGTCACCGCCTCCGGCACGTCGATTTGGAGTTTCAGTTTGAACAGCTCGAATTTTCTGAACGGTCCGCATATCGTCAGCGCGCGGGCGACCGATACCTCGGGAAATATTTCAGCCACCAACAACGTCAGCGTCCGTTTTATCAACGTCCCGGGAAGTTATTTGCAGCGCATCAGCGGCGGCAGCCCGACCAACATCACCGATTGCAGCGGCAACACCTGGCTCAAGGATACGAATTACACGCTGGGTGCCTTTGGATATTCCGGCGGCACGAACGGCTATGTGGCCAACACCATCACCGGCATCTGTGCGGCGGCGCAATCGCTTTACCAGCACGAACATTTCAGCACCAATGCGGCGGGCGTGCTTTACCAGTTCGATTGCCCGGAAGGTGTTTACGAGGTCACCATGCTTGAGGCTGAAACCTACTGGAACACCTCGAGCAGTCGCCTGTTCAATGCCTTCATCCAAGGTCAACAGGTGCTGACCAACTTTGATATTTATGCCAGTGCCGGCGGAATGAACCTGCCGCTCACGCTGGTCTTCACCAATGCCGTCACCAACTCGCAATTGCAGGTCCTGTTTACGCCCGTCGTGGACAACGCGCGGATTTCCGGCCTGCAGGTGCGCAAAATCGCCGATGTTTACAGCGATACCGACGGCATTGCCGATTGGTGGCGGCTGGCGTATTTTGGCCATGCGCTGGGTCAGGCAAGTGATTTGTCGCGCGGCCAGGACGATCCCGACGGCGATGGCGTGTCAAACTTGACGGAGTTCTTGAACGGCTCCAATCCGACCAACTCGGCATCGTTCCCGGTCCTGGCACCCTTTGCCATCGCGCAGATAATTTTTACTAACAGCACGCTTCAGATCAATTGCCAGTCCGCGACCAACTGGACATATCAGCTTCAGTCCCGCGACAGCTTGGATCTGGCTTATTCGTGGGCGAACACCGGTTCGACCGCGCCCGGCACCGGTGGAATCATTTCGTTGGTTGATAACGCAACCAATATCGTGAGATTCTATCGCGTGCTGGCCCGTTGAAATGAAAATCACATCGCCATTTGCCGCCGTGGTTATTTTGTGCGGACTGGTTCTCGCGCCGGGTTCAAACGCGCAGTCCGGCAAAAATCTTTTCTGGCAGCAGCAAAGCATTTATCAAATCGTCACCGACCGGTTCTTCAACGGCGATCCGTCGAATGACGACGCCGATGGCAATTACGATCCGGCCGGCCACAGCGGCACTTCCGTTCACGGCGGCGATTTCAAGGGCATCGGGCAAAAACTGGATTACATCAAATCGCTGGGCGCGACCGCCATCTGGATTTCACCCGTGGTGCTGAATGCGCGCGGTGAATTTCACGGCTACGCCGCCCGCGATTTTTACAAGGTCGATCCGCACTGGGGCACGATGGCGGATTTGCAGCATCTCGTTGCCGCCGCGCACGCCCGCGGGATTCTGGTGATCGATGACATCGTCGTGAATCACGGCGGCAACCTCATTGACAGCGCCGATCCAGGTTATCCCAATTTTAAGTATCCGCCGGACGGATACAAAATGCGGTTCCGCCATCCTGACCGGCAATATCCGCCGCCGTTCGATTTGAACGCCGCGAACCCGGCCATCACCAACCTGTTCCACAATCAGGGCTTCATCCAGGATTACGGCGATGACACGCAGCTTGAACTCGGCGAGTTGAGCGGCCTCGATGATTTCCGCACGGAAACACCCTACGTCCGCGAACAGATGAAAAAGATCTACGAGTTCTGGATCGCACAGGCGGGTTTCGACGGCTTCCGCATCGATACCGTCAAGCATGTCGAGATGGGTTTCTGGCAGGAATGGTGTCCGGCCATCCGCGAATTTGCCGCGGCGCACGGCCGGACGAATTTTTTCATGTTCGGCGAAGTCCCCACGCGTTCCGATGCCAAGATCGGTTCCTATACCGGCACGATGGGCGGCGGACCCTTTAAGCTGGAATCCGTTTTGGACTACTCGCTTTATTTTGAAGTTCCTTCCGTTTTTGCCACGGCGGATGGCAGCCCGCGCCGGCTCGCCGAACATTATCACGCGCTCGCCGCCAATTACGATCCCGCTGCGCAAAACCAGTTGGTGACGTTCCTCGACAACCACGACCAGCCGCGTTTCATGAGCGAACCGGGCGCGACCACCAATCGGTTGCAGGTCGCGCTCACCTTTCTCTACACCGCGCAGGGCATACCGTGCCTGTATGCCGGCACCGAACAGGCGTTCAACGGCAAAAAAGACCCGTGGGACCGCGAGGACATGTTTGCCGGCCAGTTCGAATGGGGCCCGTCCCTCGGCGACAATTTCAACCAGACGCATCCGCTCTTCCAGCTCGTCGCCCGGCTGAATAATTTCCGCCGCCTATATCCGGCATTGCAAACCGGCAAACAACAAATCCTCTGGAGCAACGCCAAGGGCCCGGGCCTGTTCGCCTTCACCCGCCAGCTCGGAACGCAGGAGGTGTTCGTGGTCTTCAATACCGCCGGCGTTCCGCAAACCCTGCCGGGTTGTCCCACGGCGTTTCCCGCAGGCACCCGGCTGGTAAACCTGCTCGACGCCACGGAAAGCTTCACCATCCGCGATCAAGGCCGGACGCCGCCCATGGTTGTGGCCGCGACCTCCGCAAAAATTCTGGTCGCGGAAAGTGAAGTCCAGCCGCTGGACCCGGTGGTCACCGCCGTTTCTCCGGCGCACGACGCGAAAGCCATCCCGTCTGCCACGCCCATCAAGATCCATTTCAGCGAGCCGATGGATGTTGCCAGCGTGGAAAAGTCATTTGCAACGACACCCGTCATGGATGGGAAATTTTCCTGGTCGCCGGCCGGGGATGAGCTGACCTTCACGCCCGCCTCCCCGGTCTTTCTGCGGCACCCGCTGGTTTCGGTGCGCATCGGCGACACGGCACGCGGTGCGAAGTCCGGCAAAACTTTATACGCCGCCTTCGAGTCCCGTTATTTCACCGGCCCCGCTTTGATCGGGCCATGATTTTTTAGAGCATTTTAAAATAAGATGTATCCATACTATCTCCCTCACCCTGACCCTCTCCCGCTGGGAGAGGGAACAGCCATGTTTGCCTTTCTTTTATTGAGCACGGTATGCTCCAATCCAGCCGCTCGTTTTTGTTTAAAGCAGGGAGCGTTTCTCCCTCTCCCAGCGGGAGAGGGCCGGGGTGAGGGAGAAAATTATCAGAAACCAACGGCTACAACTTATCTTAAATCGATCTAGATATGATTTTTGCACGACTTGCATCGCTGGTTTCGTTCGCCGCTATAATTTTGGCCGGCTGCGTTTCCGCGTCAGCACAGATCTACGCGTACGACGATGCCGGCAACGGGATTATCTGGACCAACAATCCGCTGGGCGTCGCCTCTCAAACTTGGACCAATGGCATGAACACCGGCTACGGCTGGTTGTCGCCGTGGGTGCTGCTGCAAACCGTCCGGAACAATGCGCAGGGAAATTATGCCGGCTTTTATGACCACAACGGCAGCACTATCGCCACCACCAACAACAGTTCGTGGGGCATGTTTGCCAACGGCAACGGCGTCGGGGGCACGAACAAGGCATTTGCCGCCCGGCAATTTCCCTCGCTGACCACCGGCCAGACCTTCAAAATCCAATGGCAATGCAAAGGCGTCGCTTCCGGCGGCACCTCGGCCAATCGCGGCGGCTTCGCGCTCCGCAATGGGATGACCACGAACAGTTATCTGGATTACGACACCGGCTCGCGTTTTGATTTTTGCTATGAGGCGGGCGGCAGCAGCTTTTTGATCCTCGACGGTGGCGGCACGCTGGCGACGGGCATTCCGTTCACGACCAACGGCTTCAATTGCGAGTTCACGCTCGAACCGGGCAACACCTATCATTTCGTCGTCCACAGCGCACTGGACAACAGCGTCCTTTACATCACCGACGGCCGGTCGCTCACCGGCTCCGGCACCATCGACAGCGTCGCCGGCTACGACATCCAATGCCAGGACGGCGACCAGAATTTCAACCGCCTGCAGATCGTTTCGACCGCGCTGGTTCCACCGGTCATTTTCAATATCACGCCCACCAACAGCGCGTATTTCGTGAACCCGACAAACAAAATGTCGTTTGAAGTGGATTCACTGGCGTCCACGGTCACCGGGGCGAACGTTTCGCTTTTGCTCAACGGCGTTCCGCAAACGCTCGTCTTCAACACCGCCGGCGCCACGCAAAAACTGCTCGCCACCAACACCACGCCGATGGCCACCAATATGACCTATGTCGCAACCATCATTGCGACCGACGCCAACGGCAACAGCACGACCAACTTTTCCGGCTTCAATACCGTCCAGACCAATTCCCTCTGGGTGGACGCAAAAAATTACGGCGCGACGGGAAATGGCACGACCAAGGACACCGCGGCGATCCAATTAGCCATCAGCCATTGTCCGTCCGGCGGTTATGTCTGGCTGCACAACGGCACCTTCTTGTCCGGCACAATCATCCTGACGAACAACATGACCCTGTACATTGACCCGACGGCGACGCTGCTCGGCAGTGGCAGCAGCAGTGATTATCCGGTTCTTAATCCGCCGGCAAACAACAGCCAGCAAGGTAATTGCGACCTGGCGTTGGTCTATGCGCAAGGCTCGACGAATGTGACCATTGATGGCGGCGGCACGGTCAACGGCAACGGCCGGAATAATTTCCAGTCCGGCGTCGAGTCCACGCGGCCGCTGGCCATCTGGACGGCGCTGTGCAACACGGTGAAGATCCAGAATATCAACATCGTGGACGCGGGTTGCTGGACCCTGGTGAACATGAATTCAGATTTCCTGACCATCAGCAACGTCAACGTCAATGACGACGGCTTGAACGGCAACCGCGACGGCACGGACGTGGTGGATTGCTGGCATGTTGTCATCGCCAATTGCACCATCGATTCCGGCGATGATTCCATCTGCCTCAAGAGCGGCAACACCCGCGGTTGTAATGATGTGCTGGTGAAAAATTGCACCATCACGCGTTCGCAATCCAACGGGCTGAAGTTCGGCACCGCCAGCACCGGCACATTCACAAATATCACCTTCCAGGATTGCACCGTGATGAACACTGTCCACTCGGCGATGGCGGTCGAATCGGTGGATGGCGGCAAGATCACCGACGTCACCTACCAGCGGATCAATTTTTCCGGCTGTCAGAACGCCATCTTCGTCGTGCTCGGCAGCCGCAGCGGCGCGACGGTGGGCAGCATCAACGGTATCACCTTCAGCAACATCTACGGCGCGAACATGACCGACACCCGCGGCTGTCCCATCACCGGCTGTTTCACCAACGGCGTGGACTACAAGATCCAGAACATCACGTTCAACGATGTGAATATCGCGTATGAGGGCGCGTTGAATTTTATTCCCACGAATCCGCCGGTGGAATACAGCGGCCAGTATCCCGAAAACACGATCTGGACCAACTTGCCGGCGTACGGGTACTACGTCCGCCACGCGACCAACGTGGTCTTCACGAATTGCTACTCCGCGGTGACCCCGGCGGACGCGCGCCCCTGGCTTGCCACCAATGACGTTTCCAAATTCACCGTTTACGGCCCCGTTTTGAACCCGCCCTCCGCCGGGAACAATCTTGTGCTGCAATGGAATAAAAATTTCGTGCTGCAATCTTCCACGAATCTCACCGGCTCCTTTCAGGACGTGCCCGGCGCGCCGGACCCCTACACCAATCCGCCGTCCGTCGGCCCCCAGTGCTTCTTCCGCCTGCGCCAATAATTTGATTGGTAGCACCCGCGTCCCGCGGGTTGTTTCGGGCGTCCCGCCCGAAACCGCCTGCCAACCGCGACTGTCGAATTCTGCAAAACGAAGCTAGAGCGTTTGAAGAAATACTGTAGCCATTCGGAGCGAGGATTTTTGAGTTTTGGCGAGGCTTTGGCGAAGGCGCAGGTTTGGAAAACCCTGTAACTGAGCCGAAACGAAGCCAAAATTCAAAAAGACCGCCCTTACTTTTTCCCCAACCGAATGGCTACAGTATTTTTGAAAATGCTCTAAAGCTCAAAAAAGGCCTCGCTTTCGTTCAAAGTGCAGGGCTGCAACATTCATGAAAACTCTCTGGTCTGTTTGTGCCATCAGCCCTCCTCCAAAACATTCGTTAACTCTATAGCACAAAAACACTATTATCGAACCGCCGGTTGCAGCGTACCATTTTAAGGCTTGAAGCTTTTATCGACATGTCCGGAAAGAACCGAAAATATTTTTTATTGAATGAACACACCCTCTGATCAAAAAAATCCGCCCAACTCGCACGTCCGCCGGTGGGTGGAGGAACAGGTGAAGCTTTGCCAGCCCGATAAAATCCACTGGTGCGACGGGTCGGAAGCCGAAAAAGAATCGCTCACCGCCGAGGCCGTCGCGAAAGGCATCCTCGTCAAACTCGACCAGAACAAACTGCCCGGTTGCTACTACCATCGCTCAAATCCGAATGACGTGGCGCGCGTCGAACAATGCACCTTCATCTGCACGCCCATGCAGGAGGAGGCCGGCCCCACCAACAACTGGATGGCGCCGCGCGCGATGTATGCCCGGCTGCGCGACCTGTGCCAGGGCGCGATGCGCGGACGCACGATGTATGTCGTGCCGTACCTCATGGGCCCGCTGGGCTCGCCGCTCACCAAGGTCGGCGTGGAACTCACCGACTCCATTTACGTCGTGTTGAGCATGCGCATCATGGCGCGCATGGGCGAAGCCGCGTGGAAACAGCTCGGCGACAGCGACGATTTCAACCGCGGCCTGCACTGCATGCTCGACCTCAATCCCGAGCGCCGCTACATCGCGCACTTTCCGCAGGACAACACCATCATCTCCGTCGGCTCGAACTACGGCGGCAACGTGTTGCTCGGCAAAAAATGTCTCGCGCTGCGCATCGGTTCCTATCTGGG
>DATHOG010000103.1:0-9812 GCA_035485115.1 Candidatus Sulfotelmatobacter sp. | reverse complement strand
GGAAATTTGCCAGACTTCGGCGATGGAAAGTTTGTGTCCGTTGAGCGCAATCATCGATTTTCTCCGCAGATTCAACAGGAATTGGCTTGAACACGCAAGCGCCGCCGTGTTTGCTGGCGCACGATTTAAGCAGAACGAATTTTCATTGTGAGCGCGGCCACCCCGGAAAAATCAGTCATCATCATCGGCGCAGGCCTGGCCGGCCTGGCGACCGGCTGCTATGCGCGCATGAACGGCTATCGCGCGCTGATCCTGGAACACTATGCCGAGCCGGGCGGAGTGGCCAAGGCCTGGCCGCGCAACGGCTTTGTGATCGACGGCGGCGTCCATTATCTGATGGGCCATCGCCCCGGCCTGGCGTGCCATAAGCTGTATCAAGAGCTGGGCGTGCTGAAGGGGAAACACTTTCCCGACCTCGAAGATTACGTTCATTTTGTCGACGAAAACACCGGCCACGAGGTCAACTTCACGCCGGATCTGGAAAAGCTGGTTGCCGACCTCAAAAAAATCGCGCCGGAGGATTCCAAGTTGATTGACGAATTTTTTGCCGGAGTCCGGTCGTTGCAAAAAACGGACATTTTCCATTTGATGGAATCCCCTGTCGAACTCCTCGGTCCATTCGGCCTGCTGAAACAGATGTGGCATCTCCGCCGCTCGCTGCGCTGGATGGGCGGGCCTTACAATAAAAACATCATCGAATTTTCGCGCGCAGTGAAAAATGACTGTTTGCGCCGGATGCTCACGCACCTGTTTTTGCCGGAGATGCCCGCGTGGTTCATGATGTTTCTGATCGCGTTGCTCGCGAACCGGCAGATGGGCTTCATCACCGGCGGCTGCGCGGATTTTGCGGAAAGCCTCGTGACGCGCTTCAAAAATCTCGGCGGCGAAATCCGGTTCAACTCCACGGTGAAGGAAATTCTCGTCGAAAACCGCCGTGCTACCGGCGTACGGCTGGAGAACGGGGAGGAAATCCGCGCGGACACGGTGGTTTCAGCCGGCGACGGTTATTCCACGATTTTCAACCTACTCGGTGGAAAGTTTTTGAACGCAAAACTAAAATCGCGTTACGAAAACTGGCAGCGCATCCGGCCGTTGATGACCATCAGCTTCGGCGTGAACCGTGAATTTAATAACGAGCCCGCGCTCAATTTTCTCTTGTTCAAGGACACGATGCGTGTTGGCAACGAAGTCATCGACGGCTTTCCGCTGCGTTTCTTCAACTACAGCGACAAGTTTGCCCCGGCGGGAAAAACCGTCGTGCAGGTGCTCCTCATCACTGACTGGAAATTTTGGAACGATCTGCGCGACGACCGCGCGCGTTATGACGCCGCGAAAACCGGGATCTGCACCGAGGTCCTCGCCCGGCTGGAAAAACATTATCCCGGCATTTCCTCGCAGGTGGAGCTTACCGATATCGCGACGCCTTATACGACCTGGCGTTACACACTGAACCACGAAGGAGCATTCATGGGCTGGTCGCCGACGCCGAAGGCGTTGCGCACACCCTTCAAAAAGACGTTGCCCGGCCTGGAGAATTTTTACATGGCCGGCCAGTGGGTGATGCCCGGGGGCGGTGTGCCCCCGTGTTTTTATTCCGGCCGTCACGTGGTGCAACTGATGTGCCGGCGCGACGGGAAAGTTTTTCAAACCCGCACGGATTGAAGTTATTTTGCCGGATTACAGACGTATTTTCCGTCGGTATCGATGTAACCGAGCAACCGGCCTATTTTCACCTGGGCGAGGCCGTCGCGAAAATCCAGCGCGTCGTCAAATTGCGGGTTGATGGAAAAAACTCCGGTCTTGTCCACATAGCCCCAGCGCTTGGAAAGCTCCACCCGCGCGAGCCCTTCGGAGAAACTCCCCGCGTCGTCGAACTGCGGATTGACGATGAAGTGGCCGGTCGTGTCGACGAACCCCCAGCGCTTGGCGATGCGCGCGGGCGCAAGTCCCTTGACGAAGGCGCCGATATCTTCGAACTGCGGATTGATGGCGAGGTTGCCGCTTTTGTTCACGAAGCCCCAGAGCTTGTTCAGTTTCACGGCGGCCAGGCCTTCGGAAAACTTTTTGGCGTCATCAAATTGCGGGTTGATGATGATCTTGCCGTCCGTGTCCACGTAGCCGTAGGTTTTTCCGATCTGGACCGCCGCCAGGCCTTCGGAGAAGCTTTCGGTATCATCGAATTGCGGGTTGATGACGATTTTGCCGGACTTGTCGATATAACCCCAGCGCTTGGCCAATTTCACAGCCGCGAGGCCTTCGGAAAAATTCTGCGCGTCATCGAACTGGGGATTGACGATGTATTTCCCGTCGGTATTCACAAATCCAAAGGAAGAACCGAACTGTACCCGGGCGAGTCCGCCCCGGAATTCACCGGCTTTGTCGAATTGCGGATTCACCAAAATTTTTCCCGACTCGTCCACATAGCCCCAGCGTTTGTCGAGTTCCACCGCGCCACGATCCTCGGAAAAAAACTCCGCCTTGTCGAACTGGGGATTGACGACAATCTTGCCGGACGAATTGGCATAACCCCAATGGCCGTCCACCACGATGGGAAACAGCGCGGCACGGACCGTCAGCGCGCCAAGCGCCAGAAAGGTTGCGAGAAAAAGTTTGGATGTTTTCATATTATTGGAAGTTCCTTAAACCGGGACGGGAACATCTTATTTTTTGCACGATGGCCGAGTCAACGCTTTTCACG
Organism: Candidatus Sulfotelmatobacter sp.; assembly: GCA_035485115.1. GTDB lineage: Bacteria > Verrucomicrobiota > Verrucomicrobiia > Limisphaerales > UBA11358 > UBA11358. The sequence goes on along the minus strand of DATHOG010000103.1, from coordinate 7,114 downwards.
CCGCGTTGACCAAGCTGCCCGCTGCGGTTAGCATGAAGCCACAGATGTATAATCATTTCAGCCGCCTGCCTGCATGAATTCGTCCGCCGCGGAAAACAACCATTGGTCCGGCACGGGCAAGCTGCGCGGCGGAAGTGCCGGCGTCTGGCTGCTCGCCACCATCGTCCGCCGGTTCGGGCTGCACGCTGGCTACGCCTTCATCGTCCTGCCGACGGTTTATTTCGCGTTCGCCTCGCCGGACATTGCGGCGACGATAGCGTTTCACCGGCGCGCGTTCGGCAAAGTGCCGTGGTGGAAACGCCGCTGGCTCGTGTTCAAACATTTCTATTCCTTTGGCGTTGCCATCGTTGACCGGCTCGCGATTCTGGCCGGCGACCGGAAAAATTTTCAATTTGAATTCGCCAGTGAAAAAAATTTACGCCTCGCGCTCGCCGAAAAACGCGGCGTGATGCTGCTCGCCGCGCACTTCGGCAACTGGGAGGCCGCCGCGCAACTGCTGCAGCGCATTGACGTGCCCATCACGATCACCGGCTTCGACCGCGAGACCCCCCAGATTCGCGCCATCCTTGACCACGCCTCCAAACAGACCTTCAAGTTACAGCCGCTCACCGGCTCGCCGACGGATGCCATCGCGCTCGTCGCCGCGTTGCGTCGCGGTGAAGTCGTCGCCATGCTCGGTGACCGCGACTACGGCAGTCCGTCCGTGTCCATCCCGTTTTTTGGCGGCACGGCGAAATTTCCCATCGGCGCCTATGTCATGGCCTCCATCGCCGGCGCGCCGCTCATGCACGTTTTCAGCCTGCGGGAGCCCGGCCGACGCTATCGTTTTTTCGGTTCCACCCCCCAGCACCCGCAGATGCCCGCGCACCATGAGCGTGACGCCTATCTAAAACAATGCGCCGGAAACTTCGCCTATGAACTGGAGGCCATGATGCATCGCGACCCGTTTCAGTGGTATAATTTCTTTCCGTTCTGGGAGGAGGACAAAGCCGCCGCCGCACCAAAGCCATCGCCGGAGAAATCCCCGCTGGCGGCACAGCCGGCACCCACGAAATCTTGAATGCCTGACCAGATTGAAAATCTCATCCCGCACCGCGCGCCGATGCGTTTCATCAACGCGCTGACGAGCTGCGAGGAGAAGGTCGCCACCGCGACCGCTTGTTTTTCCAGCACGGATTATTGCGTGGTGGACGGCAAGGTCTTGGAAACTGCGCTGGTCGAATGTCTCGCGCAGACCGTTGCCGCCGCGCTGGGTCAAAGACAAAGATCCGGCGGCGAGCAGGGTCGCGAAGTCCACGGAATGTTGGTCGCCGCGTCCAATTTCAAAATCATTTCACCGGTGCCGGCCGGAAAAGTCCTGCACATCGCAGTCCAGGAGAAACGCCGCCTCGGTCCAATGTTGATGGTGAGCGGTAAAATTTCCTGCGACGGTGAAATTATTGTGACGGGAGATTTGTCGTTGTATGCGTGATGTTGTCATTGCCGGTTGTGGCGCGGTTTCCGCCGTCGGCAACGGCCTGGAACCGTTGCTCGACGCGCTGAAAACAAATTCCAGCGGCCTGCGCGCGGTCGAAAAATTTTCCGCACCGCGCTTCCAGTCAAGCGTCGTCGGCGCGGCGTGTAAAAATTTTGACGACGAAAATCCCGCGTGGGGCCTGGCGACCGGAGCCTTGGGTCAGGCACGTGCCCATACCGGTAAAATTCTCGAAAAAATTCCCGCTGAAAAAATCGGCCTGGTCCTGTCCACGACCAAGGCCAACATTACCGCACTCGAGTTGATTTCCGACCATCGTCCATGTTCCGAACCGGCCCGCCGGCATCTCCATGCCGATTTGCTGGCGAAGGATCTGGCCGATGAAGTTGGTGTTCGCGGAACCGTGCAAACAATTTCGATCGCGTGTGTCTCCGGGCTCGTTGCAATCTCTCAGGGCGCGAAACTGATACAGCGCGGGGAGGTCGATGCGGTTTATGTTGTCGGTGTGGATGCGCTTTCGGAATTTGTCGTTTCCGGTTTTACCGCCTTGAAGGCGCTAGATCCGCAGGGTTGCCGTCCGTTTGACGCGGGTCGTTGCGGCTTGAGCGCAGGCGAAGCCGGTGCGGCGATCGTTTTGACACGTCGGGACTTTGCGCCTGACGCCGGGATAAGCATCCGTGCATTTGGCGGCAGCAATGACGCGAACCACCTCACCGGTCCGTCGCGTGATGGTTCCGGCCTGGCACAGGCGATCCGCACCGCGCTTGATAACGCACAGGTTTCGCCCTCAGAAATTGATTTGGTCCACGCGCATGGCACCGGCACGCCCTATAATGACGCGATGGAATCGCTCGCGCTCAAAACCATCTTTGGCGATGCCTGTCCGCCGGTCAGTGGCGCCAAAGGAATGCTCGGCCACACGCTCGGGGCGGCCGGCGTTATTGAAACGATTTGCTGTGCGCTGGCGATGGAAAACAGTTTTCTGCCGGGCACACCGCGTTTGCAGACACCCGCTGACGGCACGCCCAAGAACCTGCTGCGTGAACCAAAATTTGGTGTGCGTGTGAAAAATGTTTTAAAACTTAACACCGGTTTCGGCGGTATGAACGGCGCGCTAATTTTAAGCCATGAATAAGTTGTCCATCGCCGCAGCCGCCAGCGTGACCGAAGCCGGTTTGAAAACGGCGCGGCTCGGCCAGCGGTTTGGGCGGCTGGATTTGCAGAGCCAGCTTTCGCTGCTTGCTGTGGCGGAATTGAAGACGGACTTTTCCGATTTCGCAAACGGTCGCGTCGGCATCGTTTTTGCCGCAAGCGCGGGTTCGCTTTCGACCGATGTGAATTTTTGGAACAGTCGCAACGGCGCCGGCGGGCCGGGACCGACGCTGTTCGCCTACACGTTGCCGAGCGCAGCGATCGGCGAGATCGCGATCCATTTCAAATTGACCGGGCCGGACCTTTGCTTTGTCGGCGACGGCAGGGAACTCCTGCGCGAAGCGGCGGACATGATTTCACGAGGCGAAGCGGATGCGTGCAATTGCGTTTTTTGCGAGGCTGTCACCGCCGATTGTGCACAGGTGATTTCCGCCGTGCCAGCCGCGGCGGCGTATGCGGTTTTGGTGAAACGGGGCGGCGGAATCATGGAATTGCCGGACTTTGACCGTGACATCAAGTCGTTCTGTGCGCTACTTTCTTCCTCAAAATCAGCGGGATAACATGCAAGTCTCCACACACGAACTGAAATCGAAAATCATCGAGGCGCTCAAGCTGCAGGATGTCACGCCGGAGCAGATCGATGACGACGCGCCGCTTTTCGGCACGGGCCTCGGCCTTGACTCGATTGACGCGCTCGAACTTGTCGTGCTGCTCGAAAAAGAATACGGCATCGTCATCAAGGATATTGAGGAAGGCCGACCGGCCTTCCGTTCCGTGCGCACCCTTGCCGATTTTATAGCGGCCAAGCGGCCGCAATAATTTGTGTCTGCAAAATTTCCAGTCATTACCGGCATCGGCATCGTTTCCGCCGCCGGCATTGGCGTGGAAGATAATTGGCGCGCGGTCGCGACGGGCCGGAGCGCGTTAAGGCCCCTGACCCTTTTCCCCTCGCCGCGCTACGGCCAGGTCATCAGCGGAGAAATCCAAATGGACCTGATTGCGCTGGGCGCGCCGACGCGCAGTTCGCGCAGCGACAAACTCGGCTGGCTCGCAGCGCGCGACGCCATCGCGGACGCAAAAATAAATTTCCTGGACGGCGACGAGCGCGCGGGAATCATCCTGGGATCGTCCGTCGGCGGTTCGTTTGACAGCGAAAATTTTCTCACCACGCTCATCAAGCGCGGGAAAATGCGCGCCCGCCCGACGCGTTTTCATGAATGCTCGACGACGATTGATTTAATCGCGAATGATTTTGGACTGCTCGGTCCGGGCATGGCACTCGCCACGGCATGTTCTTCCAGCGCATTGGCCATCGCACAGGCCGCGGAAATGATCATGTCCGGCGAGACGGACGTGATGCTGGCCGGCGGCGCGGACTCGCTTTCGCGCATGACGTGGGGCGGTTTTCATTCGCTGCTGCTGGTGGACGCGCAGGGCTGCCGTCCCTTCGACGTGACGCGTGCGGGCATGAGCCATGGTGAAGGCGCGGCCATACTGGTTCTGGAATCGGAAGAAAATGCCTCGAAGCGGGGCGCAAAAGTTTTGGCGCGGCTGACCGGCTGGGGAACGAGTTGTGATGCGTATCACGCCACGGCACCACATCCCCAGGGTGCGGGGGCGGCGGCGGCGATGCAAAGCGCGCTGCGGCGCGCCAACCTTGAGCCGGGTGCAATCGGTTATGTCAACGCGCATGGCACCGGCACACGCGACAATGATCTGGCGGAAGCCATCGCGTTGAAAACTGTTTTTCACAATCGCGTACCGCCATTTTCCAGCACGAAACGGATTTTCGGCCATGCGCTCGCCGCCAGCGGCGCGCTGGAGGCGGTCGTGTGCATCGAGGCTTTGCGGCGGCAGGAATTGCCGCCGAATCCGGGCTTCACCAGGTGCGACCCGACCATCGGCCTCGAGCCGGTAACGGAAAAACAGCATGCGCATTTCAATCACGTGATGAGCAATTCTTTCGGCTTCGGCGGCAATAACGGCGTGCTGATTTTTTCCAAGGCGGAAACAAGCCCCCAAACCCGCGCACCGGAAAAAATATCCGTCGTCGTGGGCGGCATCGGCGTCATCGGGCCGGGCGCGATTGTGGAAAAAATAATCACCGCGCCGTTGCCGCCGGGCAAAGGCCTCGTCCATAGTTGCGGGGCGCCGGATGTTGCAGCGCTGACGCTGAACCAGCGTCGCCGTTCCAGCCGTTTGCAAAAGATGGCGCTCGTCACGGCCCGGCAGAGCCATCCGCCGGATGCGTTGCAACGCGTCACCGTTGCCATCGGTACCGGGCTTGGCTGTCTGGAAGATGCGGGAACCTTCATCGAGAATCATATCGCGAAAGACGAACGCGAACCGATGCCGTCACGTTTTCCAAATTCAGTCCACAACTCGCCGGCCGGACAGGTGGCGATGGACCAGGGCGCACGCGCGATGAATTCCGCGCCGACCGTGGGCGAAATCACCTTTGAATGCGCGCTGTGGCAGTGCATGTCGCAGTTGGCGATCGACGAGGCCGACTGCGCGCTGGCCGGCGCCGTGGACGAAGTGGACAAATATCTTTTGAAGATTGGCCAGCGCTGGGGCGTGTGGAATGAAACCACCAAGCCCGGGGAAGGCGCAGTCGTGGCCAGCCTTGCGCGTGCGGAAAAGGTTCCAACTCCGCTCGCCAGAATTTCCGCGTTGAAAATTGGCCGCTGTAAAAATCCGTTCGATGCCGGATACGAGGCCGTATGGATATCGAATACGGTGGATTTAAAAAATGTCGGCGTCATCCTGACCGGCGCGAAAGGGTACCCGCAGCTTGATGAAAAATTTGAAACGGTCGTTACCGAGCTTTCCAAGCGCGCTGGAAAATTTCTGGAGCACCGGACTTATAAACAAGACTGCGGCGAATTTCATTCCGCGTCTGCGTTCGGATTTTCGCAGGCCATCAAGATCGCCCGGGAAATAAATGGCGGGGTGCTGCTTTATACACTGTCGTTACGCGGCGCCAAGGCGATTTGCCTCATCGAGCCATGAAATACAGCCGCTTTGCTGTCATTGTCGTGCTATTTGTTTGCGCTTTTTCGGCGGCGATTTTGCGGCACAGTTTTTTTCTGATGGAATTTCTGCCGGTGGTGTTTTTTGTCGTGCTTGGCTTTGGGGTCGCAATTCCGCAACTCCGGTTTTTCGGCAACTTCATCTGTTCCGGTAACGGGTCGAAAAAACACGTCGCGCTGACGTTTGACGACGGGCCGGACGCAAACTCCACGCCGCAACTGCTCGACCTGCTGCGCGCGGAAAAGGTTCCGGCCGCTTTTTTTTGCATCGGGAAGAACGTGGAGCAGAATCCCGAGATCACTGCGCGAATCTTGAGCGAGGGACATCTGGTGGAAAACCACTCGTTTGCGCACAGCAATTACACCAATTTCTACGGGCGGGAAAAATTGAAGACCGAACTGCTGCGCGCACAAACGGCGGTTGAAAAAGCGACCGGCATCGCGCCGAAATTTTTCCGCCCGCCGGTCGGCTTGTCGAACCCCAACACGTTCCGGGTTGCGCGCGATTTGAATTTAAAGGTCGTTGGCTGGAACATCCGCAGCTTGGACACGATAACCAGCCGGCCAAAAACAGTTGTCGCGCGCATCCGGCGCAACCTCTGGCCGGGTTCGATCATTTTGCTGCATGACGGTAAAATTCCGGCGGAAAGACTTCTGGCCACGGTGAAATCGTTATTGGACGAACTTCGTAAATTGGATTATGAAGTGGTGAGACTTGATGAATTGCTGAAATGAAATTATTTGCCGCCATTTTTTTGTCCGCGCTGACACTCGCCGCGTCTGCGGCCACGAACGACGTTTCGCCGGCGGGCGGCGCGGATGTGCGCGCCATCATGGAAACTTTTTCCAAACGCGCGACGACCTCGAAGACGGTGTTCATGGAATTTACCCAGGTGCGCGAGTTGAAGATGTTCGCGGAGCCGCTGAAGACCGAGGGCGTGATGCTCATCGCCCAGCCCGGTAAAATCCGCTGGGAGACGACTGCGCCCTACCAGACCATCATGCTTGGTGAGAAAAAGAACGTGGCCCAGTTCGAGTTCAGCGATGGCAAATGGCAGAAGTTGAACCTCGGTTTTCCCGAGGCATTGCAACGCGCGATGGACCAGATGTCCGCGATGAACAGCGGCAAAATGGACGCGATGCTTGCGGATTTTGACATCACGGCCACCAACGGGACGGAAACGGTGCTGACGTTCGTGCCGAAAAGCGAGACCGTGCGCGGCATCATGTCCTCAATGGAAATCCATCTGTCACCGGACCTCTCGGCCACGCGGGAAGTGGTCATGCGCGAGCCGGACGGTGACCTGACCCGGATCACTTTCAGTGCGGAAAAATACAACGTGGAATTTCCCGCCGGCACCTTTGACCAGAACAAGCCGCTGCCGATCGACGAGGTGAAGGCGGCCGTGAATCATGCTCAATAATTTACGATTTACGATTTACGATTTACGATTTG
>DATHOG010000102.1:0-7696 GCA_035485115.1 Candidatus Sulfotelmatobacter sp. | reverse complement strand
GCGCTGCCCCCTTGCACGGTCAACACCACCGGCGGGGCGAAGGATGCCGTCGCCAGCAGGCCGTTGGTGCTCAGGTTGCGATAGATGTCGATTGTTCCGACGTTCAGCACCACCACGTCCGCCTTGCCGTCTCCGTCCATGTCACCGACGGCTACACGATATGGCTCGTTGCCGGCCGTCAGGTTCGTCGGCCCGGCGAAGGAGGCTGTGCTCAGACTGCCCGCGCTCAAGAACTCGGGCATAAACGGACTGGGAGAGTAGGCCGTCAAACCAAACACCGTCACCGTGATCGGGGCAAAGGTCGCCCCGGTCGGAACGGTCACCACCAAATTTGTCGGACTGGCGGACGTCACCGCCGCGGTCACCGCCCCGAAATAGACGATGTCATTCGTCGCCACCGAACTGAAGTTATTTCCGAGAATTGTTATGTTCGTTCCCGGCGTGCCTGACGCGGGGGTAAATCCGGTGATCAATGGCACATAGACAACATTTAATGCAGCAGTTGAACTGTTTGTGGATCCATAACTGTTGGTGATTTCAACGGAGTAATTGCCGGCATTGGCCAATTGAACATTCGGGACCGCGAGTGAAGCATTGGTAGCCCCGTAAATATTGGTCGAATTACACTGCCATTGGTAACCGAATGGTTTGCTGCCGATGGCACCGACTGAAAAATTTGCCGTGGTACCGGCGACGACATTTTGATCTGCCGGCTGCGAGGTTATCACCGGAGCCGATGGAGTGATGGCCAGGGTGGCATTTGAACTCGTCACCATGCCGGCCAGATTGGTCACGATGACAGAATAGGTTCCGACGCTGGGGCTGGATACGTTGGCAATGGTCAAATTAGTGGTCGCAGAACCTATAATGTTTCCGCCATCCGTCAGATTGGTGCCGTTAAATTGCCATTGGTATGCCAGCGGCAGGCCGCCGGTCGCTTGCACGTTGAAATTTGCGGTGGCTCCATCCAGAACCGATTGATTGGCCGGTTGAGTGGTGATGGTTGGCGGGCTGATAATACTCAGGGAAAATTGCCGGCCTTGACCGGAACCGTCGTTCTGGTTGGTAAACCACAAGGTCGCGGAGTAGCTGCCCACCACCAGGTTGCTGGCGGTGGTGTTCAATCCGATGGTCACACTCGCCGCCGGCCCGCCGGGGGATAACGCGCCCCCGGTTGAAGAAGCACTCAGCCACTGGGAGGTGTTGTTGAGGGTCCAGTTCAATATGTTGGTTCCCGAATTGGTCACGGAAAAAATTTCCGATGAGACGGTGAACGGCCCGCCGGCTCCGCCGATGGCGGCGAATCCATTCGCTGGCGCGATGAGAAGCGCCTCCGGGTTGGCCAGGGCGCTGATCAAATTTTGTCCGGCCGGCGTGCCCCAGCCGGTGCAAAGATCATAGCCTGACACGGCGTAAAAGTGTGTCGGGCTGTTGGCACTGGTATTGTTCCCGGTCGTGATGTCGTGGAAACAAGAACTGTAATTGGCGCTGCCGCCCAGGGCATAGACCGTGGGATTAAGAAAACCCACCGTGGAATTTCCGCTGGCAACAGCCTGCTGGTTGACCAGCGACATGAATCCCGCCCACAACGGCGCCGCGCAGCTCGTGCCGCCGACATAATAATCTTCCCCATCCGCCCGTACATATACGTTGTCCGCTGTCAACGCCACGTCCGGGACATTTCGCTTGGTGGTCGAACCTTGCGGGGGTGTCATGTTGATGTTGGTCTGCCAGCTTGGTATCGAATATTGCGTGCTGATGCCGCCGCCGGTGCCGATGCCATTATTTCGATTCCAGGTGTTTTCAGAAACTCTTGCGCCGGCAGGACCGGTGGTGGTCAGGGTTGTGCCGCCGACCACGGTGATGTATGGCGTGTCACCGGGAAAAGGGATTAATCCGGTGAAGGCATCGGAATCACCGGACGCAGTGAAGAAGGTTTGACCTTGCGCAGCCATCTCTTGAAAAATGACATCGGTGTTCGGATTGGCGGAACCGTTCGGGATGTACCACGAACAACTTATTTGTTTGGCCTGATTATCGGTAACCATCCGATTAAGCATGTCCACCCACGAACCACTAGACATGTAAACCATGACTTTGGACAATCCCGGCGCCATGGAAATGGACATCTCAATGTCCAGGGAAACTTCCACTTCGCCGCCGCCATGGCTGGGGTTGCCGGTCGCGCCATCGATCAAAACGTTTTGCAACGGTACGTTCGGCAGTCCGTTGTAGCTCTCGTAATAGGTGATGTCGCTGGCCGTGTAACCGTCAAACTGCAGCAGGCCGACAACCTGGCCGCTGCCGGTCATCGTGGTGTCCGGCACATACGCCGCCCGAAAATCTTTGCCCGTAAAAGTGCCGCTGGGACCGGCACCGGCATTTGGTGTCACGCTTCTTGACTGCGCTACCGGTATCGGCGTGGCGTGCAGACGCGGCTTGGGCAGCGAAAAATTATCCAGGCCGCTGATGTAGTTGATCGGCAGGCTGGAACTTACCGAGGGTTCGGTGTCCGGTGCGTAAAATTTCCGTGCTTCCGTGGGATGCTGATAAACCTGCATCGATATCTGAAACGCTTTTTCCACGGTTGCAGTCGTTCCACTCACGTCCAAAATCAATCGATTGGGGTGGGTGGTGGTCACCTTCAGGCCATTGGCTTTGGCAAAGTTGACGACGGCTTGATACTCCTGTTTTGTCGGCCCAAACCGTTCGGTAAATTGCTCTGGCGTCAGAAAATGACGATAATTCGGGCTGTGCGGGTCATAGATCTGTTGCAGCAGATTGTTCAGTTCCAATGTGTTATGCAGCGGCAGGCCGATGGCCAATTGCAGGTTTGTCTGTCCGGAAAGCTGTCCCAAAGGTTTCAAACCAGCGATGCCGTTGGGTATGTGGCCGTGGAGAGTTTGACGCCCGTTCGCTTGCCCGGCCGCTGTCAATGGCAAGACAAGGGCGGCCAAACAACAAACTAACAGGGTGATCGAGAAATGTTGATAAGCACGTTTAGCCCGGGCACGAATTACTTTTTCTGATACGGCCATAATTGATCCTTTTTTGCCTTCTGATTAGGGTTCTAGCTACAGGCCAAGACAAACAAGTAACCAATTGGTTGTCAACGGAAATAAACTCCCATCGCCGGACACGCATCGGCTTTATTCCGTGCGCGGAATATCGCCCCAATTCTTAAGGCTGGAACGCCGGCATTTTGAAACAGTAGGCCGAATACTTTATTTCGCTCCAGGCAAGTTCTGTCAACGGCTGGCCTGGAAACAACGGCTGTTCCACGGGCTGGAATTGGACTTTGACACGGATGGCGCTGCGGCCTTCGGTCAGCCTCCGTGAAATGAGAAATTCATCGTCACGAAAACGGCGGTTGGAGGTTTCCACGCGATGTTCAGTGGCCCCAAGCTCCCCCTTGGGATTGGAATAGACACAGGTGTTGCCTCCAGCCAGATACCAGACACCCGCCGGACGCCAGCGCGGTGATTTTCGGTCAGCGTCCGAGACAAAAACTTCGGCGCGTTGATTCGGAAACTGGTAATCCAGTTTGCGTCGCAGCAGCACGCCGAAATTATCCGGTGCGAGCTGGAGCGTAAATTCGGATGTACCCGAAGTCTTGCGGCCCCAATCGGATTCCGCCGGGAAAACTTCCTTGCCGCCGAGCTTGTCCACACCCCATTCATAGCGGGAAACGATTTCATACGGCGCGGAAGCTTGCGGCGAATGATATTGGTGGACGGCTTCGCTGTTCGTATCGCCGATCTTCAATTCATCCGTCTTCACCAGCGATGCCGCCGGCAGGCCATACCAAAACGCCACCGTCTGGTAATGTTCCGTGGACTGGTCTTCGCCGCCGTGTTCGAGCCGGATCACGGCGTTGCGACCGAACGGCATCAGGTCCGCCAGCAGGAAACGGTAGGCGGATTCGATTTTGTCCTCGTCATTTTTCGCTTCCGACACCTTGCGCGCGCCGGTGGGATGCCCCGCAAACGGCAACGTCATGGTTTGCCCGCCCCAATAATCACCGCCGCCGCCCCATTCCTCGGTGCCGGTGCCTTGTGCCTGCGGAGTCTGGCTATCATCGAAGAAAAACCGCGGGTCCCCCTCCAACGTGGTCAAATTGGCGCGATCGGAAAAAATGAACGATGTGCCGATGAACTGGCCGGACCAGTCGCCGCCGCCTTCCGTTTCCCGTGTGTCCAGCAATAGCAGGTCCCGGCCCGGTTCCGGTTGCGGCATATCGCGGTAAGTTGCGTGGAAATAAGCGAGGTGATTGGCCGGTTCTTCGCATGGTGTGGAACGCACGGACCAATGGACCGGAAAAACCGGCTCGTTCGTCGTGACCAGTTCAAAACGCGCCGTGTGAAAAAATGGCATCGGAAAATAACACGCCAGATGTACTTCCTTGTCGTCGAACCGTACATGAACCGGGAATGCCTTCACCAAATATTCCCGCCCGTCGCGGTTGTAGAGCGTGCCGGTCCCGAAGAACAACGCCACCGGCGTATCAATGGAAGGCGCGGAACGATCGTCCCAGGTGACGCGCAACCGGGCGTGTCCGAATTCGATGGCTTGATCCCTCGGCACGGAAAATTCCAGCGCCCGGATCATCTCCGGCCCATTGGTAAAATTTAAAAATCCGGCGGCTTGATTGGTGGAAAGTTCGAAGGAACCGTTTTGCTCTTCCAATTTAAGCTTGATCGCTGCGCGCGAGTTTGTCGCTGGCAGCAAATCTTCGCCGGAATGCGCAATGAGTTTCAGCACGTCATCTGGCGGCACCGTATTGGTGGTCCAGGAACGAATTCGTTCCGACAGTGGAATTCCCCCCACGAATCGGTCGTAGATGTAGTAGCCGGTGCCGTAATGCGTCCGCGAGTAGGCCATTTGGAAGGAGTCGGCAAATGGAACCGGCACCCACGACAAATCCGCACCTTTGGTTGCCGACCAGGTCAAGGCCAACGGACTGGGAAATGCCTTTTCCGGAAGAAATATCGAATTGGCCGCCGGATGCAGCGGATCCGCCGTGCGGGTTTCCTGGACCAGATAATCATGTCCGTCCACCATGTAGTGCCACGGGCTGCCATGCCAGTGGTTGTAACGCACGAAATATAAAATGCCCGGCCCGTTCACATCGAGCGCCACATTGAAATCATCGGCCGACTGGTAAAGAAAGTGGCTGGCGTCCGCGCCCTCGTTTCCACCGGTGCGGTCGTAAGTGCTGGACAGGTAAGCGCGCACGCCGATGTGTTGCTGCGGCCAGCGATCCCACTGGCGATAGGCATCGTATCCCACCGGCACGACCGGCAAGTCCGCCACCGCCGGCAAGGTGGTTGATAGCGGCGCAGCCAGAGACAAAGCCCGCAGCAAGGAACATGCTTTCATGATCAAGGACGTGTTGAAATTTTCAGCGGTATGCGCAGACGGATGTCGTCGGAAGCCGCATGTGCGGGGTCGCCAATCAGCATCAGGCTGGAAATCAAGGTGCCACAAAGAAGTGCAGGGCGATTCATGGGGTGAAGAAATATGTCAATCTTTCCAGACGAGCGGTGCAAGATATACGCCGCCACGGCCCCAGCCGGCGCGGCTGATGTACCATTTGCCATCCGTGTCCCGCACGATCTCCGCTGCGTGGGCCGGGAAATGACCAACCTTGTCCGCGATGTCCCAATGAAAAGGGTCACGACTAACAAAAACATCCGTGCCATCGTAGCCGTCACGCGGGCCGATGAATAGATACCAGGAGTCCCCATGCTGCACCACGAACGGCGATTCGGTGGGACCGGCGCTGGTGCCGATTGTGGGATCGGTGAAAACGATCTGCCGGTTCGTCCACGTCAGCAGGTCATCGCTGGTCACGCAGGCGACCACATGATTGCCGCGTTCCGGTTTGCTGGTGGCGCAATAATACATCACCCATTTGTTGCTGACGCGCAGGATGTACGGATCGCGCGCGTCAAAGCCGTCCACGACCATCGGGTTTTTCGGCGAGCGCAGCCATGTCCCTAAATCCGGCGAGGTGGCTAGATGAATTTTGTATTTCGAATGGTCCTTGTCCCCGGCGCAATAATACATGTAATACAATCCGTTGTGATAGATCACATCCGGTGCCCACAAATGGACTTCGTTCCACGGTGCATTGGTGGCCACGTCCAAAGCGAACGGTTGTTTGTCCCACGGTTGTTGAAGCAGAGTCGTGGCCGTGGCGTGCGCGAAATGGATTTCTTCCATTGGCCGGGCCGGCTCCTGCCGTGTGATGCCGAACAGGTGCCAGAGGCCGTGTTCATCCCGGATGAAGCAATGATCGTTGATATACCATTTTTCGTTTTCGCCGACGCCGGGGTCGTAAATTTTTACAAAATCGCCGCAGGTAACCGAAATTTGCGGTGCTGAATTTTGTGCCAAGGTGGAAGCCGGAACGAAGAATGTGGAAACCACCAGTCCTGCGAGAAAGTGTTTTAACTGCTTCATTCTGCATTCTTCCTGCTGCCTTTATTTCAGTTCCTCACCGCCCTGGGCGACGTTGTCCTTGGTGAACCTGCGGGTGCCAAGGACGATTTCGCGGGGCGCACTTCCGCCATGCAAAATCTGCAAGGCCGTGTCGATCGCCTCCGCACCGCCGGTCGGATATTGGAACGTGGTGTCCAAGATTCCCTGTTTCACATAGACGACGCCTTCCTGCGGCAGCGCATCAATGCCGACAAATTTCATCTGGGTTTCGCGGCCGGCGGCCTTGGCGGCCAGCCATGCGCCATGCGCACCGGGATCATTGTGTGCATAGACCAGATCGATTTTGTCAAAGCGCGCGAGGGCGGATTCCATTTCCTGGCGGGAATCCGGTTCCAGCCATTTCATGTCGGCGCGGAAGATGACGTTGATGTCCGAGCCGGCGATGCCTTCCAGAAAGCCGCTATGCCGGTCCTGGCCGGGCGTGGAGGTCTGCAGCCCCATCAATTCGACGACGTTGCCTTTGCCGCCGAGCGCCTTGACGATCCATTCGCCGGCCGCCTTGCCGATCTTGTGGTTATCCGCGCCGATGAAGCAGGTGTAATTGGTGCCCTGCAAACGGCGATCGAGCACGATCACCGGGATGCCCGCTTCCATCGCATGGGCCACCGGTTCAGTCAACGGCACCGCCTCCTTGGGGCTGATGATGAGCAAGTCCACCTTGGCGCTGACGAATTCCTCCACTTGCGCGCGTTGCTGGAGCGTGTCGTTCTGGGCGTCCTTGAAAACCACCTTGAGTTCGGGATGTTTCGCGGCGGCGGCGGCGATGTCTGCGTTCATCTGCACGCGCCACGGTTCACCGAGGTTGCATTGCGACATGCCGATGGTGAATTGTTTTTGCGGGGCAGGGGAGTTTGGCGCGGAGTTGTCGGGGGATTTATTGCAGCCGGTAAGTGCGAGCAAAGCACCAAGCGCCAACATCCAAGCACCAAACAGCCGGTTACGTACGGAAGATTTTTGTAATTTGGAGATTGGTTTTTCTCTGGAGGTTGGAGCTTGGGATTTGGAGCTTTTCATAAGGGTTCAACTTTGCTTTCTGCGTTGCGTCAGCACCGCGGCCACGATGATGGCGCCGGTCAGCATCAGCCGCCCCGCTTCCGGCACGGCGTTGATGCTTAAAATTTTGTCGAGATAGCCGATGGTCAAAATACCGATCAACGTCAGCCCGATGCCGCCCCGGCCGCCCATCAGGCTC
>DATHOG010000101.1:0-4965 GCA_035485115.1 Candidatus Sulfotelmatobacter sp. | reverse complement strand
CGTTCGCGGGATTGATGTGTTCCGCGTGCAGTTCGTAATTCTTGCCGGCATTCGCCTTCATCAGCGCGACAATGTCGAACGCCGGACGTTGGTTGTTTTTAGACGACATGGTTGAACAGTCTACCCGAAAAGCGATACTTGAGAAACGACTTTTTACTGCGCCGCTTCCAGCTGGCCGATGAGGATCGCGATCGACAAACCCGCCAGCAACGCGATCGAAAGCTTGAACCGGTCGTGCGAGTGGAACTGCAATTCCGGCAGCAGGTCGCTGCTCGCGATGCACAAGAACGACCCGGCGCAAAACGCCAGCGCATAGCCGAGAAACGCGCCATGCGTGCCGGTGAATTGGTTCACGCCAAAATAAAACAACGCCGCACCCAGCGGGCTGGCCAGCGCGAACAGCCCGTTCAAGACATGGCGGGAGAACTTCGATTTGCCGCCGGCGGTCATCAAGGTCGAGACCGCCATCGCATCGAACGGCTTGTGCAAAATCACCACCAGCGCCACGCCGAGTCCGGCGATCTTCGAATGCCCCTCCTGCGCACCGGCCGCCACCGCCGCCGCCAGCGCCAGCCCGTCCAGCAGCGAATGCAGCGTCAGTCCCAGCGCCGTGCCGACCCACGACAGTTGCTTGGCCGACTTGTCCGCCAGCGTATTCGTGTGGTCGTGTTCGTGATGATGCCCGTGGTCATGCTCGCAGCAATCTTCCGGATCACCCTCCGGCAGGTCGTGATGATGGAAATGGAAAAACCGCTGCACGAAAAACATCACCAGAAAACCGCCCAGCACCCATTGCATCGTGCGGTCCATGGAATGGATCTGCTCCTCCGCATCCGGCAGGAAATGCAGCAGCGCGATGCCCAGCATCAATCCCGCGACCAAGCTCACCGCTAGTTGCAGCCGCGTGTGGTTGAGGTGCACCGCCAGCAGCAGCCAGCCGCCCGCGAGCGACGCCAGCATCACCAGCGCACAATAGATCGAAAGCAACCCGCCGCCTGAAATTGAAGCCACAATCATGATTTGGTTGATGATGATAATTTTAAAACCCGCGCTTGGCGACTGTTTTGAAAATCATTGTTTATCACCCTTCTGTTTTTGGATCTGCGCGGCGAGGTCATTGTATTTGGAAACGACGTCGTTCCGCTCCTTCACCTCGTCGTTGTATTTTTTCACGAATTCGTCGCGCTGGGAGACCAGGTTGGTGATGGCCTCGTTTTGTTTTTCGATCCCGGCGTAGGCATCCTTCAACTTGGCCGACAACGCGTCCACGCCGTCCTTGTACTGCGCGATTTCGTTCGTGTAATTCGCGTTCGCGAATTGTAATTGAAAGATTTCCTTCTTTTGTGTCGCCGCCAGTTGCTCGTTGGTCGCGGCCTCGGCCTTGACCTCGGTCAGGCTCGCATCCATCTGCGTGATTTGCGCGTTGAGCGTGGCGATGGAATTGGTCGCGTCGCGGATGGCGACATTTTTATCGTAAAGGATGCCGTTCATCGTTGTGATCTCGTTGCGCTGCAGGGTCTGTTCACGCCATTGAAAGGCGCACAGCGCGCACAAGGCAAGCGCGAGGATGATGAGCAGGTTTTGCTGGAAGTTTTTCATGAAATTCAAGGCTGGTCGGGTGCGGCTTTCACGGCGATCGCGACGTGCGAGATGCCGGCACGTTTCACCAGATCAAGAACATAGATGATCGAACCGTGCGTGGCGTCCTGCGCGCCGGTGATGAATACGGGCAGATTTGTGTTCAAGCTGAAGCGGTTCGTCAGCATCGTGTTCAGGTCCGTGAAGGAGATCGGTTTTTGGTCCACCGACACCTGGCCGTCGCGATTGACCAACACATTCACCAGGTCCGGTTTTTGGTTGGAAGTCGCGAGCGTGGCCGTCGGCAGGTTCGCCTTCACCGTCCGCACGATCTGCATCTGCAACGCGATCATCATGAACGACGCCAGCAGGAAAAACATGATGTCGATCAGCGGAATGATTTCCAGCCGCGATTTTTTTTCAGGTATGGGCGTGCGGATTTTCATGGGTTATGGCTTTCGGCCATGAAGGAAACTTTTTGCACGCCCGCCGCGCGCACCGCTTGGTAAACATTCACCATGTCGCCGTGCAACGTATCGCGGTCGCCGCTGATGTACACCGGCAGGTTCGTGTCCGCGCGAAAACGGTTGCTCACCACCAGGCTCAGCTCCGGCATCGTGATCCGGCTTTTTTCCAGCCAGACCGCGCCGGCCTTGTCCACGGCGATGTTGATCATGTCGGGTTTGTAATCCTGCTTTGCCTGGGACGCGTCCGGCAGGTTGACCTTGATGTTTTCCGTGCGGCTCATCTGCAGGCTCACCATCATGAACGCCGCCAGCAAAAAGAACATGATGTCGATCAGCGGAATGATGACGATCCGCGAACGGCGCTTCGGAATGGGCGAGGATAATTTCACGTTCAGTGGCTCGTGGCCGATCCGGGCGTGGATGGCTTGTGCAATTGGACGGTCTCGCCGGATTTCCCGCCGCCCACCATGACTTCGACATTCGTCGCCGCCGTCTCCAGGTCAAACTGCAACTGCGCCACCCGCGCGGAAAAATAGTTGAATGGGATCAGCGCAAAAATCGCGATGCCCAGCCCGCAGGCCGTCGCGATCAGCGCCTCGCCGATGCCGCCGGTGACGCTCGTCACCGCCAGTTCCGCGCTGCCGATATTTAGAAACGCCCGCATCAGGCCCGTGACCGTGCCGAGCAGCCCGAGCAACGGCGCGAGCGTGACCAGCGTGTCCATCACGGTCAAAAACTTCCCCGCACGTTTCAGCTCAATACCCGCCGCGAGTTGCAGCGCGCCGATGAGCGAGCTGTGTTTGTGGCCGAGATGGTCCAGACCGTGATGGATCACACGGATGACAGGGTCGCCGGAATTCCCGGAAAGATCTTTCGCGGCGGTGATATCCACGTTTTCCAGTGCGGCCAGGATTTGTTCCAACTTCTGCGGGTCGCGTTTCTGGCTTTCACGCCACCACCAAAACGCGCGTTCACCCACGACCGCGACAGCCACGAGCGCGCTTATGAGAATCGGCCACATCACCGGGCCGCCTTTGAGGAAAAATTCGAGGACGATGTTTGCGAGCATAATTTATTTTGGTTCGGTTAAAATTGAAGTTGGTAAG
Source organism: Candidatus Sulfotelmatobacter sp. (assembly GCA_035485115.1). Classification (GTDB taxonomy): domain Bacteria; phylum Verrucomicrobiota; class Verrucomicrobiia; order Limisphaerales; family UBA11358; genus UBA11358. The sequence goes on along the minus strand of DATHOG010000101.1, from coordinate 1,814 downwards.
TGATGCTGGTCTGGAAAAATTTCCCCGTGCCCGCCGGCAGCCGCCAGTGGCGTTTCACGAAATCCACCGATGCACGGTCCAGAACCGGATAGCCGGACGAGGTTTTCACGTCCACGGCAATGATGTTGCCTGCGTCGTCGCCCGTGAGCGTCAGGATGACCGTCCCCTGCTCGCCGGTCTGCTTGGCGATGGACGGATACGGCGGTTCGGGCCGGTCGCCGCCGCCGCCGGTGGAATCGAGCAAACCGATCTGCGCTTTCGTGCGCAACGGCTCCAGCGGCGGCGCAGCGGCAAGACTCGCGTCCCCGACGAGGGTACCGATGGTCGGTACGCTGAACGATACGCTCGGTGTCTGCGGGATGACGACGTTGACCACCGGCGCGTCGTTTTTGGTTTCGTCCTGCGGTTTTTGCTGGACCGTTTCCTGCGGCGGCAACATTTGCGGCGCCACCACGACCGGAATGATTTCCTGCAACGGCGGCGCGGGCTTGATGGCAATGATTCCACGCCGCGCCCCGGCGATGCCGATGATCAAAAACAGGATGCAAACCGAGTTCGTCCACGCGAGCTTGAGATTCGTGTCCTGCTGCGCCGCGGGCAAGGACGAACGCGCGAGCGAATTTTTCAATTCGTAGGCCGGGCTCGTCTGGCTGGCGGGCGTGGTCATCGGTAAAATACGTCTATTCCTTCTCGCGGTTTAACAGCCGCGACAATTTTTCATCGGCGGATTCGCTTGTTTGCGGCGCGGGGATTTCGCCGGCAGCGGAAATGGCCGCAGCTTCCGTGCGTTGAAGTTCTGCCGGCTTTTCGGATCTTGGCGGATTCGCCGGTGAAATCCCTTTTTCCAGCGTCAGGCCGATGCAGACGCCGACGAGCAGGATCAGCGAAAGCAAAAAGATGATTTCCGGCGCGTGCAGATAAGTGGTGTCGTAATAATCGCGCGCGCTGTCCTCCGCCTGTAGCCGTTCACGCGCGAATTGCGCCAGCGGCAGGCCGCCGACCATCAGGCCGGCCACACCGGAAAGGATGGCGAGACCGTAAAGTACGTAGCGGATGATTTTGAGCATCTTTTTGTTTTGTTTCGTCGGGCCGCGCCAAAAAGCGCGGCCCGACGTGATTGTTTTGTTGGTTTAGAATATAAAACTCAAGGAGCCAAAAAAACCGAGCCGTTCACCATACGACGCGGCGTTGACGCCCACGCCTGCGCCATCACGCAATTCGTAGCGGTTGTCCGTGAGGTTGACGACATCCAGCCGGGCCTTCAGGGTTTGGGTCTTCGAGAGTTTGTAACTTTGTTCTACGCCAAGGTTGACGGAGTAATAACTCGGCAAGCTTGCGCCATTCGGAACCGTTTCGCCCGAGCTGTCGGTCGCGTCCGTGCGTAGTCCGCTGCCATAGATCGCGTCCACATAGACGCGTGAACCGGATTTCTCGCCTTCCTTCCAAGTGTAAGCCGCGCCGAACGAGCCGCTCACACGCTGGTCATGGTCGAGATAAATCCAGTGGTTCTGGGTATAGGCCTGATCCGCCGGGTCGAACAGGAATTGCGACGAGTTCCAGTCTTCCCCACGGGCCACGGAATAGGCCACGTTCGCATAGGTCGAAAAGCCGCCGCGCGTGTAGTTGGCGGTGAATTCCGCGCCGTAGATTTCGCCCTTCGCGTAGTTGAACGCCGAGAGTATGAGCGTCTGCCCAAACAGACCGTCGTCCAGTTGGTTATGCGCGTGCTTGTAGTAACCATCGAGACCGACCGTGAGACCGGGCAGCAGTTTCTGGCTGATGCCGGCGTCGTAATAATCCGCGCGCTCGCATTT
>DATHOG010000100.1:0-12392 GCA_035485115.1 Candidatus Sulfotelmatobacter sp. | reverse complement strand
CCAAGCCCTTTCTCAGTTTCCCCCACCCGCAGCCTCAGCCCAACACTCCAATCATCAATGTTTACTGGCGTTTTAAACCGGACAGTAGTGGTTCGTTTCGTAATTTCCACCCCCATCACCTTTGACCTCTCAACTCAATTTTGAACCTTGACCAACCTTGACCTGGTAGGGCGGTGGTGCCCCGCCGCCCTAATTAAGACCGGCCCCACCATTGGCGTCCGTCCGGAAGTCCCGCCATAGTTTCAACGACGGCGGATTTGACCAACCTTGACCCGGCTTGCCGCGCCGCAGCTTGGCGGAGGCGGACTTGCCACGCCATATCCCGCATGCGGGAGACGGCGGAAGTTTTAACGAAGGCGGGCTTGCCGCGCCGTAGCCTTGGCGTAGGCGGGTCGGATTTACTCGGATAGTGCCCGTCCGGAAGGACCTGGCGGCCTCCCAGGTCGGAATTATCCGGCCGGAAGGACCGCCCGCGCCGCCTCGCAGCCCGTGCCATCTCCCAGCTCCCAACTCCCAACTTCTAACTTCTATTTCCAATATGTCAAAGATCAAACAACTGGGCTGATTATAAGACAACATAGTTTACTTTGTCAACAGGAATAGTTGACTCATGTCCACAATGGAGCGCGATTGTGTGCCGGGCCGGAGCGGTTTAAAGGGCGCCAGCCGCACCCATGTGTCCAAGCCGGAACGATGCAGTTGAAATTTTGGGAGCACAGCCGCCCCGGCTGTTGTTCGGCGCGCCCTCGCGCCGAACCCGGGCGGCGGGCAGCGTACCAAACGGTTCGATGTTAGCGCCCCTAATCGTGGGTCGCGAGGGCGCGACCCGCTGCGCCCGGGGCGGGCGCGCTCCCTTTTTAACTGCATCGTTCCGACTAATCCGGCGCTCACGGCGAATTTAAAGCGTATCACCGGTCTTTTCACGTTGCTGCGACGCCGTGTGACGGTTGGTGATTGGAGCTTTGAACGTGGAACTTCGAATTTGGAACTTTTAAGGGTTCCTCGCTGTTTTCAGTGGAATTCATATTGTTGTCATAGGTTTCCCAACGATCTCCTTAACCCCGTAACCCACATTTTACCCAAGCGCTGGGAGCGTTTCCCCCCTCTCCCCGGGGGAGAGGGCCGGGGTGAGGGTGAGCGTTAAACCATTCAAATCCAGAGCTTTCTGTCCTCGCAAGCCGCCGGTTCAAGTCCTTCCGAAATACTTCGGAGAAATACTCCCCGCATCTCGTCAGTTCCTCCCCGCCGTCGTCCACTCCAATTCCATTCCACCGAAAACAGCGAAGAACCATTTTAAGGCGTGGCGGCAAAAACATTCCCAAGCAACTGCGGTTTGCGCGAACTGTCGATCAGGGGATGAACTTCTTTCTGGTTGGAATTAACGTAGGATTCGTATTCTTCGCCCACGCTGCTTAACGGCCAATACCACAAGCTGCCGTCGGCGGCGAGCGCAGTCACGGAGCCACCGTATCCGGAAACTGCGATCCAATCCGAATGCGTGCCGAGGCGGACCGGTTTGACTTCCATCATCTCGCTGTCCAGTTTGTCATAGTCATAACCGCGGCGGTAATCGTAATGAAAATTCCACAACCAAAGCGTGCCATCGTTTCTGAGCGTGACGATTTTTTCGCCTCGCCCCGCCACGGCCAGCCAGTTCGTGCCGCCTTCAAGCAGCAGGTCAGACTTTTTCCAGACGGAATCGTAACTGTATGGACGTATTCCACTCGAGTCTTCCTCCGCCCAGACCCGGAACGTGCCATCCTCAAACACCCCGGCTTCAAACTGCTTGCCATACGAAACCCTTGCCGTAATGCGTAGTTTGTTTCCACGGAAATTCCCGACCCATGTAACGGTCAGGTCCGGGTCGATTTGGATCAATTTCACCCCATTTGTGTTTTTCGGCACATACCAAGACCAAAGGGAACCGTCAGCCTTGAGAAAATACGGGCTGTCACCGTACAAAATAACTTCCGCCCAGTTCGACTCCACCCCCAGGCGCTCCGGTGTGAACATTTGCAGGCCGGGCCATGATTGCCGGCGGTAATCGAAATTCGTCGGGTAACTCCAGCGCCAGAGTGTGCCATCCGTTTTTGTAAGAAACGAAAAATGTGGGAACTGCACAATGCTGCTCCAGTTCGTCTCCGTGCCGAACTGAACAAGGTTCTTGACCTCTCGTAAATCCGCCCGCCAGTCTGAGTGTTCATGCGCAAGCGACTGCTTCCGCGCTGCGGACACCCATAACGTGCCATCGGTCTTGATACCTACCCAATCGCTGTATAGGCAGCCTCCTGCCGTCAGCCAGTTTGAGCCGCCAACACCCCCGGAAACAACGACATTCCTTCTCCCATTTGCCAACAAACGGTCAAGCGGACCGATTTTTTCATCAGGAAATTCTGCTGCCTGCCAAATGTTTCTACCTGGAAGCAGCACGGTGGTAACGATCCATTGTTCTTGCAATTTCACGGAGTCGGCCAGTGACAATCTCGCCGCGCCATGCGCCGGCTCGAACGGCGTGAATTTTTCCCAAAACCGGTGATACACCCCGGTCGTCGCGATAATGGAAACCGCCACCGCGAGAAAAATGTACAGCCCGTTGCGTGCCCAAAGTTTTCCATCCGCCGATAGTTGCCGGAAATTGTTCGCCGCGAACCAGACGAGCGCAACCAGCAGCAGCGGTCCGCCGACAAAGAAATACAGCGGCCCGTACCAGAGGTAATCCAGTCCGAACGCGTGCAGGTTTGCACCCGAGATCAACAGGAACATCGTCCCCAAAATGCCCAACACCGCCGGTGCCAGCGATTGTAACGTATTGCGCGCGAGCGATGATGCGTAAAACGAAATCAGCCCACTTAGCGCCGCGATGCCCCCCAGCAGCAGCACCGGCAGCGAATGGTAAAAAACCTGGAGGAGAAACAAGGCATTCCATTGCACCGATGAAAACGAGATGGTCATCCCGCTCGGATAGTGAAATTCCGGGGCTTTGGACAATATCCGCGAACCTTCCAGCAGCAACGGCATCACCGCACCAAAAAAAATCGAGAGGCCCAGCACCGTGATCAATTTCAGGGAGAATTGCGTCCGCAGTTTCGCCGGTACGCAAAGCTGGCCGGTCAGCGTGCCGAATTTTCGTTCTTCCGCCACTGCCGTGCAGCCAACCAGTAACGGCAGCACCATCCACAGGCCCCAAAAAATTTCGAGCACAAATTCCGTTTCGGAATTTTTATGAAAATTTCCGAACTTCCGCGCCGCCAGCACGCCGAGGTGCATTACCAGCAGCACGAACGCCATGATATATTGCGACTGGTGCAGTTGAAATTCCTTCCGCCACAATGCCGCCCGCGGCCGCCAGATACGCCGTTCCCCTGCCGATTTCATCCAGGACAGCCCGCGCATTTCCGGCATCACGATCGTGCCGCCCGACCATTGCACATCCTGGGCGCGAAAGAACAGCCAGCGCGCAAAGAAAAACCCCGCCAGGCTGTAAATTCCCAGCGCAATCACAATCATCCCTTCCTCAAATTCGCCGGAACAATCAGAGAGAAATGCCCCGACCACACCGGCAATCATCGCCGGCACGAGCACGGTAAACCAAAACGCCGCCGCCGCCTGCCGCAACAGCAGCACCGTCCACAGCCCGCCGGAAAAAACCACCAGCCCGAAAACGATGACTGTGGCAAGCATATCCAGTTCCTCACCCTCACTATGGTTGACGTCCGAACGCGACTCGCTGACAAATGAAGCGGCCACCCACAAAACCCCCAGTACCAGCAACGCGACCGCCAGCAGCTTGATTTTCGTGTCCCAAATTTTCTGGCGCGGAACCGGCTGCGCCAGCAGGTTCGCCAGGGTTCCTGAACCGACCTCGACGCCAAAAGGGCTCAATGCCAGCATCACCACGACCGCCGGGCAAAAAACAAAGGCCGCAAAATACGGAATGCCGTTGAGCAGGCTGTCGTGGTTGTTTGTAAAAAAAAGCCCGGACAGCGCCAGCACGCCGGCAATGCTGAAATTCGGCAGCAGCAGGCGGACTTCCTTTTTGACGAAGGCATTCATGATTTTTTCAAGACGTCCGAGGCCACAAAAATTTCCTCGAGCGTCAGCGACTCGACTTTTAGTTCTTCGGGTGAATATGACTTCAATTTCGCGATCAATTCCTCGCTGTTGCCGTTCGCCAGGATTTCCGCTTCGCGCCCCGCCTGCCTTAAACGTAGCGCACCGGGCAGTTCCAGTTTCAATTCCGTCCCAAATCGGGCGCGGATCTTTTTGAAACGGTTGCGCGCGGCGTCGGCCTCCATCGTCAGCAGGGTTTTGCCGTTTTCCACGATGGTGAATTCATCGATCAAGCCCTCGAATTCCGAGATGAGGTGGGTTGACACAAAAACCGTACGGCGCCCGGGATCGCCGGATTGGTATGCGCCGATGACGGTCTCGATGAATTCGCGGCGCACGATCGGGTCCAGGCCGCTCGTCGGCTCGTCGAGCACCAGCAGTTCCGGCTCGGGGCAGATCGCGCCGATGAGCGCAAGCTGTGTGCGCTGGCCCTTCGAAAGGCTGGTCGTCTTCTTCGCCGGGTCCAGTTGAAACCGCTTGAGCAAATCATTCTCGATATCGCGGTTCCAGTTCGTGCGGAAGGACGCAAGATACTCCAGCGTGCCGCGCACCGTCATCCACGGATAAAACGCGACGACATCGGGAACGTACGCGATCCTTGATTTCACGGCCACTTCCTCACGCTGCGGGTCCATCCCAAAAACCCTCACGCTGCCGGAATCCGGACGCAGCAGGTTGAGCAGACATTTGATCGTCGTCGTCTTGCCCGCGCCATTACGGCCGAAGAATCCATAGCATTTTCCCGCACGGACATTCAACGAAAGCCCGTTCACGGCGTCGTGCTTGCCGTAACGCCGCACAAGGTTGTCGATTTGAATGACGGAATTTTCAGTTTTCATGGTTTATGCTGGTTTGCTTTGAAAACAACACGAATTGACTTGCAACTTGGCTTCGGCAGAACGCTGCGAGCGTTTCTCCCTCTCCCCAAGGGAGCAGCGACAGCGGCTATGGCGGGTGAGGGGAAAGTGATCATCCAAATTTTAGCCTCGCACAATTTGATATGAGTGCCGCCTTTCCCCTCATCCTGACCTTCTCCCTCGGGGAGAAGGAACAGCAGTTGCACATTTCTACCTTCGCGAAAACCATATGAGCCGCTGACTGGGGTCATGAAAAAGTGTTCATCTCGCCATCCGGGCGGGCATGCAAACAGCATTTTGTTGGGTTTTAAATGCACTTTAGTATTAATCGTTCGCGGCCTTGTTCTTTTTATCGAAAGCGTCAAAACGTTTTTTGACTAGGGCGGTGAAATCAACCTCGCTGATCTGCAGGTGATGCGCGGCCACGATGGCGCGGTCGATCTCCTGGACGAGCAGGTCATTGCGCGCAGTCTTCGTCAGCGGTGAATTGACTTCCTTGAGAAAGCAGCCCTTGCCCTGGATATTTTCGATGACGCCCTGGTTTTCCAGTTCCGCGTAAGCCTTGGCGACGGTGTTGCGGTTCACCCGCAGTTCCTCGGCCAGCGGCCGGATGCCCGGGAGCGGCTCGCCCGCGCGGATGCCGCCCGACGCGGCGGCCCGACGGATCTGCTCCACCAGCTGCAGATAAACCGGCGTGCCGGACTTGAAATCGACTTGAACGAGCATGGCGTCTGTCCTATGACAGTAGGACAGTTGACCGCATACGTCAAGTGGAAAATGCCAGCGACAAATACCCGTGGCGATTGATTACGCCCATAAAGGTAAATGATTACTTTCCCCTCACCCCTGCCCTCTCCCTTGGGAGAGGGGGAAACGCTCCCAGCGTCTTGGCGAATTGGCAGCGGTAAGCAGCTCGATTGATTCTCGCAAAAGCAAAAATGTCCAACTGCTGTTCCTTCTCCCCAAGGGAGAAGGTCAGGATGAGGGGAACGGCGCCCAGTAACCGCTGCGGCTAATGAAAATAATTGGACGGGAGAAAAAATCAGCGGACGGATTGCAAAACCGCCTCGACCACGCTTTCGATGGCGATGCCGTTCATGCAGCGGAAATCAATCGGACATTCGCGCAAAAAACAGGGCGAACATGGCGCGTCGGATTTCAAAATCTTTGCGTTTGGCGAAAATATCGGCCCCGTCAATTCCGGCGAGGTACTGCCGAACGGCACCACCACCGCTGTTCCCAGCGCGGACGCGACATGCATCGGCCCGGTGTCATTCGTAAGCAAGACGCGGCAGCATTTCAAAAGCGCCATCAGTTCACGGAGCGAAGTCCGACCACACATGTTCTGAAGCGCGGAGTGCGGAGTGCGGAGTGCGGATTCGATGCGTTCCGCCAAGGCCACGTCACCTTTGCCTCCGAAGATCAACCACACACAATTCGTCTGCTTCTGGATTTCTTTTGCCGCCGCGATGAATTTTTCCGCCGGCCAGCGTTTGGCCGGGCCGTATTCCGCCCCCGGATTCAGGCCAAAAACCGGCTGCGAAATGTTTTCCAGGCCGAATTTTTTCTTCGCCGACCCGATTTCTTCCGCCGTCACCGCCAGTTGCGGTGCGAGCGGCTCGGGATTCGCACCCAAAGCGGCGGCGAGATGCAAATATTCGTGAACTTGATGCGCGGAGGACGGAAGTTTTGCGTCCTGAGTCTTGAGTTTTTGGTTGTCGGCAACGAGCTGGCGGATTTCCTCCGCTGTGCGTTTGTGCATCTTCACGGCCCGGGCGCGCGAGGCGACGGCCTGGGTCAGAAATAGATTCCGCCACGGACGCGAGTAACCGATGCGTTGGGGAATTCCGGCGAGGAAAACCTCCAGCGCCGAGCGCGGTGAGTTCGGCAGCACCAGCGCGAGGTCAAATTTCCCCGGGAGGGACGGCGTGCCGCCGTCCCTAATTTCAATTTTGGGGACGCCGACACGGCTTCCCTCCCGCAATTTCCCGGCCACCGCAAAAATGTTTTCCTCCGCCTTAAACGAAATCACTTCATCCACCGCCGGATGACTTTTCCAGAGTTCGGAAATCTTTTCCGGCGTCAGTATGGCGATATGTGCACCGGGAAATTTTTCACGCAAACGCAACAGCGCGGGCGTGGTCATCACGGCATCGCCGAGCCAGTTCACGCCGCGCACGAGAATGCGCCGTGGGTCCGGATGGAATTTGACGCTCATTCAGTTTTTCCAGCGGCGGTGGACCCAGCAGAACCAGTTCGCCGGATCGCGCCGGATGGCTTTTTCATACGAGCGGTTCACCTCGCGCATGATGTCCGCGCTGGTGCGGGGCCGGCCGTTCTCATGGGTTTCGATTTTGTCGCCGAGTTCCAGCCGCCATTTTGCCAGGGCGGTGCGAAAACAAAAGAGCGTGTACAGGTCGCATTCGTAGCGCAGCGCGAGCACGGCGGGCGCCAGGCCGGTGTGGCAATCGCGCCCGAAAAACGGCGCGCGCAGGCCCTTGGAACTCTGGTCCCCCAGCAGGCCCAGCAGCAGGCCCCCGCGGTTCAGCGCCCCGCGCAGCTCCGCGCCCTCAAACCGGCGCTCAAAGAACAATGCGCCGCTGCGGTTGCGCATCTCCTGCAGCAGGCGGTTCAAGCCGGGCTGCTTGAGCCCGCGATAAGTCGTCGCCACCTGATAATCGGGGCGCAGGCTTTTGAACCGCGCAAAAAGTTCGAAGTTGCCGAAATGGCCGATGGCAAAAACAAAATTCGGCAGCGCCACGCCGGCTTTTTTTTCGGGCAGCGGATTGTTCTCCCCGATTTCGAGGTGCGGCCGCAGTTCCTCGATGCTCATCGCGGATGTTTTCACGGCGCACAAAAAATTTTCACCGGTGCGCCGGAAGGTTTCCCGCGCGATGGCGCGAATTTCCTCCGGTGATTTTTCGCCGCGAAATGCCTGTGTCAAATTATCAATCGCCAGGCGGCGATGCCGGCCGGACAACCGCCACGCCAGCGCGCCGAGGCCGCGGCCGCAATGCGCGACGAACACCAGCGGCAGCAACTGCACGAAACCGACCACCATGCGACCGGACCAGTAGGTGATCGCGTTCATCAGCGGAAACAGATTTTGGCGACGCAATCCTGGAAGTCGTTGGCGCCGCTGACGATCTTGATCTCCACGCGCATGAAATAAAACGGCAGATCGCGGCGGTCGATCTTCGGAAACCGCACGGCGTCCTTCTGGGTGGTGACGATGATGTCCGCCTGCCGTTTTTTTGCGCGGTTGATGGCGTTCAGGATTTCCTGCTGTGAAAAACGGTGGTGGTCGGCGAAACGCTTGGCATAAACCAGCTCGCCGCCGAGTTTCCCCAGGCTTTGCTCAAAGCTTTCCGGCTGCGCGATGCCGCTCAGGGACGCAACTTTTTTCCCCTGCAAAATCTCGAGCGAATGGCGTTCGCCGGTGAACACGTCCTCAAAATACAACGGCTGGTGCACGCATTCGATGACGGCGGCGGTCGAATTCAACCGGTTGATGCGCTCGCGCAATTCGGCGGTTTTTCCATCGCTTTTGGTGATAAAAATCGTGTGCGCACGGGCAAGGTGCGAGTGCGGTTCGCGCAGCGTGCCGCGCGGGAAAAGATGCTCGTTGCCGAACGGCTGCTGGCGGTCGATCAGGACGACATCATGCCGGCGGCCGCGTAAACGCCAGTATTGAAAACCGTCGTCGAGCAGCAGCGTGTCGCAGCCGTATTTTTCGATGGCGTAACGGCCGCTTTTCACGCGGTCCTTGTCCACCAGCACCACGACGTCCTTCAAATTGGACGCGAGCATGTACGGCTCGTCGCCGGCCAGCTCGGAATCCAGCAATAGCGATTTGCCGTCGGACACGATGCGCGGCGGCGTCTGGTCCTCGCGCAAAAGAATCTTGTTGATGAGGCGGCGATGGATCGGCGCGGGCCGGGACCGGTAACCGCGTGAAAGGATCGCGACCTTGCGTCCGGCATTCTGCAATTCCCGCGCGAACTTTTCCACCACGGGCGTTTTGCCCGTGCCGCCGACGGTCAGGTTGCCGATGGCGATGACCTGTACTCCGAGGGTTTTGTCGCGCAAAATCCGGGCATTGATCAGGCCGAGATGGACTTTGACGGCGATAAAATACACTTTTGAAAGCGCGAACAGCGCGGCCCGCGTGAGATTGGCCTTCCAATCGCGGCGTTCCTCAAAGACAACTTCAATGAAGAACGTTTCGAGGAATTCAGTCCAAAGACGGATTTTTTCGCGCATTCCTCTACAATGTGCCAAGCGCGGCAGTTCGCGGCAAGGCGAAGCGCGAGGTAGTGCTGAGGAAGGAAGCAAGACAGACGCGTCGTTTTACATGAGAGCACCGGGCAAAATTGACGCGTAACAACGCTCTTCCTCTCCCCGCTAAACGGGGAGAGGACCGAGGTGAGGGGCCTTAATTTTTTAAAAAGAGAATTCTCACTCCGGCCAGGACAGCTGCAGATTAATTCACCGGAAAACAATCCGGCAAACCGTCACCGCCGCCACTACGCCCACAAAATCCGCCGTCAATCCGGCGATGACCGCGTGACGGGTTTTGCGGATGGCGACCGAGCCGAAATAAACCGCGAGCACATAAAACGTCGTTTCCGTGCTGCCGTAGATCGTGCCCGCCGTCCGGGCAATCAAACTGTCCGGCCCGAACCGGTTCACGAGTTCCGTGAACAGGCCGAGCGAGCCGCTGCCGCTCAACGGGCGCACCAAAACCATCGGCAAAAGGTCCGTCGGAAAGTGGATCGGGCTCAACACCGGCGACAAAACCTTGCTCAACAGGTCAATCCCGCCCGCCGCCCGGAACATGCCCACCGCCACGAGCATCGCCACGAGGTACGGAATGATGCGGATGGCGACATCAAATCCCTCCTTCGCGCCATCCACGAATTCTTCATAGACCTTCACGCGCCGCAGGATTGCGAACAACGGGATCGCCGATAGCAAAAACGGGATCGCCAGCAAGGAAACCGCGTTGACAATGCGGATAAAAAGACTTTGCGGTGCAGCCTCCTCGGGAACCGGCAACCCAAAAGTTTGCGGAAATACCGTCCGCAAAAATACCACAACAAAGAAGATCAAAAATGCCGCAAAGATGATCTGCCCCCACCATCGTAACGGCTGCAGCGTCGCGGCTTCTTTGACGACAATTTTTTCTTCCGTACCAGCCGACGTAAGGAGGCTCTGACCTTTTTCAATTTGAGCCTCGTTACCTCGGCTGCTACGGGGCAATGCGAACATCGGCAGTTTTTCCAAAAATTTTGCCATCAAGACACCCGCCGTCGCGGCACAGGCGGTGCAGATGATGGAAGTGCCGACGATCGCGGTGGGGTTGGTGGATTTGCTCGCCGCCAAAATCGCGATGGCCGTGGCCGGAATGAGCTGGATGCCGCTGGTGTTGATGGCGAGGAACGTGCACATGGCATTGGTCGCCGTGCCGGGAATTTTGTTGAGCGATTCAAGGTCGCGCATGGCGCGCAATCCGAGCGGCGTGGCGGCATTGCCGAGACCGAGCATGTTCGCCGAGATATTCATGAGCATGGAGCCCATGGCCGGATGCTCCGGCGGCACATCGGGAAAAATGACGCGCATGAGCGGCCGCATCGCGCGCGCGAACAAGGCGACGAGTCCGGCGCGTTCGGCGAGCCGCATCACGCCGAGCCACAACGCCATCACGCCAATCAACCCGAAGGCGATGACGAGGACCGAGGTGTTCGCCATGTTGAACGCCCCGTCGGCGACGTCCTTAAGTTTGCCATTCCAGCCGCCGATGAGCACCGCTGCGACCATCAGCAAAAGCCAGATGTAATTCAGCATGCCGCCACGCTACAAAGTCGCGCGGCGACGGTCAAAGTTTCAATTGGCGAACAGGGAAAAATGATTTGTTCCTGCTTCTTTCAACTTGGCCGGCAAATTGGTCATATAGAAATCATCTTTGTATTGCGGAAACGCGGCCCCTGCTTTGGCGACCAATAAGGCATCAGCGGAACGTTTTTGCCCCATCAAAAACGCGACGTAGCTGAAAATGACTTCCTCCGAGCCGGGGCACAAAGCCCAAGCTTGACGGTAGGCAAGATCTGCAGCTTCTGCCATGCGTTTTCGTTCCGATTCGTCTTTGGCCTTTTCCACACGCCACGCATAGAGATAGGCGATACTGTTTCGTGCATTGGAAAATAAAGTCTGTGCCCCGATGTTCCGAATAAAACCCGCATCACCACTAAATCCAACCGGCGGGTCTTTTCTGGAAATTTGTTCTACAAAGGTTACAACTTCTGCCAGGGACGTTTTCTCCGTCAGCCAGTCACCGATGAGCGGTCTGATTTCTTTCGACCAAAACTCACGGTCATCCTGTAAAACTCGGTCAGGCATCGCGGCCATTGGTTGCCGATGCAGTTTAAAAACGAAACCATGCGGTTCCATTTGCGGCAGAAATGCGCAGATAAAATCTTCTTCATCCAGATAAATTCCCCGCGTCGGGTTGGCTTCCATCAACCTTTGGATCGCTAAACTTGCCATATTCACGCTGCTTCCTTCCGGATATTCATCGATATTTGTTTCCGATATGACCCGTTCACAATAGTCACGAAAGCATTCTTCCAAGTCATTATCTGTCGGCATATGAATTTGCCGGCCATATATGGCACGCAGGCGTCCAAGCTCACCCGTATCACGAGTTCGAAAAATCCATTGCGGCAAAATATAAAACGAATTGGTGCCATCCAGTGGCGCCAACATGACGGCCGGGATGTAATGACCGGCATCGTCTCCTCCGAGATAAATGCTTCCCGATGGAATTGAGGCAATGATCTCGCGCCCAAACCGCTCAGAAAACTTTTCGCCAATGTTCCCGAAAACATCGAAGGCATTGGCCAAATCCCGAGCTGCCGAACCACACACCCCCCACATATCAGGCGGTGACAGGGATCCAGGTCCGCCATTGCGCGCAAGATGTGAACGTACCCATACCTTGGCTGCCAGTTTTGGGCCAAGTGAGCGCCACATGTTGCCCCAACCTCGCCACCAACCCTCCCAGCGATGGATTTCATCCATTGAATTACTTACCGCCAGCCAGTCGCCACGATCAGCCTCCTCAATAATGGATTGAACCTCCAGCGGCACTCCGTTGGTGTCAGCATAGGCCTGTACTTTTTTCTGGGCCACGAACTCTTTTAATTGCCGGATAGTTTCCGGGTTTTTGAGTTTGTGCCAGAGGGATTGGCGGAAATCCAAATAACAGGACAACCCCCAGACGGATACCGCCAGAACGGAAATGACCAGGGCGATCTTGAAGGTTTTCTTCTTCACGTTATTTTGCCACGTATATCAGATAGACACCACCGGCATCAAATTTGTATGTTGCGCCGTCAATTTAGAATTATTCTAAATCTTGACTTG
>DATHOG010000099.1:0-22546 GCA_035485115.1 Candidatus Sulfotelmatobacter sp. | reverse complement strand
AATCCACCGAGCCGGAAGTGACCTTGAAGTTTGTCGCGTTCCCCGTGGCGATGCCCGGCGATGCCGAGATGATCTGGGCGCTCGCCAAGCGTGAGAACCTGACCAACGACGAAGCGGCCATGGCACTTGTAAAATTGCAGGACGACTTCTGGGCGTCCAAAGCCGGGCAGAAACTGCTCAAGGACCGCGTCGAGCGCTCGTTCCCTGAATTCGTCGCGCGCGTGCCGGCGGGTCTGCTAAATGAAGTCGGTTTGAAACGCCATTACAAGCTGCCGGAGACCTTGAAGGTGTTACGCGTGTCGGGCACAGCAGGTAAATAAGACCATCGCTAAGCATCTTGGACTGCGCCAGTCCTCTGGCGCTTTGGGGTGGAGCGTTTAAACGAACGAAAAAATGAATTGCAAAGCGGCGACGGCGGGAGCATTTTCGAAAACCATCGCTTCACCTGGATGAAATCGCTTGGCGTAAATGTGCGCATCAAGTTTGTCGTCGCCGCCTGTCTCCTGGCGATGCTGTGGTTTTTGAGCGGATGCAGTTCGACGAGCGTGTCACCGTGGTGGTTCATCCACAAAATCTCCCCGGCCGACCATGTCGTGGTCACAAACTGTCTGGCCGGCACGGCACCGCCGTTGCCCGGCCTGTCACAAAATCCATCCCTGAATTTTAGCCTGACAATCACCGGGCCGGACGCGAAGGAGATCGTTCATGCCATTTCTTCAATGCATACGGAGGTGGACTGGAGCGGCCAGGCCATGAGCGCCACGTTTTATGAGTGGCATCTTCAATTCTTCCGGGGCAAAAAATTGTTAGGCGAAGTCGGCCTGTCCCCCGATTTGATCGAATGTGGCGATTACGAATATCCCGCGCCACCGGTCTTGATAAAACTTTACGAGCGCATTGAACAGGAGAGCCGGTCAGCACCCGGTGGCCCGTTCAGATAAATTGGATTGGACAACCAGCGGCGGCGGACGCAATGTCGGCGTGCGACCGGAATGAGCAGCGGCGAGCAACTGCTATTTCTTAAAGCTTTTAAATTTGGCGAAATGCCATGAACAAAATCTACGAGGCAATCGAAAGTGGAGACTTGAAAGCCATTCGAAAACTTGTGGAAATCAATCCACAAGTGATTAATCACTGTGATGGAGATCAATATTATTCGCCTCTAGGCTTTGCTATTCGTGACATGGATAGAAAGTTTGATGTCATCGAATTATTGGTGATGCAAGGTGCAGAAATTAGTTGGAAAACCGTCGATGGTTATACGCCATTGCACCTGAATATTGATGTCAACGGACCTTCCGGATCAGGTGAATTGCCGTACAAGATCGCTTCACTTCTTAAAGACCGCGGCGCGAATATCGAAGCAAAAAACCACTATGGATGGACTCCGTTGTTATATGCCGGCCTGGAAGGAACCCCAGATGAGTTTGCAGCACTTTTGAAACTTGGGGCTAGGTACGATGTGTATTATCCCCAGGAGTCGATGCCGCGCTTTACAAGAGGGCAATCGCTTGCCCAAATCGCGTTGCCGCGTCCGGAAATTATCCGTTTGCTCCTGGAATACGGCTTCCAACCCGACAAGAAACTATTGGAGTGTGCGAGCAAGGATATCATGGAATCTGAAGATCCCAATTCCAGTTATGTTGCTGATATCAAAAAATCCATCGAGCTTTTGTCGTCGGCAAGAGTGCTTTAACAGCTCAGCGGCCTGGTCATTGTTTATTCCCACTCAATCGTTCCCGGCGGCTTGCTGGTGATGTCAAACACGCACCGGTTCACGCCTTTCACCTCGTTGATGATGCGGCTGGCGAGTTTCTCCAGCAGGTCGTACGGCAGTTTCACCCAGTCGGCGGTCATGCCGTCCTGCGATTCCACGGCGCGGATGGCGATGGTGTAATCGTACGTGCGTTCGTCGCCCATCACGCCCACGCTGCGCACGGGCAGCAACACGGCGAAGCTTTGCCAGATCTTGTAATACAATCCGCAGGCCTTCATCTCCTCCACCACGATGGCATCGGCATTACGCAAAATCTCGCAACGTGATGGTGTGACCTCGCCGAGGATGCGCACGGCCAGACCTGGTCCGGGAAACGGCTGCCGCCAGACGATCTCCTTCGGCACACCCAGTTCTTCGCCGAGCAAACGCACTTCGTCCTTGAATAAATTTTTCAGCGGCTCGACGAGCTTGAACTTCATGTTCTTCGGCAGGCCGCCGACGTTGTGGTGCGATTTGATGAGCGCAGCGGGGTTCCCGGCGATGGGCACGGATTCAATGACGTCCGGATATAACGTGCCCTGCGCCAGAAATTTGGCGTTACCGACGCGTTTCATCGCGTCACTGAAAACCTCGATGAACGTCTTGCCGATGATCTTGCGTTTTTTCTCGGGATCGGTGACGCCCTTGAGCCGCGTCATGAAAATCTTCGTCGCATCCTCGTATTGCAGCTTGATCTTGAAATGCTTGCCGAACACCTGTTGCACCACGTCGGCCTCGCGCGCACGCAGCACGCCGTTGTTCACGAAAATGCAGGTGAGCTGGTCGCCGATGGCCTTGTGCAACAAGGCGGCGGCCACGCTGGAATCCACCCCACCGCTCAGGCCGAGGATGACATGTTCCTTGCCGACCTGTGCGCGGATTTCCTCGACCGCCTGATCAACGTAGTTGCGCATGGTCCAGGATTTGCCGCAACCGCAGACGCCGTGGACAAAGTTGGTGATGATCTCCTTGCCGCGCGGCGTGTGGACGACCTCGGGATGGAATTGCAGGCCGAAAAATTTCTTCGAGCGGTTTTCAATGGCCGCGTACTCGGAATTTTCCGTGGTGGCGACGGCCTTGAAGCCGGCGGGCATCTTCGTGAGCTTGTCGCCGTGGGAATTCCAGACCTGCAACGACTTTGGCAATTTGGCAAACAACGCGCAGGAGGCATCCTTCACCGCGAGCGTACCCTTGCCATATTCGCGTTTCAGGCCTTTTTCAACCTTGCCGCCGAGGAACTGCGCCAGCAGCTGCACGCCGAAGCAGATGCCAAGCACCGGCACACCCAGTTCAAAAATGTTTTTGTCCGGCAACGGCGCGTTTGGTGCGTACACCGATGACGGGCCGCCGGAAAGAATGAGGCCGGACGGTTTCATGGCCGCGATCTCGGCGGCAGGCGTGTTGAAATGGATGATGGTCGAATAGACGTTGCACTCGCGCACACGCCGCGCAATGACCTGGGTGTATTGCGAACCGAAATCGAGGATGACAATTTTTTCGTTCATCTGAAAAAGCAAAAAGAGATTTTCCTTCGCCTGAAAAATTTTGCGAGCAGAAAAAGTGTTTTTCGCAGGGCCGCTTCAAGGTTTAATGAGGGTGCCATGACCGCCAACCTGTGCCGTTTAGTCGAAAAACATCCCGCCTGGATGCTCGCGCTGGCCACCGTGGCGATGTTACTGCCGTTTCTGGCGCGCCCGTTCGATATCGACGACCCGTTGTTTGTTTGGGCGGCGAAACAGATCCAAGCGCATCCTTTCGCCCCTTACAGTTTTGACGTGAACTGGTATGGCTCGGTGATGCCGATGTGGAAAATCACGGAGAACCCGCCGCTGGGCCCGGCGTTTCTGGCCCTGGGCGCGACGGTGTTCGGTTGGAGTGAATGGGCGCTGCACCTGACCTCATTGCTGCCGGCCATCGCGGTGGTGCTGGGAACTTACCGGCTTGCCGGAAAATTCTGCGCGCGGCCGATCCTTGCCGGTCTGGCGGTTTTGTTCGCCCCGGTATTTCTCGTCTCCGGCACGTCGGTAATGTGCGATGTGCCAATGCTGGCGTGTTGGGTGTGGGCGGTTGTCTTCTGGGTCGAAGGACTGGAAAACCGTCCGGGGAAATTGTTTTTTTCGGCGATGCTCATCGCCGCAGCGGCAATGACGAAATATTACGGGGCGTGCCTGATGCCGTTGCTCGCGGCATATGCGCTGGCCTTGCGCCGTCCGCTGCGCGGATGGGCGCCGTTCCTTCTCATCCCGCTCTTGGTTCTTTGCTTTTACCAATATGTCACGCAGGCGGCGTATGGCTACAGCCTGCTGTATCGCGCGATGGATTATGCAAAGTTTTCGCAACAAACCGGCGGCGTTGCCCGGGCGCAGGCTGGAATCATTGCGCTCATTTTTGTCGGTGGCGGCATCGCCCCGGTGATTTTTTTGGCGCCGGTGTGGATGAACCGGCGCTGGTTTTTGGCGATGCTATGTGTGCTGGCTGTTTTTTCCCCGGCAATCTTTGCGGGCGGATTTTTGTGGAAAAATTACAGCTCGATCACCGCGGAAAATATGACGCCGGTCAAGGTTCAATGCCTGATCTGGCTGGTGGCGGGTTTTTTGACGATGGCCCTGGCCCTGGTGGAATGGTTGCGCCGGAAGGATGCGCTTTCACTCTTGTTGATGTTGTGGGTGTTAGGAACATTTTGGTTTGCCGCGTTCAGCAACTGGACGGTCAATGCTCGTTCGATTTTGCCGATGACGCCGGCGCTGGCGATCCTGCTGGCGCGGCGGCTGGACAACCGGAAACCGCCGCGGAACTTTTTGACCGGAGCCGGGCTATTTGCCGGCGCGGTCCTGGCGCTGATGGTGGCATCTGCGGATTTTCAACGGGCGGAAGCGGTTTGCAAAAGCGCCGCCGCGGTTCACGAAAAATTTCACGATGCGCCGGGCAGGTTGTGGTCGCAAGGCCACTGGGGGTTTCAATTTTACATGGAAGCCGGTGGCGCAACGGAACAGGATTTCAAACGTGCCGGGCAAAATTCCGGCGACCTGATCGCCGTGCCGCATTTTAACACGGATAACTTTGTGCTGGATACCAATCGTGTCTGGCTGCTGGGTGACTTGAAGGTGTCCGGCCCGCGTTGCCTGACCACGTGGAATCCCGGGACGGGCGCGGGATTTTATGCGGCGGCCTTCGGTCCCCTGCCGTTTGCCTTTGGCGTGGTTCCGCCGGAGGCGGTGAGTGTGTTTGAAGTAAAACCGCCGGCGATCAGCGGTCGCTGATCACGATCCCTCTTTTTTGCTCCCCGGGTAAAGTTCGCCGTAATGCTTTTTTGCGCAATCGGGACACAGGCCGTGCGAAACGACGGCGTCGGAGTGCGCGGTCAGATATTCCTCAAAGCGTATCCATTGGTTTTTGTCGTCACGGATGTTTTTACAGAACGAGCAGATGGGCAGCAATCCTTCGAGCACGCGCACCCGCTGGCGGAGCTGGCGTGAATGCCGCCCGAGTTCCGAGGTCAGCAGCGCGAGCAGGACCAGCACGAAGAAACAGATGAGCGAATCCGCCAGTTCGAGCGCGTTGATCGGCTTCGTGGAAAACGCCAGTTCATGCAGCACCCGGGTGAGGGAGAGCAGCACCGCGCTCACCATGGCCAGCCATAGCGACCGGTTCCACGCGACCAGCATCAGCGGAAAAACCAGCACGACCGGAAAAATTTGCAGCGGAATCAGCTCCCAATCGATACCGATGAACACCAGACACATCAGGATCATGATCCACGGGCTGTTCCAGAGCCCCCTTTCAAAGATATAGACGGTCGGAATGGGCGGGGTATATGTTGGGCGGGCGAACACGTTCATGCCTGATGGCTGAATTATCATTCTACGGCCGTAGGCTGGCGAGAAAAATTTTGCCGAAACACACTATTTGCGCTACAAGTCGCTTATGAAAATGCCGCGTCACCCGGACTTCCTGCGCGGTTTTTCGCTTATCGAGCTGCTCATTGTGGTCGCGCTCATTGCCATCTTGAGCTCGATGTTTTACGGGTTTGCCTCCGGCAAACATCAGCGCAACCAGAAGGAGCTTTGCGCCGACAACCTGCAAAAAATCTTTCTCGCGCTGCAGATCTATGCGAACGATTTTCACGGGTCGCTGCCGGTGAAGACAAACGCCGCCACCTCCGAGAAGCCGCTCGACCTGCTTGTGCCAAAATATTCGGCGGATACGAGCATTTTCATCTGCCCCGGCGGGCGCGACGACGCAATCCCCTCCGGCGTGCCGCTGACAAAATCCAAAATCAGCTATGCGTTTTACATGGGGCGCAAACTGGACGATCCCCAAAAAGTGTTGCTCTCGGACCGGCAGGTGGACACCGAGCCGAAACGTGCCGGCGAAATGGTGTTTTCCGCCGACGGCACCCCCCCCGGCAACAACCATCACAAATTCGGCGGTAATTTTCTCCTGGCCGACGGCAGCGTGCAAAATTCCGGCCCACAGCTCACCTTTTCGCTCGCGGGCCAGCCGGGCGTCGTGCTATTGAATCCCAAGCCCTGATGAAATTCCAGTGTCCATGCGGCGCGAAATTCGCCTTCGACATCTCCCCGGAAATGGTGCAGAACCCGGTGAAGTTCGTCTGCCCGACCTGCGGCCTCGACCACTCGGAATTCATCAACGGCCTCATCCGCCGTGAATTCAGCGCGCCGGAGCCGGCCTACCAGCGCCCTGTCTCCGAACCGGCGCCCGCACCTGCCGCACCCGCGCCGCGCTTGAAGATCTCCCACGCTGAAAAACCGGCGGAAGCGGCCGCGCCCGCCGCGCCGGTCTCGAAATTTTGTCCCCGGCACCGTCAGGAGCTGGTGAAGGATAAATGTTTCGTCTGCGGCACACCCATCTGCTCGCGTTGCATGGAAAGCTTCGGCTACCTCTGTTCGCCGCTTTGCAAAAACAAGGCCGATCTGCAAGGGCTCGACGTCCCGGTGTATGCCGGGCAGAAATTCGAGGTGGAACGCCAGTTCTGGGCCCAGTCCGGAAAAATTTTTGGCGCGTGCCTCGTCGTCGTCGCCTTGTTGTTTGGGGCGTGGGCCTGGTATGTGTTTTACGGTTCCTGGCCGCATCCTTATCTGTCCGTGCGTTTCGAGGATGACGACCGGGCTTATGCCGGCAAGTCCCTGGTCGTGGACAAAAATCAGCTCGTTTTTCTGCATGGCGGCACGCTGGCGCGCTACGATTTGAAATCCAAAAAGCCCGTCTGGTCGGTCGAACTCATCACCAAGGCGGATGTTGACGCGGCAGTGAAGGCGGCGGCGGAAGCCAACGACAAGGCCAACAGCGGCGGCGGCTATTCCTTCCGGCAAACCGGTGATGCGATTGCCCGCGAGGTGCAAATCGGTCTGCAACAGGAATTGCAACTGCGCGTCTCCGGTCAGAATGTCTGGGTGGAAAATGGCAGCCGCCTTACTCAATATGACTGGGCCACCGGCAACGCCATCCGCACCATTCCGCTGCCGGAATTTGGCGGCGAACTCGTCGAGACCGGCGGCGAACTGCAAAGCATCGCCGCAGAATCCGTCACCCATATCAGCCTCGCTGATGGCAGCACACGCGTCGAAAGCTTTTCCGGAACACCCTCGCGCGCAGCCGGCCAGGATTCCGGCGGCAGCAGTCTTGCCAGCGACAACGGCCAGGCGCTTGACCCCGGCAAGATCGCCAACGAGGCGGGAAACATGAAACTCCAGGGCCAGATCGCCCTGCCCGCCCTCATCGCCAATGCCCAGCACGAAAAAGAACTCGAAGCCGCCATGCGCGAGTCGGATCCGCAAAAACGCGCCGAGATGCTAAAACGTATTCCCGCGCAAACCGCCGAACTCGTCGCCGGCGAAACGGGCTTCGTGCAGTTCTCAAAAAAATTGCTCGAGGAAAAGATGGTCGAGCAGGAAGCCATGAAAGCCCCGCCAAAAACTTCCGCGCTCGAGGATAATCCCAGCGTGGCCAACACCGGCGCCATCGTCAACGAACAGCTTAACGAAATGCGCCGCAACAACGGCCAGGACAAGGTCACCGAGGACCAGAGCAGTTATCAGGTCGCCGTACATCTGCCCGATGGCAGCGCACCGGATTTCAGCGCGGAAGTCACCGGGCCGCCGCAGTTGTTCGTCCTTAAAACCGTCAACGTCATCGCCGCCGGCAAAGGACTCATCGTACTCGACAAATCCAACAAAAAACTCTGGCAGGCCGATCTTACCTACGCCGTGCCCGCAGGCGGCGGCATGTTTCCCGGCGAAAAACCACGTTACGGCGACGGTCCGTGCGTGGAACACGGCGATACCCTTTACGTGTTCGATCAGGCCGTGTTGACAGCGTTTGATTTGAGTTCCGGCAACGCCCGCTGGCGCGTCCCGTCCGTCGGCGTGGTCGGCCTGTTCTTTGACGATACCGGCAACGTCTACGTCAACACCACCAGCGGCAACCCCGACGACGTCAAGTATTCCCGACAGATCGACATCACCAAGCAGACCGACGACATCCTGATGAAACTCGACCCCAAGGATGGCAAGACCTTGTGGAACATCAAACCCGGCGGCTTCATCTCCTACCTCCAGGGCAAGTTCATCTATCTCGTGGAATCTTACGACCCGAACCCCATGGATGCCGACCAGAACGACATGATCTCCGGCCTCATGAAGCCCGCCTCCCTGCGCATCACCCGCATCAACCCCGGCAACGGCCATGTGATGTGGGACACCCATCAAGACCGCTGCCCCGTGGACATCCATTTCGACGGAAACATCATCGAACTCGTCTTCAAACGCGAAGTACAGGTGCTGAAATTCCTGACGTTTTAATGCAGGTGTCGTCTTATGAAGATTGCCGTCCTATTACTGCTACTTGGCTTGGTTATTGGCCTCGTTATGCCATACTACATGAGAGAAATCTATTCAGGAGCAGGCATTCAGTTAGGGTCAAAATCATTCAACTTTGATCTCATGATGGTTCTCCGAGTGGTTGGTATTTTATTTGGCGTCCTGGCCATAATTTGATTTGTTTTAGTTCGCCCTGGGTGATTGACACAATGATGCCAAATACAGATTTTGAATTGGCAGGCAGCATAATTACTGGGTGCTGAACTATCCCCGTCTTGCTTTTCGGGCGTATGGTGTTAAACATTCTTACATGGCTAACCGCTCTCCCATCGCCATCCTCGGCGTACCGTTCGACAACATCTCGCTGGCCGAGACTTGCTCGCTCGCCGGCACGATGATCGAGTCGCGCTATCCGCATTACGCGACGACCGTCGGGGTGGACTTCCTCGTCTCCGCACAGGACGACGTGGAGCTGCGCCGGATCTTGTTCGATGCCCACCTCATTGTCGCCGAGGAAAACCTCGTCGTTTGGGCGTCAAAAATACTAGGCAACCCGCTGCCCGGTTCCGTCACCGTGCCGAACCTCATTCCGCAATTGTTTGTCCTGGCGGAAGCCAAAAACTGGCGCGTGTTCCTGCTCGGCGGCGACGAGGCGGCGGCACAACAGATCCGTACCCGTCATCCCAAGCTCAACCTGGTCGGCACCTTCAAGCCGGAAATCAAGCCGTTGCTCGAGATGGACCACACGGACATCCTGCGCCGGGTGCGCGATGCCAAGCCGGACATCCTGCTGGTGGCCTTTGGTTGCCCGACGCAGGAAAAATGGATCAACATGAATTACCGGACCGCCGGGGTGCCGTTCGTGCTCGGCGCGGGGATCGGTTTCAATTTTCTCACCGGCGACGGCCGTGCCCGCATGGGCGGCACCAAAAAACTTCGGTTCATCCTGGCCGTTTTGAGGCAGTGGTGGAAACTGCGCACGCGGAAAAAAGCCGGCGATGCCCCGCAGGCGGACGTGATGCCCGACCCGCAGGGCAATCTCATCATCCGCGCGCCGAAAAGCCTCGGTGCCGCCGAGGCCGCCGCCGCGCAATCCGAATGGCAGCGCGCGGTGGAAAATGGCAACGTGTTTTTCGACCTCACGGAAACCACCTTTGCGGACAGCACCGGCATCGGCGCGCTCATCCGCCTGCGCAAGCGTTCGCGTGAATTGAACTACCAGTTCATCCTCATCGCCCCGCGCCCGCCGGTCGAGGCGGCGTTGAAGCTGATGAAGCTGGAGGAATTCTTCAATGTGCAACCGAGCATCGCCGGCGCGAAAATCTTGATGGAAAGCGCCGCCGGCGTCGCGCCCGTCAGCAGCGGCGTTTCCGCCCAGGAACTGCAGATCCGCTGGACCGGCGAAATCACGACGCTGAACGCGGTGGAGCTGGGTGCCTATACGGAATCCGAACTGACGCAGGTTTCGCCGGGCATGAGCGTGGTGATCGACCTCGGGCGCGTGACGTTCGTGGATAGCACGGGCATCGGCCTGATGGTGCGGTTCAAAAAGAATCTGACGCGTCAGAACGTCGGCCTGAAGTTCATCAATGTGTCGCCCTCCGTGCGGAACGTCATCCGCGCGACCCAGTTGGAAGCGTTCCTCCTCGGATAATCAAACGCCGTAAATCCACTTGCGGCCTTCACGGATAAGGGCTTGCCATTTTCGCCGCGCCGCGAAAAATGTCCGCATGAAATCATTTTTTGCTCTGCTGGCCGTTTTGGCTTTGGCCACGGGCTGCGCGCATGTCTCCAATCCGCGCGCGGACTTTTCCCGTCTCGTGGGACTTCCGCACGTCGCGCTCGCACCACAGATCGAAAAAATCTCCGATGCGAACGGTCTCGCGCAGTTCCATTTTGCCTTTTCCTCCGATGCCAACCATCGTGTGCCGGGAATTTTGATCGAGCCTGAAAATATTTCAGGCAGACATCCCGTCGTTATTGCGCTGCACGGCACCGGCGGCAACAAGGAGAATATGATTCCACTCTGCCGTAAGCTGGCGGAACGCGGTTTTATCGCGGTGGCGATCGACGGCCGTTACCATGGCGAACGCAAATCCGGGAAAAACGATTATAACGATGCCATTGTGGAGGCGTATCGCGGCAGCGGCGAACATCCGTTTTTTTATGACACGGTTTTTGATGTGATGCGGCTTGTGGATTATCTACAAACGCGCGACGACGTGGATGCACGCCGCATCGGCCTCATCGGTATTTCCAAGGGCGGCGTGGAAACTTATCTGACAGCGGCGATGGATGAGCGCATCACCGTCGCCGTGCCCTGCATCGGCATGCAAAGTTTTTCGTGGGCTTTGAAAAACAACGACTGGCAGGGCCGCATCGGGACGATCCAAGGCGCCTTTGACACCATCACCAAAAGCGAGGGCGTGGCCGGGCCGGATTCCGCATTCGTGAAAAAGTTCTACGACCGGGTCATCCCGGGAATTTATACCGAATTCGACGGCCCGCAATGCATCGCGCTGATCGCCCCGCGTCCATTGCTCTTCATCAACAGTGATTCGGACAACCACACCCCGATTGCCGGAGTCCAGGAATGTGTGGCTGCAGCGAGGAAAATTTATTCGGCGAAGAATGCGGATGAAAAACTTTCCGTCATCATCCAGCCAAACACCGGTCACAAGGTTTTGCCGGATTCCGAACGCGCCGCGATCGATTGGTTTGCGCGCTGGCTGAAGCCTTAAGCCCGATTATTTCCCGGGTTCCCCCAATTCAAGCCGCAGTGCGTGCAGTGAAAGATTGATGTCAGCCATGAAGGCCACTAACGATACGCATAGCGACACCAGGCACGCGGTAAAAACCAGGCACGCACCCCACGCATAATCCCAGCGCAGCCAGGCCCCGAGAAACAGCGTCATCACCAGCACCGCCGCCAGCAATGCGCTCCCGACCGAAAACAATATGGCGAGCCGGATGATTTTGGCGCGCCGATAGATGATGTCCACCTGCGCCCGCGTGGCCGCGCGTTCCGCACCGGACTGCGCCGCGAGTTCATTCTGCAACTGCCGTGCGCGGTCGATCGCGCGGCCGAGGCGGTTGGTCATCGTCAGCAGGAGCAGGCCGACGCCGGAGATCAGGATGACCGGCCCGACGGCATCGCGCAGTTCGGGGATGATTTGTTCGAGCGAGGTCGCCAGCATAAATTGCACTTTCTAACGCCATGTTAACCCCGGGCAACGAAGTTGCACTCGTCGCAATTTGGCGACAACTCACCGTTTTTTGTCTGCATACTAACCTGGTTTAAGAACTTTCAGCCATCTGATCATGCAATGGAGATGAATGGTTACTTTCCCCTCACCCCGGCCCTCTCCCTTGGGGAGAGGGAGAAACGCTCCCAGCATCAAGGCAAATCAACGGCGGTAAGCTGCTCGTGTGTCGATAATGAATCAAAAAATCAGCAGCGGCTGTTCCTTCTCCCCAAGGGAGAAGGTCAGGATGAGGGGTAACATCGCAATCAATTACGCGGCTGTATACAAATTGTCAGGCGCTCTTTAAACCTTCACCCACTTGCCGCTGGCGGAAGATTTCTCCACGGCGGTCAGTACGCGCTGATTTTTCAAGCCGTCCTCAAATGTCGGCTGCACCGGCTTGCCTTCCGCGCAGGCATTCACAAAATCGGCCACCGCATGGACAAACGTGTGTTCGTAGCCGATGCCGTGCCCGGGCGGCCACCAGTTCGCGACGTAGGGTTGTACGCCGTCGCGTTGCGTCACCAGAATGTCCCGAAATCCCTGCCGGTCTTTCGGATCGTCGCCGTTGTAATACTTCAATCGGTTCATGTCCTCGAAATCGAAATAAATCGATCCCTTGCTGCCGTTGATCTCAATTTCGATGTGGTTGCGCCGACCCAACGCATAGCGCGTCGCCTCCAGGTTCGCCATCACGCCACCCGCGCCGTTATGTTCCATCCAGCCGAGGAACGCCGCGGAATCCGGCACCTCGACCTTGCCGAGCAGCCGTTTGCCCTTGGCCAGCATGTCCGCGCGCGGCCGTTCGGGAATGAACGTATGCACGATGCCGCACACATCCGTGAACTCGCCGACGAGATACCGCGCCAGATCGATGACGTGTGAATTGATGTCGCTATGCACACCGCTGCCGCTCGTCGCCTTTTGCAGGCGCCAGTCCAGGGGAAATTCCGGGTCCGCCAGCCGGTCCTGCGCATAGCGGGCGCGGAAATGGTAGATCTTCCCGAGCGTGCCCTCGGTCATGAACCGTTTTGCCAGCGCAATCGCCGGGATGCGCCGGTAAGTGTGGCAGATCATGTGGACGCACTTCGACTTTTTGGCGGCCGCATAAATGGCCTCGCATTCCTTGAGGTCGCGGCCCATCGGTTTTTCCAGCAGCACGTGTTTGCCGTGTTTCAACGCGGCGATGGCGATCTCTGCGTGGGTTTCGGTTGGTGTGCCGATGTCCACGATGTCGATCAGCGGCGATTCCACGATCTCGCGCCAGTCGGTCGTGGCAAACTGCCAGCCCAGTTTCGCGCGTGCGGCCTGCACCGCCGCCGCATCACGCCCGCAAATGGTGTGCAGCTCGACGTTCGCCTTGAGGTCAAAGAATTTGGGAGCCTGCCGCCACGCGTTTGAGTGCGCGCGACCCATGAATTTGTAGCCGATGAGCCCAACGCGAAATGTTTTGGCCATGACAATTCTTTCTAGCCGGCAAGCCGGCGCGGAACCCCCGTTTGGAGATTCCGGGTGAGTCGGGTGAAATTGTATGCACCGCGCCGCGCCGCGACAGCCAAAAATATTAGGCCGCCGGCTTTTCAGCAGACGTTTCGGAAACCGGCGCATCCGGCGCCGGTTGGTCCGTCTCCGGCTTTGCTTCTTCCGGTTTGTCTGCTGCCGGCTGCTCCGGAAGGACTTCGTTGCTCGTGGCAATTTCCACCGGGGTCACCACTTCCGTCGTCTCCACGGTTTCCATCGTCACCGCTTTGGCTGGGGCGGATGTTTCCACCTTCTTTTCTGTCCTCACCGGCTTGGCAGCGGGTTTCTTCGCCGTTTCCATCCGGCCGTCGGCGAATTCCAGAACCGCGCCGGCATGGATCAACCAATGCAAATCCACCAAGATGGCCGTCTGTTCGGGCGTCGGATCCGGGTCGGCCGGGGGCGCGGGTTTCTC
Organism: Candidatus Sulfotelmatobacter sp.; assembly: GCA_035485115.1. Lineage (GTDB taxonomy): Bacteria > Verrucomicrobiota > Verrucomicrobiia > Limisphaerales > UBA11358 > UBA11358. The sequence goes on along the minus strand of DATHOG010000099.1, from coordinate 8,770 downwards.
CGCCGGGGCAGCAGCAGCGACAGGTGCTTCACCTTCCGCGACCGGGGCGGCTGCGGGCGTGACAACAGGCGCAGCGACCGGGACAGCAACCGGTTTGGGCGTCGGCGCCAGCGCTTCCACCAACTTTTTCCGCGTGCACTTGGGCGTGGTGTTGATGTAATTCACGATCCGCTTGATCGTGTCGGACACCGGGTTCGTTTCGATGTCGAGATACAGCGGGCGCGCCACGCTGACGTGGGTGACGGTCTTGTTGACCTTGAAAAATTGCAGGCCGTGCGCCGTGAACTGCTGGCTCAGCTTCGTCGCGATCGGCAGCGGGAAATGCTTCTGGTTTTCCCATTCCGCGCGGATGAGCCGCTGGAGGTCGGCAGCCTGTAACCGGCGGCTTTTCACGCCGTCAATCGTCAGCTTCTCCACCGTCTTGATGATCGAATCCTTGTGCGTGGCGCGGAAATGTTCCTCCACCGCTTCCATCGTCGCCAATTTCAGCGGCTCGGGGACGTTCAACGCGCTGTATTCCGTCTTGAAACTTTGTTCCTCGATCCATTTTTTGACCACCGCCTCGTCCTTAACAATCTTCACGCGCGCCTTGAAGACATCGAACGGCATCCGCGCAAACTTTTCCGTGTGCAGCTTGCGCAACTGGTTCTGGTAATCGTGATAATTCGGCGGGCCGAGGATGACCCCGCTCATGCCGCATTGCGCCACGAACGTGTATGTGCCCTTCGGCGGCTCGATCTGTACGCGTTCCGACTGGTAAAACGTGCCGAAATGCGTTTTGAGGATGTGCGCCACCGCTTCGTTCTCGTCCGTCCACGGCGTGTCGTCCAGCGCGCAGACAAAAAGTTTTTCCGTCGAACCGTCGGCCTTTTTCTTCGGCGTCAACGCCACCGAATAACGCTCGGCCTTGTCCAAAATCAGCAGGGCGATCTGGAACAGCGGAAACGCCCGGCCCGTGATCTTGATCTGGCGCGCGAGCTGTTCCACGACCTTTTCCTCGGGAATGAAAGCCACATTGAACTCCGGCATCGGTACCGGCGGTGCGATTGGTTCGCGCGGTTCGCGACGGTCATCCTGACGGTCGCCGCCACGGAAACCGCCCTTGCGGTCGCCAAATTTTCCGCCGCCCGGTCTGCCACCCGTGCGCGAACGATCTCCGCCGCCGCCACCATCACGACGCGGCGGACGGCCGCCGCCGCCACCTGGCCCATCGCTGCGCCGCCGTTCGGGTTTTACGCCTTCGTTGCCGGTGAATCTTTCGAATTTGTTCGCCTCCGATTTGCCCTGCGCCCACGCGGGTTGGAACAGGTTTTCAAGGTCGAGGCCGTCTGCGATGTTGCTCATGATAAAAAAGCCCCGTCACGCGGGGTTGTGATAAATGGAGTAATATAGTGGATTGATGCGGGCCGGAAAGCAAGCGCGCTCCGTTGGGCGACATCAAAACAACTTCGCCTGCCCCGCCGACGGCTTGAGTCCCAGCTTCTTATAACTCGATTCCGTCGCCACCCTGCCTTGCGGCGTGCGGTTCAGATAGCCTTCCATGATGAGATACGGCTCGTACACCTCCTCGATCGTGTCCGGTTCCTCGCCGACGGCCACCGCCAGCGAATTCACGCCCACCGGCCCGCCGCCAAATTTCGTGATGATGGCCTCGAGAATGCGCTTGTCCATCTCGTCCAGGCCGTTCTCGTCAATCTCCAGCATCGCCAGCGCGCGGTCGGCGACCGGCGCGGTGATCTTGCCGTCGTGCCGCACCTCGGCATAGTCGCGCACGCGGCGCAAAAGATTGTTCGCGATGCGCGGCGTGCCACGGCTGCGCCGGGCGATCTCGTGCGCGCCGGTGGCCTCGATCTCCACGCCCAGCAGGTTTGCCGAGCGCAAAACGATTTTGTCCAGGTCCGCCGCGATGTAATAATCCAGACGTTCGCGCATCCCGAAACGCGTGAGCAACGGCGAACTCAGCAACCCGCTGCGCGTCGTCGCGCCGATGAGCGTGAAACGCGGCAGGTTCAACCGCACGCTGCGCGCGTTCGGCCCCGAGTCGATGATGATGTCCAGTTTGAAATCCTCCATCGCCGGATACAGATATTCCTCGATGGTTTTTTGCAGGCGATGGATCTCGTCGATGAAGAGCACGTCCCCTTCTTCGAGATTCGTGAGCAGGCCGGCGAGGTCCGAGGCTTTTTCAATCGTCGGGCCGCTGGTCGTCTTCATGCTGGAACCCATCGCCTTCGCCAGGATGTTTGCGATCGTGGTTTTGCCGAGGCCGGGCGGGCCGCTGAGCAGGATGTGGTCGAGGGGATCCTTGCGTTTTTGCGCGGCGGCCACGGCGATTTCCAGCCGCTCCTTCACCTTCGGCTGGCCGGTGAAATCGGAAAAGAGCGACGGCCGCAGCGTCATTTCCAGCGCGGCGTCGGGCTTGTTCAACGTGGTGGCAGGCCGTTCGGACATCGGCGGCAGTCTAAAGTCCAAACCCCAAAGTCTAAAGCCCAAAGTCTGGAACGGTTTAATAAAAACTGTCGCCGTTTCTTCCAAGGTGTTGCGCGCTCTCGCATCTTCCAACCACCCGGCACGTTCCAGTGTCAAGATGCTGTGAGCGTTTCTCCCTCTCCCTAAGGGAGAGGGCCGGGGTGAGGGGGAAGTGGTCATCCAAATTTTAAGCCCGCTCAATTTGAAATGTGCGCCGCCTTTCCCCTCATCCTGACCTTCTCCCTTGGGGAGAAGGAACAGCAGTTGGACATTTCTATATTCGCGAAAACCATCCAAGCCGCTGACCGCTCATAATATGCCAAAACGTAACGCGCGCCGCGACCTTGGGCTTTGGACCAACTCGCAATCTCCTTTAGATTGCGCCCCGCCCGACTTCGCGTTAGCTTGTCCCCACTCAGCGGAAAACAAACAAGGATTCCGCACTTTTATCAAAAGATATTGCTGGAAAATCAAATTTTTCCAACACAACCTGTAGAACGCTTATGACTCGGAAACGAACGGTTTTTCGTTGGATGGCGCTGCTGTCCGTGATGTTTGCAGGCGCAAACGCCTTCGCCGGCGAGGTCGGGGACGCCGATATCCACCTGCCTCCGCTGGAATCAGTGACTTTTTTGGGCGGCCGCGTGACCGGCATCACGATTTTGTACTTCGGTCTCTTCGTCTGCCTGGTCGGTGCCGCCTTTGGCATCATGGAATATGTCCGCAACCGCGCGCTGCCCGTGCACCGCTCGATGAGCGATGTCTCCCACATCATCTGGGAGACCTGTAAAACCTACCTGTTTCAACAGGGAAAATTTCTCGCCGCGCTTTGGGTGCTGATCGCCGGCTGCATGGTCTATTATTTCATCGGCCTCCAATCAAAACCGTTGGGGCAGGTGCTGGTGATCCTGGCATGCTCCATCCTGGGCATTCTCGGCAGCTATGGCGTGGCGTGGTTCGGCATTCGCATCAACACCATCGCCAACTCGCGCGCGGCGTTTGCCTCGCTGCGCGGACGCCCGTTGCAGACGCTGTTCATCCCGCTCCAGGCCGGCATGAGCATCGGCCTCCTGCTCGTCTGTGTGGAACTGGCGTGCATGATCGCCATCCTCACCTTCATTCCCTCCAAACTCGCCGGCCCGTGCTTCATCGGCTTCGCCATCGGCGAATCTCTCGGCGCCAGCGCCCTCCGCATCGGCGGCGGCATCTTCACCAAGATTGCCGATATCGGCAGCGACCTGATGAAAATCGTTTTCAACCTGCCGGAAGATGATCCGAAAAATCCCGGCGTCATCGCCGATTGCACGGGTGACAACGCCGGCGACAGTGTCGGCCCCACCGCGGACGGCTTTGAAACCTATGGCGTCACCGGCGTGGCCCTCATCGCGTTTCTTTCGCTCGCGCTCGTCAACTCGACCGAACTGTGCGGCAAGCTGATCATCTGGATGTTTGCGATCCAATCTTTGATGGTCATCACGTCGCTCGTTTCGTTTTATTTCAACATGGCGCTGGCCAAGGTGCGCTACGGCAGCGACAAAAATTTCAACTGGGAGGCACCGCTCACCGACCTCGTCTGGATCACCAGCATAGTCTCCATCGCCGCGTGCTTCGGCGCGAGCAAACTGCTGCTCGGGGATTTCACCATCCCGAATACTGACCCGGCGATTCAACAGGGAACCGTCGCCCTGCCGAATCTCTGGTGGATCATTTCCGCGATTGTGGGCTGCGGCACGCTTGCCGGCGCGCTCATCATGGAATTCACCAAGATTTTCGTCAGCACCAAGTCCAAGCATGTCCAGGAAGTCACCGATGCCTCCGGCCACGGCGGCGCGTCGCTCAACGTCCTGTCCGGCCTCGTCGCCGGCAATTTCTCCGCGTTCTGGATGGGCCAGATCATCCTCGGCCTGATGTTTATCGCGTACCTGTTTTCGTTGAACCATGATTTCATGGCGTTGATCCCGGCGGAATTTGTTTTTGGCGCGCCGATCTTCGCCTTCGGCCTCGTGGCCTTCGGGTTTCTGGCGATGGCGCCCGTCATCATCGCCGTGGACAGCTTCGGACCCGTGACCGACAACGCCCAGTCCGTCTTTGAACTCTCACGCATCGAAAAAATTCCCGACATCAGCGCCGAGATCGAACGCGACTTCGGTTTCAAACCGGATTTCCACGCCGCCAAGACCGAGCTGGAAAAGGGCGACGGCGCGGGCAATACATTCAAGGCCACGGCCAAGCCCGTGCTCATCGGTACCGCCGTCGTCGGCTCCACCACCATGATTTTCGGCATCATCATGCTGTTGGAACATGTCTTCGGCAACGCCGTGGGCCGGCTCTCGCTCGTCATGCCGCAGATTGTTTTCGGCCTGCTCATGGGCGGGTCGGTGATCTACTGGTTCACCGGCGCGAGTATTCAGGCCGTCGTCGCCGGTGCCTACAGCGCGGTCGTGTTCATCAAAAAACACATCCAGCTCGACAAGGAGAGCGCGTCCATCGAGGACAGCAAACGCGTCGTGGAGATCTGCACCCGTTACGCGCAAAAAGGGTTGATCAATATCTTCGTCGTCGTTTTTTGCTTCGCCCTCGGCCTGCCGTTCTTGAATCCGTATTTCTTCATCGGCTACCTCATCGCCATCGCGTTCTTCGGCTTGTTCCAGGCCATCTTCATGGCGAACGCCGGCGGCGCTTGGGACAACGCCAAGAAAATTGTCGAGGTGGACATGAAGATGAAAAATACGCCGCTCCATGCCGCGACCGTCGTCGGCGATACCGTGGGCGATCCCTTCAAGGACACTTCGTCCGTCGCGATGAATCCCATCATCAAGTTCACCACGCTGTTCGGCCTGCTCGCCACGGAGATCGCCGTCGAGATGGCCAAGAGCCACACCGAGGCGCTCAAGCAAAACCCGAACGCGATGGACTGGAGCCCGTGGATCGGCGGCGTCTGCTTCATAATCGCGCTGATCTTCGTCTGGCGGTCCTTCTACTGCATGCGCATTCCCGTGGGCGAGAAATAATTTTCCCCGTGAAAATTCCCGCTGTTTTCTGTGGAATGATGGTTTAGAGCGGCTCAAGAAAAACAGTAGCCATCCTGGCTGGGCCGGTATTCTCCCTCACCCCAGCCCTCTCCCGCTGGGAGAGGGAGAAAACACGCCCCGCGTTTCGGGAGGACCACGACTGAATTCGGCAGGATGACTGACAAATTTTACGAACCCATCCAATCGCTGTTCCCTCTCCCAGCGGGAGAGGGTCAGGGTGAGGGAGGCGCAACAACCACGCCATAAACGGCCACAGTTTTTATTGAATTGATATAAAAAGCCATTTTGACAGGCCCGAAAAATGGTTTCACGCGGATTCCCGGAGACGAGCCGCACTTAGCGATCGACCATATTTTTATCCGGGATGCTTATCCGGGATACCACGGGTTGGATTACAGACTCGACAAATCAGCCGGCGATTTATAAAATCATCTACCCGCATTGCATGGGTTCAATGCGGGTAGATGGCTATTTTTTAATTCGAATAATTTATGCATTGGAAGTTCTCTTGCAAATTGTAATCGTTTACGTGAATTTTAAATAAGATAACTCCGGTTGTTTGGGCCGATTCCAATCATTCCACCGAAATAGCGAAGAACCATGAAAACCCCCGCCATCCTCAGCCGCGAACCGTTGACGGTCGAGGCGGGCGTTTCCAAGCTCACCAAAATCCGGCTCGCACGTCATCCCCACCCGGTCCTGATGAAGGAACCCGCGCAGTTCTGGGACGAAATCTTCATCGCCAACGAGGCTTACATCCTCGGCGAGATCACCCACCCGCGCATCCGCCGAAAGCTGGCGTACGAGGCGGACATCCACCGCCTGTTTTTGGAATACATCCAGGGCGTGACCCTGAACGACCTCATCAAATCCGGCAGCACCGTGGACGACCCCGCGCGCACGCACCGCCTGTTGCAGGCCGTCGCCGAAACGCTGGCGGACATGCACGCCGGGATTTTTTGCGGCCGGCCGATCGTCCATAACGATTTGAAAAGCATGAACGTCATCGTGCCGGACGCGGCGCGCGAGGACATCGTGCTCATCGATTTTTCGCACTCGTATTTTGAAGGCAGCCTCCCGCCGTTCATCACCGACAAGAAAAACAATCCGACCGGCACCGCGAAATATTTCGCGCCGGAAAAATGGGACGGCGATTTTTCCAACGGTTTTAAGGGCGATGTCTTTGCCTTCGGCGTGCTCGCCTACTACGCCAGCACCGGCAAACACCCGTTCGATGGCGACGCCGCGCAAATCCAGAAGCAGATCCAGGAGACCGCACCCGCCCCGCCGCTGGAACTCGCGCCGAACGTCCCGCGCAACACCGCCGCCATCCTGATGAATTGCCTCGAGAAAAAACCCGACCGCCGCCCGACCATGGAACAGGTCGCAAAATATTACGCCGAAACCGCGGCCTTGTTTGAGTAGTAGTCGTAGGACAGGCGTCCGGCCTGTCTCTGACTTTTCTTCGCCGAAAAAATACGGCTTCAGCTTGATGACTCTGAATTTTACAACCCCATCCAATCGCTGTTCCCTCTCCCAGCGGGAGAGGGTCAGGGTGAGGGAGAGCGCAACGCCATGGAATAAACGGTCACCGTTTTCCTTGAACCGCTATGAAATCCCATCTCTGAAAATCCGCGCCATCTGCGGATTAATGATTCTGCTCGACAGGGCACGCTGCCGGACGTAAACAACATTGCATGAAACGGTGCACCTACTGTGGCAAGGAATATCCCGATGACGCCACCGAGTGCTCCATCGACCGTCAGCCCCTCGCCGATTTTCCACCCAGGCCCGCATCAACTGAAAACCAGACCGGTGAAGAAGATAAAACCGTCGTCATCCGGATTTTTGCCAACCACGAAACCGCCGGGCTGGCGGCCTCGAATCTGGAATCCCACGGCCTGGAATGTTGGGTCGCCGCCGATGATTGCGGCGGCATGTATCCGAATCTGACCGCGGCGTCCGGAGTTCGCCTCCGTGTCCGCGTGGCCGACGCCGAAGCGGCGGCCGCCTTGCTGGACGCGCCCTTATCGCCTGCGGAAACCGAAAAAGTTGAAACCGATGCCGTCGCTGCCGTTCCACCCGAAATCATTCCGGCATGGAAATTTGCCTGGGGACAAATGTTACTCGGCGTGGCCGTGGGTATAATTATTGGTTGCCTCTTTTTCCGGCCACCAACTCGCCCGGGATCGCAAACGGTTTATACATACACTCCCGACGGCAAACGTAACGAAGTGGGTCTATCAGGATGACCACCTGGTGGAATTTTTTAAAGACCGCAACCTGGACGGCAAATGGGATTCGTGGGTCTACTACCAGAACGGGGTGCGGGTGCGAGCCGAAGAAGATAATAATTTCGACGGAAAACCTGATGAATGGTGGACGTTTACAAACGGGGAGGAGGTATCTGAGGAAGCGGACACCGATTTCAATGGTGTACCCGACGTGTTTTGCACCTACAAAGACGGATTGATTCAACAATTCGAGATCAAACCCAACGGATTGAAATTCACCACGACCCGGGAAATTTTTAAGGATGGTGTGTTGACTGAAACCTTACGCGGCGGTGACAGCAACGGGGTGTTCAAGGAAGACGTGCTCTACGATCCGTTTTATAATCCGATCAGCACCAATGCGAACGGGCTCCGTTGGATTTCTGTTAAATAAAATTTCAAACGATCTTCACCGTAGACGTAGGACAGGCTTCCAGCCTGTCTCTGACTTTTCTTCGCCGAAAAGAATGCGGCTTCAGCTCGATGACTCTGAATTTTATGAAACCAGCCAACAGCTGTTCCTTCTCCCCGAGGGAGAAGGTCAGGATGAGGGGGAACGCGACAAATCCTTCCAAAGTCTCACGGATTTTAAAAACCTATCTGCGAAAATCCGCGCAATCTGCGGGCAATTCACACAATCTCCACGGGACATTTCGGCAGCGCATCCAGAAACGCCTGGCCGTATTGCTTCGTCAAAATCCGGTTGTCCAAAACCACCACGATGCCCGTGTCCGTCTTCGTCCGGATGAGCCGGCCCACGCCCTGGCGGAATTTCAAGATAGCTTCCGGCAGTGAAAATTCGCCGAAGGAATTGCCGCCGCGCGCCTCGATGGCCTCGATGCGCGCCTCGATCAGCGGATGGTCCGGCACCGCGAACGGCAGCCGCGTGATGATGACGTTCGAAAGCGCCTCGCCCGGCACATCCACGCCCTGCCAGAAACTGTCCGTGCCGAAGAGCACCGAATCCACGTCGTCCTTGAACTTCTCCAGCATCGT
>DATHOG010000098.1:0-46733 GCA_035485115.1 Candidatus Sulfotelmatobacter sp. | reverse complement strand
TTAGGTGTATTTTACGACTTCTTCAATAGTAGTATCACCATCGAAGATGCTTCGCAAGCCGTCCTCGCGCAGCGTGACCATTCCCAATTCCACGGCTTTCTGGCGCATCACCACGGTCGGCGCACGTTCATTGATCAGATTACGGATGGCATCGCTCACGACGAGCAGCTCAAAAATTCCCTTGCGGCCCTTGTAGCCGGTGTCCGCACAGGTCGAACAGCCGCGGCCGTAATGGAAGACCTTGTCGCCCAGGTCATGCGGCGAAAGGTTCAGCATCGACAGTTGCTGCTCGGTCGGCTCGAACGGCGTGCGGCAATTTTTGCAGATGGTGCGCACAAGCCGCTGGCCGAGCACGGCCATCAGGGTCGAGGAGATCAGGAACGGTTCGACCCCCATGTCCACGAGGCGTGTCACCGCGCCGGGTGAATCATTCGTGTGCAGCGTGCTCAGGACCAAATGGCCCGTCAGCGACGCCTGAATGGAAATTTGCGCCGTTTCCAGGTCGCGCATTTCACCCACCATGATGATGTCCGGGTCCTGGCGCAGGAACGATTTCAACGCCTTGGCAAAGGTCATGCCCGCCGCCTCGTTGATGGCCACCTGCATGATGCCATCGATGTCAAATTCCACCGGATCTTCCGCCGTCAGCAATTTCGAATCGGGCGTGTTCACGCGCCGCAGGCAGGAGTAGAGCGTGGTGGTCTTGCCGCAACCCGTCGGGCCGGTGACGACGAAAATTCCGTTCGGCCGCTGGATGACCTCCGTGACGAAATCATAGACGTATTTCGGAAAACCGAGCGATTCGACTTCCAGGTTCACCGAGCTGCGGTCCAGCACGCGCAACACCACCGATTCGCCAAATGCCGTGGGCAATGTGCTCACGCGCAAATCGATCTGCTTGCCGCTGATGCTCATGCTGATGCGTCCGTCCTGCGGCAGGCGTTTTTCGGAGATGTTCAGATTCGCCATGATCTTGATGCGCGAAGTCACCGGCAACGCGAGATGCTTCGGCGGCGGTGACATCTCGTAAAGCGCGCCGTCCACGCGGTAGCGGATGCGGAACTCCGTTTCAAACGGCTCGAAATGGATGTCGCTCGCCCGATCCTGCACGGCTTGCTGCAGGACAAGGTTCACAAATTTGACGATCGGAACCTCGTTGGCGAGCGCCTCCTGGGCCTTGGCGTCCTCCGCGGCGTCGTCAACCTCGGCGGCGATTTTCTTGTCCGCGCCGAGTTCCTTCAAGATTTCATCGTAGCCGCCGGAATCTTCCGCGCCATAGATCCGCTCGATCGCCTTGAGCACCTCGGTCGGATCGGCGACCACGATCTGCACGTCTCGCTTGGCCGCGAACTGGACCTCGTCCGCCAGTTGCGGGTTCAAGGGTTCGGCCACGGCCACCTGCAACAAGCCATTGGTGACCGCGACCGGCAGGCACTTGCACATCTGCGCCACTTTCGCGGGTATCAGCTTCACGATCTCCGCCGGGATTTCGCGATCCTTCAACGACACCACTTCTGATCCGAGCGCACCGGCGATGATGTGCAGCAAATCGTTGAGCTTGAAGATGCCGAAGTCTTCCAGCACCTGTGACGACTGGTTGCCGCTGCGTTTGACTTCCGCGCCAACTTCCTCGAACTGCAAATCATCGAGCATCCCCTGCCCGTGCAGCAGGTTCAACAATGGATCTGAAATGTCATCGGACATGGCTTGATATTACTTTTTGCCCTTGGTTTCGACGGCGGCGGCCAGGTCGAGTTCCTGGAGCTTCTGCATGATGGTCGTCGGATCCTGGGCTTTGTTGATGACCTCCTCGCGGGCGATCAGACCCTTCAAATATTTGTCGATCAGCCAGGCGTCGAGCGTCACCATGCCCCATTTGGCCCCGGTCTGGATGTCCGACTGGATGCGGAAAGTCTTGTTGTCGCGGATGAGCGCGGCGATGGACGGCGTGTTGATCATGATCTCGAACGCCGCCACGCGCCCCGGCTTGTCGATGCGCGGAATCAGCAACTGCGAGATCACCGCCTGCAACACCGTGGACAACTGGATGCGCACCATTTCCTGCTGCTGTGTCGGAAACGCGTTGGTCAGACGGTCGATCGTCTTGGCCGCGCCCGTCGTGTGCAGGGTGCCGAAAACCAAGTGGCCCGTTTCCGCCGCCGTGATGGCCGCCTCGATCGTTTCCAGATCGCGCATTTCGCCGACGAGGATCATGTCCGGGTCCTGGCGCAGCGCGCGGCGCAGCGCCTCGCCGAAGTTCGGCACGTCCACATGCACTTCGCGCTGCGTGATGAGCGCCTTTTTGTGCTTGTGATAATATTCGATCGGATCCTCGACGGTGATGAGGTGAACCTCGTCGCGCGTCTCATTGACGATGTTCAGCAACGAGGCCAGCGTGGTGGATTTGCCGGAACCCGTCGGGCCGGTGACCAGGATCAGGCCGCGCGGCTTGAACAACAGCTCCTTCACCGATTCCGGCAGGCCGATCTGCTCGAACGTGAGCATCTTGCTCGGGATCTGCCGCAGCACCATGCCGAAATTTCCCTTTTCCTTGAAGACGCTCACGCGGAAACGCGCCGCGTCGCCGAAGGCGAAGGCAAAGTCCGCGCCGCCGCGCTCGCGCACCTGCTGGATGTGCTCCTCGGAAGTGATGCTGCGCATCAGTTCCTCCGAAGCCTCCGGCGTGAGCCCCGGGCCTTCCACGCGATGCAGCGTGCCGTGCACGCGGATGGTCGGCGCCGTGGCGACGCGAATGTGCAGATCGGACGCGCCTTCCGACACCACCAACTGCAGCAAATCTGACATTGCGTATGACATAAAAATTAAAAATCAAAAAAATGCAAAATGAAGCGGAGGGCGCGATGAGATCGTTCCGGCCGTTTTTAATTTTTCATTTTTCATTTCAAATTGATCAGGCATCGTCGCCGACCGTCGCACGGATGACTTCCTCCGGCGTCGTCATGCCGGCCAGAACCTTGCGGATGCCGTCCTCGCGCAACGTGCGCATGCCCATTTCTCGCGCGCGCTGGCGCAGCACGTTGGTGGGCACCTGGTCGTAAATCAATTTCCGGCCTTCGTCATCCACCACAAAAATTTCAAAGATGCCGAAACGCCCGCGGTTGCCCGAGCCGTTGCAGTTCGCGCAACCCTTGCCTTTCATGACGTTGGCATTTTTCAAGTCGTCCTGCTTGATGCCGAGCGCGCGCATCTCCGCGTCGGTCGGCACATAGGGCGCGGCGCATTTTTTGCAGATCTTGCGGACAAGGCGTTGCGCCATGAGGCAGCGCGTGGAGGATGCGACCAAAAACGGTTTCACGCCGATGTCCACCAGACGCATGACTGCGCCGGGCGCGTCGTTGGTGTGCAGCGTGGAGAATACGAGATGGCCGGTCAGCGCGGCGTTGATGGCGATGGAGCCGGTGGTGATGTCACGGATCTCACCGATCATCACGATGTTCGGCGCCTGGCGCAGGATCGCGCGCAAGGCTGCGGCGAAGGTGAACCCGACGATATCATTGACCTGCACCTGGTTGATGCCCGCCAAAATGTATTCCACCGGGTCTTCCACGGTAATGATCTTGCGGTCGGGCCGGTTGATGAAATTGAGGCAGGAATAGAGCGTCGTCGTCTTGCCGGAACCGGTCGGGCCGGTGACCAGCAGGATACCGTCCGGCATCGAGATGACGCGCTCGAATGTCTTCTGGTCGTCCGTCAGGAAGCCAAGTTCCGCGAGCCCGAGCTTGAGGCCTTCCTTGTCCAAAATACGCATCACGATGCTTTCACCGTGGTTCGTCGGCAGGCACGAGACACGCAAATCGATCAATTTGTTGCCGACCTTGCTCTGGATGCGTCCGTCCTGCGGAATGCGATGCTCGGAGATCACCATGCCCGCCTGGATCTTCAAACGCGCGACCATCGCCGCCTGCAACTGCTTCGGCGGCGACTTCATTTCCGTCATCATGCCGTCGATGCGGTAGCGCAGACGAAATCTTTTCGCCAACGGTTCGAGATGGATGTCCGAGGCGCGCAGCTTGAACGCGTCCACGATGATCTGGTTCACCAACCGGATCAGCGGCGCGTCCGCCTCGACTTCCGCCCCCGCATCGTCCACGATTTCGACATTGCTCAGCGTCAATTCCTGGATCACGTCCTTGAACGCCTCGTTCTCCTCCATCGAACGCTTTTTTTCGCCGCCGTAATACTTGTTCAGCGCCGTCTCGATGTCCTGTTCCGATGCGACCTTCTGGTCGATTTCCGCGCCCAACATGTGCGCCAGGGAATCGATCGCGTTTAAGTCCGAGGGATCGGCCAGGGCCACGCCGACCCTGCTTTCGGTCTTGTAGATGGGGATGACGCGATATTTTTTCGCCACGTCGCGCGGGATGACCGCGATGACGTCGTCCTCGATCTTGAGGCTGGCAAGGTTCACCACTTCGGCGCCGAACTGCGCGGCCTTCGCCTGCGTCACGTCACCGGGACGGATGACCTTGTTCGCCACGAGATAATCCACCACGCCCACGCCGGCGGCGCTGGCTTCCTCCCGGGCCTTCGCGACCACATCGGCGCTGGTGAAGCCGAGGTCAACGAGCAGGTCCAATAGATAATCGTCTTTTTCTGCCACGAGATTTTTTTGCGCGTTGCCCTACTATTGAATTCGGGAAACGCGCTGTGCAAAAGGGTTCATTATGCCGTGAAAAAAGTCAATGCGCCCGTGCAACATTTCTGTCCAATGCAAGCACCTGTTAGATTAAGACAGGATTAAAATTTTCCGTAGATGACATCGAAAATGCCCTGTTAAAATTTGAGCTAAAGAAAAATTATCGCAGATTGAGAACGTCCTCTTTTTTGATGCCCTTTGCCTCCGCCACCGCTCGCAAAATGGAATTCAGTGTGCCGATGCGCAAAACATCGTGGTCGGGAACGGCCAAACGATGATGATGCGGCGAATCGGTTTCCAAAATAACGTGGCTGCCGACTTGATGCACGCGGCGATAACCGTGATATTTGCAGAGTAATTTGACCAGCTCCGCGCCGCTCAAATCCCGCGGCAGTTTCATACGCCGGCGAGCAATTCATCCCGCACCAGATGCAGGCGCACGGCGGACGGCTTGGGCTGATCGAAGAAATAAGCGGCCACCGCCTCGCGCACGTTCGCGCGCAACGCCTCCCATGTGTCGCCCTGCGTGAAAATGTCGTGCGAAAGACATTCGGCCACAAAGCCGCCGTCATTTTCCTGCGTCACGCTGAAGACAATTTCCACGACCGCACTATCGCCTGAAATTTGCCGGAAAACAAGCCGCGAATTGTCGCGCACCCATTAACCCGGTCAAAAAATTCTTCGGTCATTTAACAGGAGGTTTTCCAAATCGAAGTGTTGCCAAATAAGGATCCCATTCCGACTCATCAAACAACTCATGCGCCTGGATGGAAATTGAAATGTAGCATTCTGGAATCTTCAAAAGATAGTCAACCCTCTTCCAGGTTGCAGGCGATTCTCCCGACGAAATATATTTATGTCCGGTCACTTCACCTAAATTCACGCCGACAGATTGGCGACGAATTTCTCTGGCGACCGGAGGAACCATTTCAGCGAGTGCAGGTTGTCCACGAAGGAGAAAACGTTCATACTCACTGACATTGGAATGCTCAAATTCGACAAGAACTTTTTTGCGCGAAAAATCATCTTCCATGCTACATCGATGAGCATAAAAGCTTTGTCCCTTCCATTTCACATGCAAGGCGGATGATTCTTTTGAAAATTTCGACCTGGCTCTGGGCGGCAAATTCATCAACACCCATTCTGCAATCACCGCTGGCTTTTCCGGCGGTTTAAGCAATTCTTCCGGGTCTTCAGCCGCAATCAGCAAAAAACCGATAACAAAGTGGAGTCTGTCATCCCGACGTTTTGGATCGGATAAATGTTTTTCCAATTCTTCCAAATCACCGGCGAGCTTTTCTTTGGCTGCCTCAACGGTCTTTCCCTTGATTTGTTCATAAATCAATTTTTCAAGCAATGTCGTATCGGTTCCATCACCAACCTCCGTTTTTTTAAGTTTGGTGAGAAATTCACGGTACGGCTGTAAATACTGCAAACGTTCCGGCAATGGTTCTGATCTATCCATACGTTTTTAGTTTTGATTGCAGAGCAATTTTGTCACTTCCACAAACTGTTCCAGGCTCAATTTCTCCGCGCGCTCCAGCGGCGAAATTTTCAGTTCTGCAAATATCGCCTCCAATTTTTCCTTCGGCCAGTCCTGTTTCAGCAGCTTTAACATCATTTTGCGCCGTTGCGAAAATGAACGTTTTACGATCCGCCTGAACATGGCCCGTAAATTTTCCGGCAGCAGCGGTTGTTCGCGCCGGTCCAAAATCACGCAGGCGGAATCCACGTCCGGTGAGGGGAAAAAACAGCCGGGCGGTATCTTGAACAAACTTCGCGGCGCAAAATCCAGCTGCACGAGCAGGGTCAAAATGCCGTAATCATCGTCATCCGTCCGCGCCATCAGCCGTTGCGCAACTTCCATTTGCAGCGTGACGACGATTTTTTGGGGCGCGCGCGCGCCGGCGGCGAGTTCCACCAGGATCGGCGAAGCGACGGAATACGGCAGGTTGGCGACGAGTTTCCAGGCGCTCCAGTCACGCGGTTCATCTTCCAAAAACCTCAACGCATCGGCGTGTAACAACTCAAACTTCCCCTCGAACCCTTGAACCTCCCTAGGCGTTCCAGCGTCGAGACGCTGCGAGCGTTTCTCCCTCTCCGCGTCGGCGGAGTCTGCGGAGCCGATGGGGAGAGGGCCGGGGTGAGGTGTGCGTTCCACCATTTCGGGGTTCAAGGGAAGTGGCACAAACCTTTCATTCAACACCTCGACCAGACGCGTATCTTTTTCGATGGCGAAAACGTGCCCGGCTTTTTGCAACAGCAATTCCGTCAGCGGCCCGAGCCCGGGCCCGATCTCCAAAACCTTGTCCTCCGGCGTCAACTCCGCCGACACGACAATGCGCTCAAGCTGGTTCGCATCGTGCAAAAAATTTTGCCCGAGCGATTTCGTGAGCTGAATGTCACGTTTCGTCAGCAAATCCCGCATGTCAGAGAGTTTCATTAAAAAATGGATCACGCACTCAAGCCGGGCCACACCGGCGGTGACGTCAAAATATCCCTCGCAATTTCACCCGGCAGAATGGCAAAAACTGGAAACGGCAACCGGAGTCCCGATGCTTCCCGCCGGATCGCCGTGACGATCTCTTCATGCGTATAACGCGAAGAAAAATGGTTTAAAATCAAATACTGTGGCTTTACCTCCGAAGCCATGCGTAACACTTCATCCAAATAGCTGTGCAAATGCCGCCCGGCACGATCTCCAGCATCCGCTGCTTTCAAAAAAGTTGCTTCATGGATCAAAATCCGGCATCCAGCCCAGCGTGATGCGGCAGACACACTCGTGTCCCCCGCGTAGCCGAGCACTTTTTCTTCAATGCCCGTGGTTAAATGGTCCGAACCGTGTTGGCGGGACAATTCAGCCAGCTCATTTCCGGCCAACCCCACGAACTCAGCCTTGAGTTTGCGGTTTTTTTTGGCAACCACATAACTTACGCTCTTGATCTGCCCTGGCTGGTCATGGAAATGGTCATTCGCCATGACTTTGAGCCGGCATCCGCCACCTAAATCCCGGTCGTCACCTGGTTTGACCGGTGACCAGGTTACTTGGTCGCCCCGGCCCGGGTCAAAATTACGGCAAAATTCCGCCAGTGCCGGAAACGAACCGCAATCAGCCGGGTAAAAAATTTCCGGCACGCCATTCTGCGCATTCAATTGTTGAAGTTGCAAAATCCCCGTCACATGGTCCCGATCCGGATGCGTGATGGCCACCTTGTGCACTTTCCGCGATTTTTGCAACAAGCCTGCACAAACACCATCGCCCGCATCCAGCAGCAGGCCAAGTTGCTCCACAAAAATCCAGGTGGAGAACAACGCCGTGGAATAACCGGTGATTGAATATTTTTCTGACATGCGTTTTCCAGATCAGCCCGCCAAAACCTTCATCAATTCATCCACCGCTTCTTTCAACTGTTTTTTGGTGATCGTCAGCGGCGGCGTGAAGCTGATGACATTGCCGTGCTCGCCTTCCGGCAGAAAAATATAACCGCGATGCAACAGCTTCTTCATCGCACCCAACGCGATTTCCGTCGCCGGCTTGCCATCCGGAAAAATTAATTCTACCCCGGCCATCAACCCAACGCCCCGGACTTCAACCCTAGACTTTGGATTTTGGACTTTGGACAATTCATCGAGCAAAAACTTCCCCGACTCCGCGCTACGTTCGCACAGCTTCAATCGCTCAATCTCCGTGATCTGCGCGAGTGCCATCGCGCAGCCGACGGGATGGCCGAGGAACGTGCTCGTGTGGACCGCCTCGCCGGTCGAAGCCGGCCACGCGGCATCCATCACTTCCGCGCGACCGACGCAGGCTGATAGCGGAAAACCGCCGGTCAATGCCTTGCCCAGACAGATGAGGTCGGGGACGGTCTGCGAATGCTCACAGGCAAACATTTTTCCGGTGCGACCGAAGCCGGTGTAAATCTCATCGAGGACGAGCAGCGAGCCATATTCGTCGCACATCCTCCGCAACAACGGCAAAAAGCCCTCCGGGGGCACGTTGATGCCGCCGCGCGCCTGCACCGGCTCGACCAGCACCGCGCCGACGCGTTCGCGCCGGAACAGATGGCGCAACTGGAATTCGACGATGCCAAGGTCCGGAAATTTCTTCGGAAACGGCATAAAATGCCCGAATTTGCGCAATTGCAGGTCAAAAGGTTCGCGAAAAAAATTCCGGTGCGTGACGTTCAAGGCACCGTAGCCGAGACCGTGATACCCGCCTTCAAAGGCGATGATGCTGTGCTTTTTGGTCGCCAGGATGGCGGTTTTCAACGCCGACTCGACGGCCTCAAAACCGGAATTGGAAAAGATAACTTTTCCAGTTTTAAATTTTAAGTTTTTAGCTTTTAGCTCCGGCGAACCTGTCCACTGCTCAAAAGTGATCTCGCTCAGCTTGCGCGCCAGTTCCGCCTTGCGCGCGTGCGGATGCACGTCGCCCATCGCGTGCAGCAACGTCTCCATCTGCTTTTGACCGGCCTTGACGACGTTCGGGTTCGCATGACCGGCGGCAGCCACGCCAAAGGCGGCGGTCAGATCCAGATATTTTTTACCGTCAGCATCATGGACGTGAACCCCCTTGGCGCGTTCCCACACGATCGGCCAGGAACCGTCCGCCTCTTGAAACAAAATGTTTCGAGATTCGTAAGCGCGAAGGTCAGCCAGAATTTTTTGCGTATTGGTCACGATTTGGGATTTACGATTTACGCGTCGCTGGTCATTCAAATCGCAAATCGGCAATCATAAATTATTAAACGCCCCGTTGTTCCGGCGGCCAGATGATCTTGTGTTGCTGGATCTGAAAGCGCACCGGCAGCGCGTCGGCGATGATCTTTTCGGCGAGTTCACGCCGTGTGATCGGCGTCAGCCCGGCGGGAACTTTCTTCAGGACGCTGCTTTGTTGTTCCGGCGCCAGCGGATGCACCCATGAAAACAGCAAGGGACAGATTTGATCCAGTTTGTATCCGGCGATCTGTTGTTTCGCCCAGTCGTAATCTTCCAGCGTACCGATGACGAATTTGATTTCATCGGCGGCCTTCAGGTGCGGAATATTTTCAAACCGGTTGCGCGCCGATTCGCCGCTGGCCGGGCATTTCAGATCCATGATGCGATGGACGCGGGGGTCGATTTGGGAAATGTCGTGCGCGCCGCTGGTTTCGATCAAAACCGTGAAGCCGTCATCGCACAGCGCCTTCATCAACGGGACGGAATTTTTTTGCAATAACGGTTCGCCGCCGGTCAGCTCAACGAGCGGCAATTTCGGATTTCGGATTTCGGATTTCGGATTTGAAAACGGCATGGCCAGTTCGCGGATTTTTTCCAAAATTTCCGCGAGCGATTTTTTTTTGCCCTCGGTGAAGGCGTAGGCGGTGTCGCAATACGAACAGCGCAGGTCGCACGCGGTGAGGCGCACGAAAACGCACGGCAGCCCGGCGAAGGTGCTTTCACCCTGCAGGCTCAGGTAAATCTCATTGACGACCAGCGATTCGGACACGCGGAAAATTTAGCGCAGATGCAAAAATTAAACAGGATTTTCCGCAGCAGGTTTGGAATTTTACAGACTATGAGTTATGCTTGGGCAACCAGTTCATGCGAAAGATTTTTCTCCTGAGTTGCCTGTTGCCGGTGCTTGCCCCGGCGCAATCGATCGATCAATCGCTCGATCAGATCGGGGCGAAGGCGTTTCGCGCGGTGACAACGAATCTGGATGGCACCGGCATCCGCGTGGCCCAGCCGGAAGCAAACACCGGCGGCAGTTTCCCCGCGTTCGAAGCCAGCCCGGCCGTGGTGCAGCAGCCGACCAACCTCTTCACCTACTATTCCGACCTCGGCACCGCGACCGGATTCACCAACCTCATCGGGGCCGAATCCGGTCATGCCGACGGGGTGGCGGGTTTCTTTTACGGCCGGCCGGGCGGCGTGGCGACGAATGTGGCCCACGTGGACAATTACGATGCGGATTTTTTCATCACCAATTACATCTTCAACCTGGCCCCCGCGCCGCCGGCGATGGTGGTCAACCAAAGTTTCACTTTTGGCGCGCTTTCCGTTACCGACCAGCAGTCCGTGGATTCCGCCTATGACGACTACGAGGAGACTTTTGGAACTTTGTTCGTATCCTCAGCCTGCGACAGCTCCATCTACCCCCTGGTCTGCGCACCGGGGACAGCGTATAATTGCATCTGTGTTGCCTCTTATGGCGGCAATTCCAGCATCGGGCCGACGATTGATAATGGCCGGTGCAAGCCGGATATCACCGCACCCCAGACCGGCACGAGTTTTTCCACCCCCGAGGTGTCCGGCGCGGCGGCGGTGCTGATGCAGGCCGCGTTGCGCGGTGACGGCGGCGCGGACACGAATTCCGCCGTCGACAACCGCACCCTCAAGGCACTGCTGCTCAACGGCGCCGTCAAGCCTCCGGACTGGACCAACGGCCCCGCCACGCCGCTCGATGCCCGCTACGGCGCCGGCATGATGAACCTCCTGAATTCCTACGAACAGCTCACCGCCGGTGAATATGTTTTTTGCGCGACCAACCTGATCCCCCCGGGCGCGGCCCACCCGCCAAGCGCGACCACGAACACGATCGCCTCCCCGCGCGGCTGGGATCTGGAATACATCACCAGCACCGCAACCAACGACGCGGTGAATGAATATTTTTTCAATGCGTCCAACGGCATCTTCACCGCCACGCTCGTTTGGAACCGCCAGCTGGGCGAGACGAACATCAATGACCTCAACTTATTTTTGTTCGACGCCAACAGCAACCTCGTATTGTGCAGCACCAGCGCCGTGGACAACGTGCAGCACATCTACGTCCCGCAGCTGGCAGCCGGACGCTACGATTTGCAGGTCTTGAAAAAGGGCGGCACAAATGTCGTCAGCAACGATGAAGTCTATGCCCTGGCCTATGAATTTATTTCGCCGCAACTGTCGATCACCAATCGGGGAACAAATGCCAGTCTGTCCTGGCCGCTCTATCCCGCCGGATTTTTGGTTGAAGCCGAAACGAATCTCCTGTCCGCTTCATGGAGCACGAACAATCTTCCCGCTGCGTTCATCACGAACTCCGTATACTGCCTGCCGCTGGAGGCGACGAACCCCGCGCAATTTTTCCATCTGCGACGTCCAAATTTTTGACGCGGAGCCGGTCGGCGGGTGGAGTGCGCCCGTCCGCGGGCGCTGCAATAAGCAAAAATCCGAGGGTTCTCAAATATCTCAAGCCATCCGCGAATTGGACATTGCAGCGGCCGGGGACGGCCACACTCCGGTCAAAAACTCTTCAACGCAAAATGTCTTCCAACTTTATAGCTTTCCGAGATCGCCTGCGTGATGAATTTTTTACCGATCTCCACCGAGCGCGGCAGGTCGTGGCCGAGCGCCAGCGCCGCGCAGATCGCCGCTGAATAGGTGCAGCCCGTGCCGTGCGTTGAAATATTTTTTACGAACGGCGCGGTGAGGAGCAGCTCGGTTTTGCCGTCAAAATAAACATCGACCGCCGCGCGGCAATTTTTCAAGTGACCGCCCTTCAGCAGGACGGCGCAGCCGAATCGGGAGCGGATTTTTTTCGCCGCCGCGCGCATCGCCTCCGGCGAACGGATCGTTTGTTCCGCCAGGAGTTCCGCCTCGTCCAGGTTCGGCGTGACGAGCGTGGCGAGCGGCAGCAATTTTTGTTTCAAAACCTTCAACGCGTCCGGCTTCAACAGCCGCGTCCCGCTCGTGGAGATGAATACCGGATCAACCACCAATTTCAGATTCCGGATTCCGGATTCCAGACCTGAAAAAAATTTGACGACTTCAGAAATATTTTCCGCCGAATACAACATCCCCGTTTTCACCGCGCCTGGAGCCAGCTCTTCAAACACCGCCTTGATTTGCAGCCGCAACATCCCGGGCGAACAGGTTTCCACGCCCAGCACCCGGCGTGGATTTTGCGCGGTGAGGCAGGTGATGGCGCTCGCCCCGTGGACGCCAAACGCGGCGAACGTCTTCAGGTCCGCCTGCACGCCGGCGCCGCCGCCGCTGTCCGAGCCGGCGATGGTGAGCGCAACGGGCAAAGTTTTTCGTTTGGTCATGAAGCGGATGATTTCATTTCGGCGCGGAAAACTCCAGCAACGGCCCGCGCGTCTTGCGCATCAGGATTTCCGTCATGCCGGCGACGAGAAAGTTTTCCAGTTCGCCGGTCTTCCGGTAGCCCAGCCGCTCGTAAAATTTTTGCGCACGGTGGTTAAATGATGAAACAGACAGAAAAACATTCTTGCTGCGCTGGAAAATTTTTCCCTCGGCGAACCGCATGACGCTTTCCCCGAGGCCGCGACCCTGAAATTCAGGAAACACGGCGAGCAATTGGATGTAACCATCGAAGGAGCCGCCAAGATGCAAGATGAGGACGCCAGCGGGGTTGGGGCCGAGCGCCGCCACAAAAACTTCACGTTCCGGGTTCGTGAGGTCCCGGAAAATCTTTTCGGCGGGGATGCCGATCACCTGCCACGGGCCGAATTCCACAAGCCGGGCCGTGCAAGCGCGCGCTTCGTTTTCGTCGCGCAGGGGGCGGATAACCAGGTCGTTCATGGCAAAAAAATAACGCAAAGGCGCGATCAAGCAAAGACGGCAGACAATCAAAAACTTTGTTCCTTTGCAGCCTTGCGTTAAAATGAGCGCATGGACAAAGACAAAGTTGCCGAGGTTCTGGTCGAGATCGGGACGCTGCTGGAATTGAAGGGTGAAAACCCGTTCAAGACGCGCGCCTACGCGAACGGCGCGCGGACGATCCAGGCCCTCACCGAGCCGCTGGAAAAACTGGTCGCCGAAAAGCGGCTGGGCGAAATCAAGGGCATCGGCGAGGCCCTGGAGCAAAAAATCACCGAGCTCGTCGAAACGGGCAAATTGAAATACTACGACGAGCTGAAAAAATCCATTCCCCCGGGGTTTCTGGAGATGCTGGAGATCTCCGGACTGGGGCCGAAGAAGATCCAGGCCATGCACAAAAAGCTCGGTGTGGATTCGATCGAAAAACTGGAGGCCGCCGGCAAGGCCGGCAAGGTGGCGGAACTCGAAGGCTTCGGCGAAAAAACCCAGGCCAACATCCTGGAAGGCATCGAGTTGAAGCGGAATTACGCGAGCAAACACCGGCTGGGCGATGCGTTCGCGGCCGCGGAACCGTTGCTGGAAAAATTGCGCGATCATCCGGCGGTCATCCGCTGCAGCACGGCCGGCAGCCTGCGCCGTTTCAAGGAGGTCATCGGCGACATCGATTTTCTGGCCTCGTCCAAGAAGCCGGCGGAGGTCATCGAATTTTTCGTCACGCAGCCGGGCATCGTCAAGGTGCTCGCGAAGGGCGAAACCAAGGCGAGCGTGATCCTCGAGGGCGGCATCCAGGCGGATTTGCGCGTGGTGAGCGATGCGGAGTTTCCCTTCGCGCTGGCGTATTTCACCGGCAGCAAGGAGCACAACATCGTGATGCGCCAGCGGGCGATCCAGCGCGGACTGCGGTTGAATGAATACGGCCTGTTCAAGTCCAAGGAGGAAACGCGCGACCCGAAGTTGCTGGTCGCGTGCAAAACCGAGGACGAGATTTTTGAGAAACTGGACCTGGCCTATGTGCCGCCGGAGATGCGCGAGGACCACGGCGAATTTTCCGCGGCGGAAAAAAACGACCTGCCCAAACTCATCGAGTGGATGCAACTGAAAGGTGCGTTGCATAATCACTCCACCTGGAGCGACGGCAGAAACACCCTGGAAGAAATCGCGGCGCACATGGAGGAACTCGGGCTGGAGTATTGGGCGATCACCGACCATTCCAAATCTTCATTCCAGGCGAACGGCCTCGACGTGAAGCGGCTGCGCGAACAGCTCGCGGAAATCAAAAAGTTGAATGAAAAAATCGCGGCGCGCGGCGGCGACTTCCGCCTGTTGACCGGCAGCGAGGTGGATATCCTCAAGGACAAACTGGACTTTGACGACGAGGTGCTGGCGGAACTCGATGTGGTGGTGGCGAGCCTGCACGTCCCGAGCAGCACCGAGGCGGAAAATACAAAGCGTATTTTGCGCGCGGTGGAAAATCCGCACGTGCACATCATCGGCCACATGACCGGCCGGTTGCTGCTGGAACGCGAGCCGTACCCGGTGAATGTGCATGCGGTGATCGACGCTTGCGCGGAAGCGGGGACGTGGATCGAATTAAATTGCAACCCCTACCGCTTCGACCTGGACTGGCGGCACTGGTTTTATGCGAAGAGCAAGGGGGTGAAGTGTGTCATCAATCCGGACGCGCACCATAATTCGCACGCGGGATTTTTGCGCCTGGGCGCGGGTCTGGCCCGCAAGGGCTGGCTCACAAAAGAGGATGTGATCAACACCCTGCCGCTCAAAATGCTTCGAAAAGCGTTGTGACGGAACGGTGACGGGACGGAAACAATGCGGCGGCGCGAGCGCGATTCACGGCAATTTTTGTTTATGTCGGGTTGTGAATAAATCGCCAAAAAACCTTTTGACGAGGAACTTGTCACGGGTTAGCCTTGTCGTTGTCCTCGGTTGTCAGCACTTTTTTTCGGATGATAAGGAGTGCCGGCGGTCGAATCCCGTAATACTAGACGCACCATGAAGAAGATTTTTGTCTCCACGGGTCTGGCGGCCATCAGTGTCGCCGGACTGCAGTCCGTGCACGCGGATAGTTCAGATACGATTTTACCCAAGGCTTGGAGCATATCCGGGACCTTGCGCGGGTTCTACGACGATAACTACGACCTGGCGAGCACCAAGCGCGGCAGCTGGGGCGCGGAACTTGATCCGACCATTTCTTACAATTTGCCGTTGCAACAGACGGACATGGGCATCCGGGTCAACTACGGGATTTTTTATTACGACGACCGCCGCCAATTGCTTGGATGGGGTCACTCCTATGACCAGCAAGCCTCGGCGGACCTCTGGTTGAACCATGCCTTCAATGAGCGCTGGAAGTTCAGTTTCACCGACACGCTCGCCTATGGTTATAATCCGTTGCTGGCCCAAAACCTCGCAAGCGGACCAGCCACCTACCGCGTGAACGGGGACAATATTGCGAACCATGCGGCCATGTCGTTGGACACGCAATGGACGAAGGAGTTCGGCACGTCGTTGAGCTACGGGAATGATTTCTACAATTACGAAAACAGGGGTGCCACCGTTATAAACAACCCAGCGTTTCCGCCCGGCCTTTACCTTGGATCTACGGTCAAAGGCAACAACTCTTTCGGCAACGATCCAACTCAATTTGCCAGTTTGGGCGGATCAGGTGCGAGTCTGGCCGGGCTTTTGGATCGCGTAGATGAGAATGTCGGCCTGAATCTTACATGGACGTTCAGTCCGGAAACGATGATTCTGGCGGGATATACGTTCAGTTGGTCGGAATATTACGGGAACGAACCGATCGCCACTTACAATTACGCGTATTTTAATCCGACTACGCATGTTTCCACGCTGCAGTCCTACGTCTATTCCAGCAAATCCCGCGACGGCACCTCGCACGAAGCACATGTCGGGATACAACACCAGTTAACCGCCAATATAAGCCTGTCCGCAACCATTGGTGTTGAGTACTCGGCCAACGACAGCGACCCGTTCTCTCACAGCGACAATATCAACCCCACGGCCAATATATCGTTGAGTTATACTTACAGCCCCGGCAACTACGTTCAATTGGGGGTCACCCAGTCGCAGAATTCCACGGATGTGGTGCAACCGGGCGTTAACGGCAGCCTGACGCAATATCAGAACACCACGGTGGTCTATGCCGATATCAACCACCAGATAGTGCACAACCTGTACGCCACCGTCCTTGGCCGCTACCAATACTCGGTCTTTCAAGGCGGTGCAGCGAACCAGGAGGCTGACCAGCAAATCGACGCGAGCATCAATTTGACCTATAATTTCAACCGGCACTTTTCCGCCGATTTTGGTTACAACTTCAACGATCTGCTTTCGGATCTGGTGGGCCGTGCATTTACGCAAAATCAGGTTTATTTGGGCGTGACGGCCAGCTATTGAGATGTCCTGCCCGCATGATTTGAACGTGAAGCCGGGAGCCTTGTCAAAACGAGGCTTTTTTTATTTTTAATCAAATGGACCAACTTAAACCGCCCGCCCCCATCGCCGCCCCGCCGCCGGAAACCCGGTTGCATTTTCTTGATTACTGGCGTGTCATCCGCATCCGCAAGGCCATCATCATCACGGTGTTTCTGATCACGGCGCTCATCGCCACGGCGGTCACGCTCATCCTGCCGGAGTCATTTGCGAGCACCGCCACCATCAAGGTGGAAAATGAGGGTGCCATCATCCCGAACATGGAAGGCGGCCAGGCGGCGCAAGGTTACACTTACGACCCCTTCTTCATCCAAACCACGTTTGAGATCATGAAGTCGCAACTGGTTCTGACCAACGTCATCAATACGCTGGGATTAAACGATGTCTGGGGCAAAAAGTATAACAACGGCGAGGCGCTTAAGACGACGGAGACGATGGAAATCCTCAAGGACCGCATGGCATTGGCGCCAGTGCGCAACACCAAGATGATCGCCATCACCGTTTTCAGCGAGGATAAAAATGAAGCGGCGGACCTAGCCAACCAAATTGCCAAGGCGTATCAAAGTTATCGAGAGCAAAACACGAAACAAATCCAGGCCGACGGCTTGAGGGTTCTTGAACAGCAACTGTCGGCGGAGTCCAACCAGATCCAGTCGGTGACGACCAATATTTATTACCTCCGCACCTCGTTACACATCATGGACGATGGTGGGCCAGAGAGCCTGACGCCGACACCCACCATTGAAAAGAAGCGGCTCGATGATATCAACGGAAAGATCACTGACGACGAGCAGGCGTACTCCCGGGAGTTTGTCGTATATTCCGCTCTTGACGGCCTTTATCAAACGAACCGGGAACTGCTTAAGGACGTGCTGCCGCAGATGGATCCCGACACGGAACTCTCTTCCGCCGTGGACGAACTTAAAGAAGCGATCCAGGCCAAAAATAAATATCTCGTAGACTACAACCCGACCAATCTCATTGTCGCCCGGGTAGAGTCGCTGGTTGACACATTGAATCAACAGATCAGCAACCGGGTGGATGGCATCATGGCCGGGCTGAAAACACAACTGGACGCGACCCAGATGGATTTGCTCAACCTAAGCAACGAAGTGGAGCAGGCCAAGGAACAGGATTTTACAAATACCGTCACGTATGAGCCTTACTACGAGCAAAAACGCCAGCTCGAAGACTTGCGGACGATGTATAACCTGCTCGAGTCGAAGGTGAAAATGGCCAGCATCGATTACCAGCTTCCCACCTATACCATGGTGCAGATCACCGATCCCGCCGAACCCGGCAAGGTCCCCGTGAAGCCCAACAAGCCGCTCAACATCGCCATGGGCCTGGTGTTTGGGTTTATCATGGGTATCGGCCTGGCATTCTTCATCGAATATCTGGATACGAGCGTGAAGACGATTGACGACGTGGAGCGCACCTTTCAAGCGCCCGTCCTCGGCGTCATCCCGCAAAACATCGGCTACCTCATCGAGGAAGGCTCCGAAAGCAAGCACGCCGAGGCCTACCGGGTGCTCCGCACCAATCTGCTGTTTTCACGGCAGGACGAGAAACTCAATACCATCGTCATCGTCAGCGCCGGTGCCGGCGAAGGCAAATCCACCACCACGCTCAACCTCGCCACGGTTTTCGCCCAGGCCGGCAACCGCGTGCTCATCGTGGACTCCGACCTGCGCCGCCCGACACTGCACAAGTTGTTCAAGGTCGCCAATAATCTCGGGCTCACCAATTACCTGCTCAAGCAGAACACGCTCGTGGAGATCGTCCAGACCACGCAGGTGCCCAATCTGGACTTCATGGCCAGCGGCAAACTGCCGAACAGCGCCATGGGCATCCTCGGCTCCACGCAGATGAAGGAGATGATTTCCGAGCTCAAGCAGCGCTACGACTTCATCTTCTTCGACTCGCCGCCGATCCTCGGCGTAAGCGACGCCTCCATTCTGGCGAGTGAAGTGGATCTGGTCATGCAGGTCGTTCAATACCGCCGCTACCCGCAACCCATGACCATCCGCGCGAAGCAGATGATTGAAAAAGTCGGCGGCAATTTTGCCGGCATCGTCTTGAACAACATCAACATGTCGCAGGACGAAGGCTACTACTACTACAGCGGCTACTACCACGACTACTACTATTCCCGCACCCCCGGCGAACAGGATACCGACGCCAAAGCCGCAACGAAATCCGATGAAGGCGACACGGAAATGACCACCCGCTCCTAACCGGAATTTTGAGACCATTGAAGATGAAAGCCCATTTTATTGATATGCCGTATAAATTTCCGTTGAAAGCACTGTTGCTGGTTTTGCCGTTGCTCGCCCTGCTGTTCACCAGCGGGTGTTCCACGCCCGATTACTCCGCGGAACTGGTCGTCCCGGACAGTAGTACCAACCTGCCCCCGGCCGCCCGGCTGCATATCGGCGACACCATCACGATTGCTTTCGACGGGCTGCCGCCGGAAAACCCGATGCCACAAGTCGATAAAACCATCAACGAAGACGGCACCATCACTTTGCCCGACATTGGCCCCATCAAGGCCGTGGGTCTGACCACCGGCGAGCTCGAAACTGCCATCACCACGAATTACGTCCCGCGCTTTCTGAACCATCTCAGCGTTACCGTCACGGCCGGCACGCGCGTCTACTATGTTCGCGGCGAAGTCAAATCCCCCGGACGCCAGGAATACGTCGGCGAGATCACCGTCACCAAGGCCAACACCTCCGCCGGCGACTTCACTGACTTTGCCAACCCAAGCAAGGTCATCCTGACCCGCTCCAACGGCCAGCGATTCACCATCGACTGCCAAAAAATACTGAATGGCGAAGCGCCCGACCCCGGCGTCTATCCCGGCGACCAGATCGAGGTCAAACGCCGCCACTTTTGATGATCCAACTCCGAATCCTTTCCGGCAAAATGGCGGGCGAAAATGTTTTCGTCCGCCGTTTTCCTTTTCGCATCGGCCGTGCCCCGCAGAATGAGCTGGCCCTTGATGACGCCGGGGTCTGGGATGAACACCTGAAGATCGGTTTTCAAAAAAGGAAAGGTTTCATCCTCGAAACAAATGCCGAAGCGTTCGTCGCCGTCAACGAACAACCCCAAAAATCCTCGCGCCTCCGCAACGGTGACATCCTCTCGTTCGGCTCCGCCAAGATCCAGTTCTGGCTCGCGCCGGCAAGACAGCGCAATCTCGCCACCGCCGAACTGTTTGTCTGGCTGCTCCTGGCCGCAGTGACCGCCATCCAGGTTTTTCTCCTGCTCAAGCTGAGGAAGTAATACGGTTGCAGGTTGCAGGTTCTCCCGGCGACATCGGCTTAAGCGATTTAAGAAATACTGGGCCGTTTATTTAGTGGTGTTGCGCCCTCCCTCACCCTAACCCTCTCCCACTGGGAGAGGGAACAGCCATGTCTACCTTTCGTTTATTGAGCACGGTATGCTGCAATCCAGCGGCTGGTTTTTGTCTGAAGCTGGGAGCGTTTCTCCCTCTCCCAGCGGGAGCAGCGACAGCGGCTATGGCGGGTGAGGGAGAAAATTATCGAAAATCAACGGCTACGACTTTTCTTAAACCGCTCTAGAATTTTCAACCGGCAACGGATCAATGGCGGAAATGGCGGGCGCCGGTGAAGGCCATGGCCATCCCGCGCGCGTCCGCCGCCGCGATGACTTCCGGGTCCTTCACCGAGCCGCCGGGCTGGATCGCCGCCGTGGCACCGGCATCCGCCGCCGCGAGCAGGCCGTCCGGAAACGGAAAAAACGCGTCGCTACAGACCACGCTGCCGTTCAAATCCAACTTCGCCTCGCCCGCCTTCCAGACGGCAATCCGGCTGCTGTCCACGCGGCTCATCTGGCCCGCGCCGGTGCCGAGCGTGCGGCCTTCGCCGACGTACAGGATGGCGTTCGACTTCAAATGCTTCACCACGCGCCAGCCGAAGAGCATCGCCTTCAATTCGCTTTCCGTCGGCTGCCGTTTCGTGACGATCTTCAGGTCCGCCGCCGTGGTGATCTTTAAATCGCGCTGTTGAAGCAAGTATGAATCCGCGCCCACGCTGCGGATGTCCCACGGCTGCGACGACAAGGAATCTTTTTTGATCTTCAGCAGTCGCAGGTTTTTTTTCTGCTGCAAAATCGCCAGCGCCTCCGGCGAAAAATCCGGCGCCACGATGACCTCGCTGAAAATTTCCGCAATCGCCGCCGCACAACCGCCGTCCAGGGTCTGGTTCACCGCGATGATGCCGCCGAACGGGGCCTGCTTGTCGGTCGCGAACGCCTTGTCCCACGCTTCGCGCAGGTTTGCCCCCTGCCCCACGCCGCAGGGGTTCGTGTGCTTCAAGATGGCGAGCGTCGGCACATCCTGGTTGAATTCGGCGATGAGCGCGGTCGCGGCCGTCAGGTCCAGGATGTTGTTGTACGAAAGCTCCTTGCCGTGGAGCTGCTGGAAGTAGTCGTGAAATTTTCCGTAGAGCGCGGCGGTTTGATGCGGATTTTCACCATAACGCAACGGCTGCGCCAGCGGCACGGAAAGCGTCAGCACGGCAGGCAGACTCTTTTTGTCCGATGAAAATTCTTTCTGCAGATAGGCCGCGATGGCCGCATCGTAAGCCGCCGTGCGCGCAAAAACTTTCGCGCACAATTTACGGCGCAGTTCCAAGGTGGTATCGCCGTGCTGGCAAATCTGATCCGCGACCTCGGCGTAATCCGCCGGGTCCACGATGACGGTCACGCTCTCGTGGTTTTTCGCGGCGGAGCGAAGCATTGAAGGGCCGCCGATGTCGATGTTTTCAATCGCGTCGTGCAGCGCGACGCCCGGCTTGGCGACCGTGGCTTCGAACGGATAAAGGTTCACCACGACGAGATCGATGGATTCGATGGCGTGTTTTTTGACGGCTTCCTCGTGCGCGGCATTGCCGCGGATGTAGAGGAGGCCGCCGTGCACGAGCGGGTGCAGCGTCTTCACGCGACCGTCAAGCATTTCGGGAAAGCCGGTGTGCTCGGAGATGTCCTTCACGGGCAGGCCGGCATCGCGCAGGGCCTTGGCGGTGCCGCCGGTGGAAATGAGTTCGTAGCGGGACTGCACCAGGGCCCGGGCAAAAGGCACGAGGCTGGTCTTGTCGGAAACGGAGAGGAGGGCACGACGGTTTTTCACGTGCGATAAAATCGGAAAATTTTGTCCGGGCCGCAACGAGCAAATGTTCTTTTACACGACAAATCTTGGCGGGACAAACCGCAAATATCTCCGGTAGTGTCCTTGTTTCGAGAAGGCGGTGGGGCGAGCGTCCTCGCGAGCCGTCGTGAGCCTTGGGTTTAAGCGGCTCGCGAGGACGCTCGCCCACCAGATTCAGAGACTGCCATGTCTTTAGCCACGGATTTTACTGAATATCGCCCGCAGATTTTGCGGATTTCTGAAGACGATCTAGACACGAATGGCATGAATGAAAAAGAAACCTGAAAACGAACTTTACCACGGATGGACACGATCAATCGGGAGTTTTGAGTTTTTTGTGTTCAGTTTTTAACCTAAAAATTCCAAGCACCTAGCACAAAGCTCCAGAGAATATCCAAACTCCAATCACCAAAACCGCCGCGCATCGTTTGGAGCTTTTGGCTGGGTGTTTCTCTGGATGTTGGAGGTTGGTGCTTTGAGCTTCAACCATGGAGGCCGACATTTCTACTTTTTACCGGCGTAGGGAAACACCCCATGGCAAACATCCGGCGCATCACGTAGGGTCATAGTAGAAATGGATGGCGAATGATTTTCCATCCGGAACGAAACCAAAATTATATGACTCTATTATTATCCCCGGTTATCGGCAGCGCCATCTGGATTGGCGGCGGCGGCGTCGGCCTTTTGCTCGTCATTGTCATCATTGTGCTATTACTGCGTTGACCGGTTTACATGCCCGCAGATTTTACGGATTTGTGGTCCTTCCGGACGGGCACTGGAAAGTTTTAACCACGGATGGACACGGATTCACACGGATGCTGACATTCAAGATTGGGGACGGCGGCACGCCGTCCCTCCCGTTAATGGCGCGAACTCACGTCCACGGCTACCCGCAGATTTCGCGGATTTGCGCAGATTCCGTTAAACGAGGTGCGGAGAACGCGGAGCAGATAACTTTTATCTACTGACCGCGAGCCCTGATGGGTGACCGCTTATCGAAATGGTGTCAAAAGATTGTGACCGTTGGCGGAACACGGCCTACGCGCAACGGACGAAAAAGCGCCAGAGGACTGGCACAGTCCAAGACGCTTCGCGAATATCGAAAATGATTGCCACCGCATTCGCGCCTGAACCCCGGCTCGGGCGGATAACGGCGTAACCTCGTGCCGGCACAAATCTTACACTTGAAAAAATAATTCAAAATCGGATGCGCGGCGCAACGGGGTGTTTGGCGGAGCCGTGATAGAATGGTGACAGGTTGCAGGTTGTTCTTTGACATAGGCACCGGCCTGGTGCCGGGGTATGGGCGGTCCGAGCCGGATGGGCGTGTCGACCTGATGCCGGGCGAAACGGTTGCACGTTGACGGCTGCGGGTTGCCGGGTCTGAACGGTTCGCGTGAACAGATAAAATCTACGCTTATGTTCGCGTATCAAATGGAGAAATCTACGCTTATATTCGGATAAATTCGCTTATGTTCGCTTAACGGAGAAAAAAAACCGCAGGGCGGCGGACACCAATCTGGTGCATCGGAATTTCGGAATAGCGATTGCCAATTGCGGATTGCGGGAGTCGGCGGACTTCAGCGAAATGGCGGCCAAATGATGAAAAGGACGAACAAGGACGAATAGTCCGCAAAATAAATTAACGGTTTTGACAGAATTGACGATTTTTGCCGAATAAATTTAAATGATGAGGATGATTCGCTTAAAAATTGTTTTCTTCCGGGCTTAATCCGTGTTCAATTTGGGCTGAAAATACTTTATGAGCCAACTTGCCAATCAAATCGCCGTTGTCACGGGCGCGGGCCGGGGAATCGGCCGGGCCATCGCCTTGAAATTCGCCACGGAGGGCGCGGATGTGGTGGTGGTGTCGCGAACCCAGGAAAATTCGGAGAAGGTGGCGGCGGAGATCCGCGCGCTCGGGCGCAAGGCCTGGGCCCACGCCGTGGATGTGTCGGACGGCAACGCGGTGACTGCCGCCGGTGAAAAAATCCTGGCCGATTGCGGCAAGGTGGACATCCTGGTGAACAACGCCGGGGTGACGCGCGACGGCCTGCTGATGCGCATGAGCGATGCGGATTGGGACACGGTGTTGAACACGAACCTCAAGGGGGCGTTTCATTTCACGCGGGCGTTTTTCCGGCCGTTCGCGAAGCAGCGCGCGGGGCGCATCATCAATATTTCGTCGGTGATCGGGCTGATTGGCAACGCGGGCCAGTGCAATTACGCGGCGAGCAAGGCGGGCCTGATCGGCTTCACGCAGTCGTGCGCGAAGGAGCTGGCCGGGCGCGGGGTGACGGTGAACGCGATCGCGCCGGGTTTCATCGAGACGGACATGACGGCGGAGTTGAACGAGGAATTGAAGGCGAACATCATGCGGGTGATTCCGCTCGGCAAACTGGGCGCGGCGGAGGACATCGCGCACGCGGCGTTGTATCTCGCCAGCCCCGGGGCGCGCTATGTCACGGGCCAGGTGTTGACGGTGGATGGCGGCATGGTGATGTGAAATCCGGACTTTAAATTTGCCTTCGCGCGCGAAGTCAAAGTTATGTCCGGGGAAAAACTTGGATTAGAGGCTTGACGGGAACAGCGTTTGTAGGCTAGAAAAGCAGGACATTTATGGCAGATAAACCAATTGATCAACGTGTAAAAGACATCATCGTCGAACAGCTCGGCGTCAAACCCGAGCAGGTCACGCCGGAAGCCAAATTTATTGAGGATTTGGGCGCGGACTCGCTCGACACCGTCGAACTGGTGATGGCGCTCGAGGAAGAATTTGGCATTGAGGTGCCGGATGAACAGGCCGAGAAGCTCCAGAGCGTCGGCGACGTGATGAAGTACATCGAAGAACAACAGAAGTGATTTCAAATTGAGTGGCGGGGCAGTTTTGGCTCGACACAGCCGGAACTGCCCCGTTTCATTTTCCTATGGCAAACACCTATCTGGATCGCCGCGTGGTCGTCACGGGCATGGGCGTCGTCACGCCCTTGGGCAACGACGTGGAAACGTTTTGGAAGAATCTTATCGGCGGCCAGTGCGGTATCAACCAGATCACCGCGTTTGACGCCTCGCCCTTCGACACGAAAATCGCGGGCGAAGTGAAGAATTTCGACCCGACGGCCGCGTTTCCCTCGGCGAAGGATGTCCGCCGCGCCGACCGTTACTCGCAGTTTGCCGTGTACGCCGCGTGGGCGGCATTACGCGATTCAGGCCTGGAGCTGGCGAAGGAAAACACGGATGAATTCGGCGTGTTCATCGGCTCGGGCATCGGCGGTTTGCAGACGACCAGCGACCAGTTGAAGGTCTTGAACGAACGCGGCCCCGGTCGCGTGTCGCCATTCACCATTCCAATGCTGATTTCCAACATGGCATCCGGCCTGGTCTCGATGTATTTCAACCTGCGGGGACCGAACTTTGCCACTTGCTCGGCCTGTGCCACCGCCAACCACGCCATCGGGGAGGCCTGGCGCACCATCAAGGCCGGGGACGCCCAGGTCATGTTCGCCGGCGGCTCGGAAGCGGCGGTGATCCCCATCGGCATCGCCGGTTTCTGCGCGATGAAAGCCATGAGCACACGCAACGACGACCCGCAAACCGCCTCGCGTCCTTTTGATAAAGACCGCGATGGCTTCGTCATGGGCGAAGGCGCCGGCGTGCTGGTGCTCGAAGAATTGGAACATGCCAAAAAACGCGGCGCGCACATCTATTGCGAGCTTTCCGGCTACGGCAACACCGCCGACGCGCATCATCTCACCGCGCCCTCACCCGGCGGCGAAGGCGCGGCGCGCAGCATGAAAATGGCGCTTCGCACCAGCGGCCTGAATCCCACGGATATTTCCTACATCAACGCCCACGGCACGTCCACGCCGCAGGGCGACATCGCCGAAACCCAGGCCATCAAGAGCGTCTTCGGCGATCACGTAAAAAAAATGGCCGTCAGCTCCACCAAGGGTGCCACGGGCCATATGCTCGGCGCCGCCGGCGCGGTCGAGACCGCTGTCTGCGTCCTCGCCATCAAGCATGGCGTCGTGCCGCCGACCATCAACCTGCAAAACCCCGACCCCGAGTGCGACCTCGACTATGTGCCGAACACCGCGCGCCAGATGCCGGTCAACGCCATCGTCAACAACTCTTTCGGCTTCGGCGGACACAACTCGACGATTGCGGCGAAGAAATTTATTTGATGAGTTAATGGTTTAGCGTGCAGGGTTCCGTGTTTTCCAACCCTGGACGCGGAACCCCAGATCCTGATCTAAACCGTGAACTTTTTACCGTTGATCGAATCCAAGCGCGAAGGAAAAATCCTCGCGCCGGAACAGATTCAGGAAGTCATCCGCGAATTCACCGCCGGAAAAATCCCGGATTACCAGATGGCCGCCATGCTCATGGCCATCTATTTTCGCGGCTTGAACACGGGCGAAACGACCGCGCTGACCCTGGCCATGCGCGATTCCGGCGATGTGCTTAAGTTTCCGCGCGACCCGCGCCCGCTCGTGGACAAACATTCCACCGGCGGCATCGGTGACAAGGTTTCGCTTCCGCTCGCGCCCCTGCTTGCGTGCCTCGGTTTCCGTGTGCCAATGATTTCCGGCCGCGGGCTCGGCATCACCGGCGGCACGCTCGACAAGCTGGACGCCATCCCCGGTTACCAGACCCTTTTGCCTGCCACGCAAATCCAAAAAATCGTCCAGCGCACCGGCTGCGTCATCTGCGGCCAGACCGATACGATGGTGCCTGCCGATAAAAAGATTTACGCGCTGCGCGACGCCAGCGGCACCGTGCCGAGCATCCAGCTCATCACCGCGTCAATTCTCTCCAAAAAACTGGCCGAAAGCCTGGACGCACTCATCCTCGACGTGAAATTCGGCTGTGCCGCGTTCATGCAGACCAAGGCCGACGCCAAAAAACTTGCGCATGCGATGGTCACGCTTGGCAACCAATGCGGCACCAATACGCGCGCGGTCTTGACGGACATGAACACGCCGCTTGGCCGCGCCGCCGGCAACTGGCTGGAAGTCAAAGAAAGCGTCGAGTGCCTTGAAAGCAAAGGGCCTGATGATTTGCATGAATTGGTGATCGATTGCGCCGCGCATCTTCTGGTACAGACCAAAAAAACGAAGTCGCTTTCCGCCGCGCGTGTACGTGCCGAAGACTGCCTGCAATCCGGCGCCCCGCGCAAAAAATGGGATGAAATGATCGTCGCCCAAGGCGCAGACTTGAAGGCGTTCAATCGCAAACTGGAACCCGACTCGACCGCAAAAGTTGTCGTCGAAATAAAAGCTGATGAAGCCGGTTTTATCTCCAAGTGTGATGCGCGGATCATCGGCGAGGTCATCCGCGACATCGGCGGCGGACGTTTGACGAAGGAATCGAAAATCAATTACGACGTGGGGCTGAACCACATCGCCAAGCCCGGCGAACGGATTGAAAAGTCAGGGACACTTTGCCGGCTTCACGCGGCGGACCTGGCACAAGCGAAGTCAGTGGTTGCGCGCTTGAAAAGCGCCTTTGAGATTTCGCCGCGCAAAATCACCGCGCCGAAATTGGTCCACGAAGTGATCGGCTAGGCGATTTTCTCCCAGAGCTTGATTTCCGGCATTCCGACAGCAAGTCCCTCCAAACGCGGCAGCAACACCTGGATGTGCGGCATTTGCAGATGCGCATCGAGCGCGGCCTTGGTCGTCCAATTTTCGAAAAACAGAAATTTCCCCGGTTCCTCCGGCGATTGGTGCAGGTCGTAATTGATGCAGCCGGCTTCCTTGCGGGTTGGCGTGACAAGGCCGATGAGGGCTTTTTTCAATTCCTCTTCCTTGCCGGGCAGGGCCTGAAACGTGGCGACAACGGTGATGGTTTTCATTTTGATCGAATTCTTGGATAAAACTTCAGCGCAGCGATTCCAAAATCTGGTCCGCGGCCGCCCGCGGGTTTTCCGCAGCGTAAATCGGGCGGCCGATGACGAGCCAGTTCGCGCCGGCCTGGATGGCATCGCGAGGCGATAGCGTACGTTTCTGGTCATCAGCCTTTTCCGCGCCGGTGCGGATGCCGGGAACCACCAGTTGCGTGCTCGCGGGCAAAATTTTTCGCAACGAAGCCACTTCGAGCGGCGAACAAACCAACCCGCGCAATCCCGCCTTGGTGGCGAGCGTCGCGAGGCGGCGCACTTGAAATTCCACGTTGCCGTCGCCGCCGATTTCGCGCAACGCGCCGGAATCGAGGCTCGTCAGCACTGTCACGCCCAGCACGAGCGGCGGCGTGCGGCCGAGTTTCCAAGAGGTTTCCTGCGCGGCATTTTCGGCGGCCTTGAGCATATCGGAAGCGCCGCTGGCATGGACGGTCAACATCTGCACATCGAGCTGCACGGCGGAAATTACAGCCTTGGCGACGGTGTTCGGGATATCGTGAAATTTCAGGTCAAGAAAAACGAGCGCGCCGAGCGCACGGATTTTTTTGACGATGTCCGGCCCGCTGGCGGTGAACAGTTCGCTGCCGATCTTGAAAGCGCCGACTGCCGGTGCGATTTCTGCGGCGAGTTTCAGGGCCTGCTCCGCCGTCGGCACATCCAGCGCCGCTATGATGGGGTTGCGCATGGGTCCAATTTAGCCGCAGACAGCCGCAGATGAAACTCTGATTTTTGGAACTTGAAACTATCTGATGAAAATCTTCAGACATAATCGATCAGGGTTTCGGCGATAAACCCGGGTCATCCGCCTGCGGATGTTTGTGCCAAAGATGCCGCGTCAATGCGACCACCGTGCCCAGGGTGAAAAGCATGAGGCTGCCGATGAAGGCCAGCAATCCCGCAGGCAACGAACGAACGTCGTCTACCAGCGACACACACGGGCCGCACAAAATGACCACCACGGCCGCCGCCGGCACGATGAACGGCCCGCGTTGACGAAAACAAATCTGAAGAATGTAAAAACCTCCCAACACGGTCGCGCCGGAAAGGCATGCCCCCCAGCCATGCCCTGGACCGGAATTCATCCAGGCAAACGCGTGTCCCACCCAGACGATGCATGCAAGCATGCGAACCATTTTTGCGCCGTGATGTTCATCATCATTCCAGCGCAGGCTGTGCATCAGGAAAAAAACGAAGGCCCCTTGCACGGCCCAGTAAGACGCGCCGGCATAATCGTTGAACAGCGCGACGAGGCTTCCACCCAGAACGAGGCTGCCAAAAATTGCGAGCTTGGGATTACGCGATAGCGCCGTGCAGAAAAGCAGATACAGGACAAGACCCGCGTCGACCCAATGGGCGCGCATGAGTCCCGGCGCAAGAAATTGCTGCCAGGTTTCCGGCAACCCGATGCCAAGCAGCAGGACCGTACCGGACAAGAGGTGCCGCGCAAGGCGGTTTTGCCGGTTCAAAATACAGACAGCCAGATACGCAGCGACGTTCAACGCAGTGAGGATGAAAAAAGTGTTGTTTGATGGCGATGCAAAGGCAACCAGCGGCGTGACGGCGGGTGGAACCATGAGCAAAAATTTCGGCAGGAAATCATTATTGCCGAAACGACGATACACCGTCCACGCCAGCACCCACGCACACGGCGCGAAAAGTTCGGGGCGAAATTCAAACTGGTAGACATAATCCAACGTATAGACATGCGTGCCGGTAACCGCCAGCCAGAGCGCATACATCCCCAGCGGGAGCCAGCGGCGTTGCGGCGGCAAATCTCCGACCGCGCCCCCACGCGGGAGAAAATTCACCAACGCCAGCGCCGCCGGCAAAATCAGCAACCAGGTCGCCTCATTCATCTCGTAGACCGCCCCGGAAGAAAGCAGGCCGACTTTCGCCTGGCCAAAGTGCCGGTAAAGCAGCGGCAAAACTACGTTCAACGAAAGCATCACGGCGCCGATCTTCAACGCTTCAGGCGGCAGGTTGAGCTGCGTGAAGAATTTTTTGAGGCCCCCGAAACGCAGCACCGCCGCCGCCGCACCGACGAGACACATTTGCACGGCCATGCCCGGATCGATCAATGCGGCCAGGCTGATCAGGATGAACGGCACGAAGACCAGCAGGTTTTCCAGCCCGACCAGCAGCGTCGAATCATACCAGATTTTGCGGCGGGCGAGAAAAATCGCCGTGAAGACCAGGAGGATTTCATAGACCTGAACCGAGAAAAAATTGAACAGCACGCGCGCGGTCTCCCAATTTAACATCGGCGCATCGATTGAAACGCGATAGCAGCCGAACAGCAACAACGCCGCGCTTACGAGATAAAACGGGTTGCACTCGAAAATTTTCCGCAGCCACCATGACAGTGGTTTGGAGGCATCCAGCGCGGCCGGCGGGGTCCGCTCCGGAATGGCAGCGATTGTTGGCGGCATGTTGGTCGGGTCATTATCATTCATAAATCACCTCGTGGCTTTCACGGCCAAATTTCAACCGACAATTTGCAAACCGCATAAAACGCGCCAAATCGTTTTCACGTTGTATTCATTGGAAAATGTAAACGCTCAGGCAGGAACGAATCCGGTTTCGCGTGAAGCTCACGCTCCGGGTGCGTGATTTTCACGCCGTGAACTCACGAATTTTGACTTGCCGCGAAAAATTTCCTAATCTGCCACCATGAAAATTGTCCGGCACACTGACAAAGACTTCTCCGCCCGCCTGCGCGAACTGACGGCGAATGCCAGCCTGTTCGACGCCGAAATCGAAGAACGCACCAAGGCGATTTTGCACGAGGTTTTTGTGCGGGGTGACGATGCGGTGCTGGAGTTCACCGAAAAATTTGATGGCGCAAAATTGTCCGCCCTCCAACTGGCCGTGACCCCGGCGGAGTTGTTCAACGCCTCCCTCAAGGCCGATGAATCCCTGCGGGCAGCCGTGGCGGAGGCGGAAAAGAACATCGCTTTCTTCGCCAAAAAATCTTTGCGCAAGGGCTGGTCGGCCAAAAATTCGCACGGCGCAGTCGTCGGTGAAAAATTTGATCCGTTCACACGGGTCGGCGTTTACATTCCCGGCGGCACTGCGCCGCTCGTCTCGACAGCATTGATGACAATCACCCTGGCGAAGGCCGCCGGTTGCAAGGAAATCGTTGTTACGACCCCCTGCGGTCGGGACGGGGCCATCAACCCGGCGATTTTGTTCGCCGCGCGCACAGCGGGCGCAACGGAGATCTATCGCATCGGCGGCGCCCAGGCCGTGGCCGCGATGGCTTACGGCACCGGCATGATCCGTCGTGTGCAGAAGGTTTTCGGCCCGGGCAACGCCTACGTCAGCATGGCCAAACGCCTCCTGGTGGGGCGCGTGGCGATCGATCTGCTTGCCGGCCCGAGCGATCTGCTGGTCCTGGCCGATGACACGGCCAATCCAAAGTTCATTGCCTCCGACATGCTTGCGCAGGCGGAACACGGTTCCGGCCATGAACGCGTCTGGCTGGTGACCGACTCGAACAAAATTCTTAAGACGGTTGAAAAGGAGATTGCCCGACAGCTTCCAAAACTCTCGCGCCGCGATTTGGTCCAGCGCGTGCTTGATCGCAATATCTGGCTCATTCAAGCCGCCAACATTGTGGAAGGTGTTGCCATCACGAATCAAATCGCGCCGGAACATTGCGAAGTCATCACCCGCGATGCCCGCAAAACGAGCGGCGGCATCTTCACTGCCGGGGCGATTTTTCTCGGCAACTGGTCACCGACGGTGCTTGGCGATTACATCGCCGGGCCAAGCCATGTTTTGCCGACCGACGGCGCCGGCGCAAGTTTTGCCGGCCTGACGGTGGACCAATTCCAGCGCCGCACGAGCGTCGTCGAATATACCAAACCGTCTCTGAAGAAAGCGCTGAAAGGCGTTCAAAAGTTTGCTGAGATGGAAGGCCTTGACGCGCACGGAAAATCTGCTGAAGCGAGGTTCAATTGAAAAACGCAAATGTGTTTGTAGATGTCGACCTTACTTTGGTTGACGCAAATGGAAAACTTTTGTCAGGCGCAAGGGAAAGCCTTTTAAAGTTAAAAGACAGAGGATGCCATCTGTTTTTGTGGTCTTCCGTCGGTATTGATTACGCAAAAAAAATCGCCGTATTGCATGGTCTGGTAGATTTGTTCGAAGGCTACGCTTCCAAGCCGGACATCATCATTGACGATATGCCCCAAACTACGGTTGCCCCGTTTGTCTTTAATGTTCAAGATGAATCGTCTTGGTCGACAATGGCCGATAAAATAATCTCAAAGCACATTGATTAGAACTTGATGAAAGTTTCAAATTTAATCCGTCCGCTCGTCCACGATTTGCACGCCTATGTTCCCGGTGAGCAGCCGAAGATCAAAGGCTTGATCAAGCTTAACACGAACGAAAACCCATACCCGCCATCGCCGAAGGTCTTACTCGCGGTGAAAAACGCGGTGGACGGGCGGCTGCGGCTGTACCCGAATCCGACAGCGGAAAAGTTGCGCGCGAAACTGGCGGGGCTGCACAGGTGCAAACCGGAAAACATCCTGGTCGGCAATGGATCGGATGAAGTATTGGCGCTGGCGACACGCGCATTTGTCGAACCAAAATCTAAAATCCAATATTTTACGCCCGGTTATTCGCTTTATCCCGTACTGGCAGACATCCATGGCGCGGCGAAAAATGCGGTGAAGTTGAACGCGGATTTTTCCATGCCATCAATCGCGGAACTGAAGCGCGGAGGAAAATGGGATTTCAGCGCAGCACTGACGTTTATCACAACACCGAATGCGCCCAGCGGACGAGGTTACCACACCGCGGAGCTGGAAAAGTTATGCGGCGCGCAAAAGGGCGTCGTCGTTTTGGACGAAGCTTACGTGGATTTCGCCAGGGAAAATGCAGCAAATCTGGCACTGAAATTCCCGCATGTCCTGGTGGCGCGGACCTTTTCCAAGGCGTACTCCCTCTGCTTCCAGCGGGTCGGCTATTTCATCGGGCACGCGGAACTGATTGCGGCGCTGGACAAGATCCGCGACAGCTACAACGTGAACGGTCTCGGCCAGATTGCGGCGGAAGCGACGCTGGATGACTTGAAATACTACCGCGCCAATTTCAAAAAAATCGTTGCCACGCGTGAATGGCTGGCCAGAGAGCTGACGAAGCTTGGTTTCGATGTGCTGCCGAGCCAGACGAATTTCATCCTCGCAAAACCGCCGGCTTTTCCCGCGAAGGCGTGGCTGCAAAAGTTACGTGACCAAAAGATTCTTGTCCGCTGGTTCAGCGCGCCGGAAGTGAATGAATATCTGCGCATCACCATCGGAACACAAAAAGAAGCGGCGGCGTTGCTGGAGGCGGCCAGGAAACTTGTTTAGCCCTGATATTCCGCGGGAACGAACGCCACCCCTGAATTGTCCTTCAAAACCTTTGCTTTGCGCAGCGCTGAAATTCTGCTAGATAAACCGCGTGTATTTGGAGTTTTATGGACTGAAAGTGGCGCCATTCGACATCACGCCGAATCCGCGCTTTCTTTTCCATAGTCTGAAACACCGCGAGGCCTTCAATCATCTTTTCTACGGCATCCGCGAACGCAAAGGTTTCGTACAACTCACGGGCGAGGTCGGTGCCGGCAAAACAACCTTGTGCCGCGCCCTGCTCGAACAGCTCGACGGACGTTTTTCCACGGCACTCATCATGAACCCGGTTTTAAGCGGCGATGAACTGATGAAGGCCATCGCCACGGAATTTGGTTTGCAAGTGAAGGGCCTTGATCGCATGGAAACCATCGCGGCCATCAGTGATTTTTTGTTGAAACAGACCCTGGCGGGCAAGGAGACGGTGCTGATCATCGACGAGGCGCAAAATCTGACGGAAGATCTGTTGGAACAGGTGCGGTTGATCTCCAATATCGAAACTGACGACCGGAAATTGTTGCAGATTGTGCTTATGGGCCAGCCGGAATTGCGCGACAGGTTGAACAGCCCGCGGCTGAAACAATTGCGGCAGCGCATCACCGTGCGCTATCATCTCGCGCCGTTGACGCGCACCGAGGTCGGGCAGTATATTCAGCACCGGCTGGCGCTGGCGGGGTCGCGCGGGGCACCGACCTTTACGCTATTTGCGATCTGGCGGGTGTTTGGTTACAGCCAGGGGATTCCACGGCTGGTGAATGCCTTGTGCGACAAGGCGTTATTAGCCGGGTTCGTCGAACGCAGTTACAAAATCAACTACCGGATGGTTGGACGCGCCATCCGCGAGTTGGAAGGAGACATTCACACATGAGCCTCATCAACGATGCATTGAAGCAGGCGCGGCAAGCGCCGCCGCGCAACACGCCCAACTCGCTGCCGCCCCTCCAGCCCGCGCCCGAGGACCATTCCAACACCGCCGTCTGGCTGGTGCCGGC
Organism: Candidatus Sulfotelmatobacter sp.; assembly: GCA_035485115.1. GTDB lineage: Bacteria > Verrucomicrobiota > Verrucomicrobiia > Limisphaerales > UBA11358 > UBA11358. The sequence continues at coordinate 12,553 of DATHOG010000098.1, read as the reverse complement.
CGTCATCATTTTTTTAGTGTTCGCCGCCATCTTCGTCATCGGCTGGGCGGCGGCGCGCCACAGTGTCCATACCACCATCACCACCGCCCAGCCGGTTGACCCGGCTTCGACGCAGCTCCTCGTGACCGTCAGCACTCCCGTCGCGGTTTCGCCGCCGCCGGTGCCGGAGACGCCGGACATGCCGCATCTGCAGGGAATTTTTTATTCCGCGCATCCGACCGCCATCGTGGACGGCAAAACCATCCACACCGGCGACCAGTTTAAACAATACCAGGTGAAACAAATCACCCAGTTCAATGTCATCCTCACCGGACCGGACAAAAAGGACTACAAGATCACGCTCGGCAACTGACCGGTGTTTGTGCAAAAAATCTTCTTCGGTTCACCCGCCGTCGTCCGCATCGCGCCATTTTTCATTTTCGTTTTGGTCACCGTCGCCCAGGAAAAAATCGGCGGGGTGTCCGGCGGCTGGCTTTATCTGGCAAAAACAATTATCGGCGTCGGAATGATCTTTGCCGTCCGCCCTTTCGTTGCGGAAATGCACTGGGCCGTTTCCTGGGAAGCCATCGTCACCGGCATTTTGATTTTTGCGATCTGGGTCGGACTTGATTCCCTTTATCCGCACCTGCAAAAAAGTAAAGCCGGCTGGGATCCGCTTGCACAACTCGGCAGCCACGCCCCGCTCGCCTGGCTGTTCATCGCCACGCACCTGCTCGGCTCCACCTTTGTCGTGCCGCCGATCGAGGAGATTTTTTACCGCTCATTCCTGTATCGCTATGTCGCGTCCAAGGATTTTCTGTCCGTGTCGCTGGATAAGTTTCTGCCGGTCCCGTTTCTGGTCACCGCGCTGGTCTTCGGTCTGGCGCATAACGAATGGCTGGCGGGCATCCTCTGCGGCGCGGCGTATCAATGGCTGGTGCTCCGCAAAAACCGCCTTGGCGATGCCATGACCGCGCACGCCATCACCAATTGCCTGCTGGGCGTCTGGGTGGTCTGGCGCGGCGCGTGGCATTTCTGGTGAACAACTTTTCTCGCCGGGAGTTGCGGCAATCAGCCTGAATTGCTATTTTTCGCAGGCCAAAAAGGCACGACCAACTTTTTAAATCCATGAGCAACACCTCTGTACAAATCGGCATCTTGATGGGCAGCGATTCCGACTGGCCCACGATGAAGGCCGCTGCGGACGCGCTGAAGGAATTCGGCATCACCAGCGAAGCCAGGGTCATCTCCGCACACCGCGACCCGCATGGCCTGGAAGAATATGTCTCCGGCGCCCCCGCGCGCGGCGTCAAGGCGTTCATCTGCGGCGCGGGCGGCGCGGCGCATCTCGCGGGCGTCACGGCCGCATTCACCACGCTGCCGGTCATCGGCGTGCCGATCCTGGGCAAATCCACCGACGGCTTCGATTCGCTCCTTTCGATGGTGCAGATGCCGCCCGGCGTGCCGGTCGCGACCGTCGCCATCGGCGGCGCGCGCAATGCGGGCATCCTGGCCGTGCAAATCCTCGCGACCGCCGACCCGCGCCTGCAGGAGGAACTGAAAAAATTCAAAGTGAAGCTGATGGAAGAATCGCGCGCCAAGAACAAAACTCTGGCACAGTAATTTGTTAAATTTTTAATAATTTAACCAACCATGCAACGGCTCATCGAAGGCGTCCATAAGTTCCAATCCGGCGAGTTCGGAAACTACCGGAAGCTTTTTCGCAAGCTGTCGCAGGAAGGGCAGAACCCGCACACGTTGTTCATCACCTGCTCGGATTCGCGCGTGCTCGCGGAACTCATCACGCAGAGCAAGCCGGGCGACCTGTTCGTGGTCAAAAACATCGGCAATATCGTGCCGCCCTCGAGCGTGGCCGGCGACACCAATTCCACCGCCGCCGCCATCGAGTTCGCCGTGGAAAATCTGAGCGTGAGCGATATCGTCATCTGCGGCCATTCACAGTGCGGCGCGATTTCCGCCCTGCTGGGCCATACGAAAGTGCCGAAAGAACTGCCGCACCTGCGCGCGTGGTTGAATGTCGCCGCGCCGGTCGTGGAATTGGTGAAAAAAGATTACCCGCACCTGACCGAACCCATCGCGCGCGAAATCGCCGCCGCCGAGGAAAATGTCCTGTTCGGCCTCGACAACCTGCACAGCTACCCCTGCGTACAGGAACGCCTCGCTGTCGGCGCACTGCAGCTGCATGGCTGGTTCTTCAAGATCGCCACGGCGGAACTGTTCGCCTACGACCCCGAAACGCGCCAGTTCTCGCCCCTCATCGCCGAGAAATAAATCATTGCCCGGTCACGGGATGATGACTTTATAAAATTGCCCAGGGGCATTGCCCATCGGCAGGGAAACGCTCATGACAGTGTTGGTCGCGAGGATCTGGCTGCCCACATTGCTCCACCCGGAGACGCCGAGATTGGTCGAGGACTGGATCTGGTATGACACATTCAAGATGGCATTCCAACTGATGGCGAGGTTGCCTTTGGAAACCACGGTCGCATTCAACACCGGTCCGGGCACGGGCTGCACGGCGACGTCATCCAGGCCGAAGGCGCCCGGCTCATTGTTGAAATCAAACTCAAACGGCGTATGGGCAAACACGGCCGGAACGACAAACTGGAGGTTCGTCCAGCCATTGGCGCTCATGTTGGTTTGGGCGAAGAGCGCCGAATTATTCCATTTCACCCGGAACAAATTATTGGTCGCCACACCGTCATCACCCGGAAGACTGTTCAACCATAAGGACACCAGATATCTTTGCCCGGGCGCGGTCGCCAACGACTGCGAGAGCGAGCCCACTGCCGGACCGTCCTCGGCCGTTTCCCCCAGGTACGCGCCATAGAGCCCTGAATTGACAAACAATCCGTCAGGTTCGTCGGAGGACAAGGCCGGCTCACCGGCCACGTCCGCGTCATCGGCGGCCAGGGCAAAATTGTCCCCCGTACTGCCGACCATGGTCCAATCATCCAGCCCGCCGGTTTCAAATCCGCCATTGCCGGCATAAAGATCGAACTGCCGGTTTTGCGTCGTGCCTGCAGAAAGATTTTTGAACACCACATTGCCGCTGGCATGGTAGATCAAAAAATTGTTCGCGGCGGAACTGAGGCTGATGGTCACCGTGGTGCTGGCCCCGACCTTGAGACCGCCGGAGGTGGAAGAAGCCGTGAGCCAGGCCGAGGTGTTGACCAAACTCCAACTCAAGAACGACCCTCCCAAATTGCTCAATGTGTAAGTTTCGTTGGTCACCGTGTAAGGTCCGCCGCCCGGACCGAAAGTAGTGAAGCCCAGCGGCGAGGTGATTTGCAGATTGTCCACCGGCGGCGACAGGAGCGCGGGGATAAGATTGTCTCCGTTCGGCGAGCCCAACCCGGTGCAGAGATCATAACCGGGGGTGGCATAATACTTGGTCGGGCTCGAGCTGTTCGTATTCATGCCGGTGGTGATGTCGTGAAAACAGGCCTGGTAGTTGGTGCTTTTGGCAATGGCGTAAAGAACCGGATTCGCGAAGCCGACGGGCGGCTGGCCGTTGTCGGCCGCTTGTTCATTGGCCAGTGCGAACAGACCCGCCCAAAGCGGGGCGGTCAGGCTGGTGCCGTTGACCGGATAAGGATCTGATCCGGGACCTATCCCCAAGGAATCATAAAAATCATTACCCCACACGACCGTCAAATTATAGGCTATTGCGGAAACATCCGGGATATTGCGCATGGTGGTAGAACCCTGGTTGGCGGACATGCTGATGCCTTGCTGCCAAGAGGGAATCGCGTAAGCGGTGCTGATGCCACCTGCGCCCGCCTCGTAAGGTACAGCTTCATCGGTCGAGGGATCGATGTGCGCCGGGGTGATCCAGGTCGATTCCGAGATCCAGGTTGAATTCGTCTTGTTCAGCGTCGCTTGCGTTCCACCCACGACCGTGATGTAAGGGTCATCCGCCGGTTCATCTATGGGGCCCGAGAAAGCCCCGAAATCACCAGCGGCAAGGAAAAAGCTCTGGCCCTGCGCGGCGAACTGTTGAAAGATCTGCACCGTCGAAAGATTAATGTCGAATCCGTAGGAGCAGCTCAATTGATTGGCCTGATCATCCGTGGCCATGCGGTTCAGCACGTCATTGATCTGGGCCGTGGTGGTCGCGTCCTGGATATAATTCGTCCCTAGGGGCGGCTCATCCTGTGGCACCGGTCCTTCATAAACCAGCACGCTGCAACCTGGCGCCATCGAAATCGTCGTTTCAATGTCCCCCGTCACCTCGATGACATAATCCAGATAGGGGGTCTGCGCCAAGGTATTTGGATCGAAATAATTATAATCCGCGGAATTGGTGTCGGCGCCATCAATCGCTACCGGCGTCACCGTGACATACGACGGAAAGCCATAGTCATCTTCATAATCCTCAATATCCTGCTCGTTGAAAGGAAACAGCTCAAACAGCCCGATGGTCTGCCCGGTGCCATCTTCCAAGGTATTAGGGACGTACGCCGCTTCATAATCCCCGCCCGCAAAGGGTCCCGTATTGCCGCCGCCGCTCCCGCCACCGGGGCCCTTGTTTATCCGGATGTTCGCATGCAGATGCGGACGCGGACGCACATAATTATCCAGACCGCTGATCGCCAGCACCGACGTCTTCAGATCCAACGACGGCTCGACATCCGGCGCAAAAAAAGTGCGGTTTTCCTTGGGATGCTGGAAGGTCTGCAGATGCACATGAAACGCGTTCTCGATGTCCTTCACCGAACCGCTCAGGTTCACCAACGTGCGATTCGCATGCGTGTGGATGATCGTCAAGTTATGCGCCTTGGCAAAATCGATCACCGATTGATAGTCCTCCACCGTCGGGGCGAACGCAGCCGTGAACTGCTCCGGTTTCAGAAAATGACGGAAGTTCGGGCTGGACGGATTATAAATGTCCCTCAGCAGATTGGTGAGCTGCTCGCTGTTGCGGAACGGCAAACCGATCGCCACCTGCAAATTGGCATTCGCATTGAGCCGGCCTTGCACAGCGAGATGCCGCGTGACCTTGGGAACGTGGCCGCTGAGCACCTGCGTTTGCCCGGGGGCGGCCGCCGGCGCGGAAAAAGCCGCCAGCATCCACAACCCAGCCGCCACGATTAAAATTTGTTCCTTTCTTCCAAATTTCAGAGCGAATACCAAGGTCCGAATCAAACCGGCAACGCAACTATAAGTACAACGGGGCATTAAACTGAATCTAAGCTCAAGACAGGGTTGGTTCAACTAAAAGTAATGTCCGAGGCCGCTAATGACGGCAATTTTTGCCGATTCTTCATTTTTAAATTGGCCACACAGGTTTGATTTGGTCGGATTTGGTCGGATTTACTTTGATTCAGCCCGATTCTGAGGTTGCGGGTTGCTGCCTTGCTGTGAACTTCGCTCCCTTCGCCTTCTTCGCCTTCTTCGCGCGACACCATCCTGAACCCCCGAAATCCGATTTCTATGGTCGGATTAACTCGGATAAAATCCGATCGACACCCGGTTTGACCCCGGTTCGAGACATGGCAGGGCGCGCAGTCCCTGCGCGCCGCGTATTGAACGAGCGTGATCAGATCTACAAGGACTGCGCGGCTACCATGGTGCCCCATCTGCCGTCTGCCATTTTATGTCAAAGAACAACACCTCAAAATTCTTCATCTGCCTTAAACCACTATACCTAATCTTGTATACATTGTCAACAGTTAACGCATTCTGTGTTTTATAAATTAAATTGGGGGACGCGTCACTCCGTGCGCCGTTGAACGCGGAATCTGAACGAGGCACCTTGAACCAGCAGCCCGCAACTACCCGGCAACCAACCGGTCTTGCACCGCCAGCACCTCCCGGGCGGCGCGCAGGCCGGAATCGAGTGCGCCAAAGACCGTCCCGGCTTGGGCATCCGCCACGGTCGCTTCGCCGGCAAAGAAAAGCGTGTCGCCAACGGGTTCGGCCAGTTGACGGGGAAGATACAACCCGCCAACGGGAATATAGCTGTATGCGCCGCGGATATTCGGATCGTCCGCCCAGTTCCAATAATGGGAAGCGACAAAGTTTTTTCGCAGTTTGTCGGCGCGATCCGCAAATACCCGGCCCAGGATTTCGAGGCCGATCGCTTCAATTTGAGCAGGAAATAGTTTGATCAACGCATCCGCCTTCGGGCCGCCGGCCCACCCGACCAGGCTGCAGCCTTGCGGATCGCTCCACCACGTGGGAATCGCCTCCTCGAAAGCATGCACGAATCCGAAGTTGTCCAGGAACGGCTCCGCGAACACAAAGGTGATTTTTATGACATTGCCCACCTGCAGCTTGCGTGCGACCGCAAGTTTTTGCGGCAAGGGCGGCTGGAAACGGATTTCATCACGTTGCAAAATCGCCAGCGGAACCGCGATGACCGCGGCATTGGCCGCAAACTCCCGCCGGCCGCCCACCGGCGGATCCACCGGTGGCGGCACCGTCAAAAACTCGGGTAAAGCGGCCGGCGGCTGGCCGGAAACCGTTTGGTCGGCCGTTACCTCCACGTTGCCCTCCTTCCACACAATGCTGCGCACGTTCATGTATTTGTGGATCACCACTCCCCGGTCGGCAATGTCGCGTTCCAAAAAATCCACCAGCGCGCCGTACCCGCTCGCCAGCCATTGGCTCTGGGACCCGTTCATTTCGCTCGCCGCCCGCTCCGCCGCGCGCAATGCCTGGATGCTGATCCGCTTTGGATCAGCCGCATCAAATCCCTGCACAAAGTTCCGCACATACGTCCGGGCTGGTTCGTCGAGGCCCGCCAGAAACTCCTCGCAGGAACAGTCGGGAGCATTCGGATCAACTTGTTTGAGCGCCTCGTCCACCTCTTCCCAGATATCCACCTCGGTGAGCTTGCCGTTATCGAACAGCCAGTTTTGGTCGGCCACCTCGATCATCGATAACCGCGCCTCCTGTAAAACTTTCAGAAGTTCCGGCGGCAGGCCGTGAACAAATTCCGCCCCGAGTTCGACTGGAATATCATTCTGCCGGAGCGTATGGATGCGACCGCCGCAACGTTCCTTGGCCTCCAGCAGCGTGACCGCCACCCCCGCCCGCACCAGCTCCCGTGCCGCCGCCAGTCCGGCTATGCCGCCACCGATGACAATCGCCGATTTGTTTTGATCATTTCGCATTGTCATCGGTGGCCGGTCTGCGCTGATGCCTCAGCGCCAAATGGCTTGGTTGTTTGCTGAACCGCCTTCATAGACTGGAAATATGCAAGCCACATGCCATGTAGAATGCCCTTAAAGCAGGCGGTATACACCCGCCTTGATGACGACCGCGATGCAAAGCGCAAATACCAGACTCCGGACGATTGCACCTTGCATCATGAGAGGGACGGCGTGCCGCCGTCCCCATTCTTGTTTTGTAGCCGCGGACGTGAGTCCGCGCCATCCCCCCGGAACGTCTCGAAAAATTTGAAAGCTTACGACATTTCACAATGACATTGACGCATTCGTGTTCCGAGACGCTAAAGGTAGGGCGCGTCACTTCGTGCGCGCCGCCCTTGGCCAGACACACGACGGCGCGCGCCGTAACGCGCCCTACCCGCCTCGCCCGTGCCGAAAATATCGTTCGCACTACCGACCACTTCCAATTCGGCAAGACGTTGCGAGCATTTCTCCCTCTCCTCTCTGCATCTTGGCGGTTTAACGCCCCACTTCCAACTGTTGCGCCGGGATGATCCGCACCGGTCCCAGCAAACCCGACGGCAACAACGGTGAATCCGACTTGTACGGCTGTACGCTGGCCCAGGTGATGCGCTGGTCCTCCGGCAATTTCTGGTCGCCGATCATCCGGTTGGGCCAGAGATTGGTCACGCGGATTTCCAATTTGTTCGTTCCCGCCTGCGCCGCGTCCGTGATGTCCACCCGGAACGGTTCCTTCCACAGCACGCCCAGCGGTTTGTCATTGAGCGTGACCTCGGCCAGATTCTTCACCGCGCCCAGATCAAGGAATAGTTTATGGACGGTTCCAATGTATGAAGCTGGTATGTATTCGGCCGGAATTTCCACGTCCTTCTCATACGTCGCCGATCCGGAGAAATATTTCACGCCGTCGTTGGTCGATTCCGTCCACGACATCAGGTGATCAAACGCCGCCGTCTCGGGCGCGCCGAGCTTTGGCGGAAAACTCAGGGACCAGTCTCCATCCACATCGATCGGCAACGGAAAATTGTTGAGTTGCTCCGACAAGGTTTTCCCGGAAGCCAGCTTGATTTCATAATCGCCCCCCGCCCAGACGGTCAAACCAATGCCCTGAGCCGTTGCCACCGGCACATTCGCAACCTCGTTGCTATCCGTGAACAACGGCTGGCCATCATGCTGGACGCTGACGACCGGATCCGTGCCCGCATCCGGTCCGCGAAAAACGACGAACGCCGAGCCGATCGGGTCAAAGTGGACCGGCAGCGTCGTACACCCGTTCGTCGCGTGGTACATCGCGATGGTTTCCTTGACACCGGAATCGGGATGCCAGAGTTCGGGAACCTTGCCAGCCACCCGGAACGTGCAATCCACCGTGCGCTCCGCCTTTTGCTGGTTCGAAATGAAGTAAATCTCCGCTGCGTCCGTGTGGCGATGGATGAATTTCACGTCCGGCTGCGATGCGCTGAAATCCGGCGCGGCCGGCAGCGACCCGGCCAGGGGTTCGCCCCAGCACACGCGGCCCCCGCCGTAGCGATGTGAAGTGGCCTTGATACCGTCGCAATCGCCCCAAATCTTGCCGGCCAGCTTTTTCACGGCCCCATCCTTGTCGGCCAGGCTCGGCGACTTCACCGGCTTCGGACCATAAACTGTCGCGCCATCATGGACCAGCTTCCCGATCTGTGTCAGCAAGGGCAGCGTCATCCGGTCGTTGTATGGCAACACCAGCACGCGATAACGCATGCCGCTCTTCAAAACAATTTCGCCGTTCTCGACCGACGTCTGGCCCATCAGGATTTCCGCATTGCAGACGTCGTAATCGTAACCGTCGGGAAGCGCCGGCTTCAGATCCCGGTGCGAAACCCCGGCGGCCGCGCCCTCGCCGTAAAAATAAAGCGCGTCGGCCATGAAACGGCCCTGTTGCAGCAGATATTCGCAGCGCGCCAGATATTCGATCCACGCCGAACCCTGCTTCCACCAGGTGTTTGAACGCTCAAAATTGATGCCCCACGGTCCCATGCTCATGCCGGGCTTGCGATCATTCCACGGCTGGTGCGCGTAGCGGTGAAAGATGAAGCGGTTCACGCCGTTGCAAAATTCGAAATCGCCCAACTGCTTCAAACCGTACGGGTCGTTCGACCATGAGGCGGTATTGGCGGTGGAGGTGAAGGATTCCGTGGCGACCACGGTTTTCCCGTAGATGTGCGCTGCGGACGCGGCCTCCTTCGGGTCGTCGATGTTGTCTTCGTACGAGCGGTTTACCCAAAATTCGCCCATCGGGACATCCGTCCGCCCCTTGCATGCCAGGTCGTCGGCCACCGTCGGCAGGCCGATGCCCGGCGCCTCGGAGTAAAATCCCATCTTGTGTTCATGGGCGTATTCCTGCACCACGCCGTAATGATTTTCCGTCAGCAGATCGGCGGTGGTCCGGCGCAAATCCCAGAGAAATTTTTGCGTCAGATCCTCATCCTTCACCACCCGCCCGGTGAAGGCCGCCAGCCACGGCGCCATTTCATAGCCGCGGCGTTGGGAAAAATCCTGCGGCAGCAGCGTCGTCCAGTTCTCGCAGCCGCATTCCCAGCTATCGAGCAGGATGGAGTCCAGGGCCCGGCCGGGCTCTTCCGGCGAATCGGCGATGATCGGCCCGAACATCTGCTCGAACTGATAACGCACCGACGCCCGGCTCAATTTATCGCACTCCAGCCCCGGCGTCGTGGAGGGATGCGTGGTCGCGCCCGTGCCGGTGTGGCCGATGCGCACCAGCGTCCAGCGGCCTGAGGGCGCGTTCCAGTTCGTCTTGCCGGTCAGGTCAACGATCTTCTTCGGGTTGATCATCTCCGCCGCCTGCAACATGTCATTGGTGAACGGAATGTCCCGCCGCGGTTGCATTCCCACCCGCGCCGCGTACGAATCGAACCGCGCGCCGCCAAGGGAAATCTCGGACACATGAAATTCCCCGGTGCCAACGTGCGGATATTTCAAACGAAAATGCGTGCCGGTCACGGGCGGAAAAGTCGAAACGCCGCTCAGGGTGATCGCGCCGGCCGGCGTGAACGTGACACCGTCCATGCTCGCCTCCAGTTCGCCCACGGCCCTCATGAGCACCAGATCACTGGAGATGGTCAGGCTCCGGCACGTCACCGGCTGGTCATAAGTCAGGTCGAATTCCAGCTCCGAGTTGCGTTTGATGCTGAAATCAACGCCCGTTTCGGGCTGGCCATCCAGAAGTTTGCCCGCGTCCAAATTGGTGACGCTGCATTCCAGCTTCGCTGGCAACGGCAGGTCGTCGCCCTTTAACGTCGGAAATGCGAGCAGCGCGATGTCCTCGTAAAATCCGCGCGTCGCCGGCGGTTGCGGCAGGTCGAGCGCTATTTCCCCGCCGCCGGTCGCGTTTCGTTCCGTCCATACCACATGCTGCATGCCCTGTTCCGGTTTGATCCACGGTCCGCCGGATTCGCACCAGCCGTCGCAACCCTCGATGGAAACTTGCAGGCCAAGCTGGTCCGCTTCGCCGAGTGCCTGTTTCATAAAACCGCGCCACTCCGGGCTCATGAATTTCACCGGCCCGTGAATCGTGCTCTGGTCCACGGTGAAGATCTGGCAGCCGCCCAGCCCGATGTCTTTCATCGCCTGCAAATCCGCCGTGATACCTTCGCTCGAGACATTGCCGCTGACCCAATGCCACCATGTCCGCGGCTTCGCCGAATCCGGCGGCGATTGAAATTGCTGGTCCAAATCCGTTTCCGCCGCCCCCAGGCGCAAAACCAGTAAGAAGGAAAGGAGAACCAGCCAGCGACGCAATGCATCGCCAGGAAGCTGGGCGCGTTTCCCCCTCTCCGCGTCGCCGGAGTCTGCGGAGCCGATGGGGAGCAGCGACAGCGGCCATGGCGGGTGAGGTGTACGTCCCACCATTGTTGGGTTCACGGGAAGAAAACAGGCGGAGATGGGACGTGGGTGCATTGGAGGATTTTGCTCCAAGCCATACGCCAAGGCGAACGAAAATCCATGGATAATTTGGCACAAATGAAACACAGATCCAGCAACTTGCTGTAGCCGCGGACGTCAGTCCGCGCCATCTAAAAGTCCTCATCCCCATTCTTGTTTTGTAGCAACCGACGCGAGAAGGCTCATGCTTCTGTCAAAAACCAAAACGCGGATTCTGCTCCGAGGTTTACGAGTTTTATGAAATCAATCAGCGGCTGTTCCCTTTCCCAGCGGGAGAGGGTTAGGGTGAGGGAGAACGTGCCAATAATCCGTAGCCGCGGACGTGAGTCCGCGCCATTTCAAGTCGGTGACTGCCCGTCCAGCCAGTGACCCGGCCGGCGCGAACCGCCATCCTGCTCATCACCCGTCACTTTCAATGCGGCAATTGATGCCCCGCCTTTTCCTCCACAAACCGGATTTGCGGAATCCACTTTTTCCCGATCAATAAAATCGCCAGCGCAATCCACGAGGTCACCGCCAGCACCAGCGCCACCGGCATCAGCGTGTGCGAATCAAAAACCCCGATGCTCGCTGACGCCAGCCCGCTGATGCCAAGTTGCAAAAAGCCGAGCATCGCCGACGCGCTGCCGATGTTATGGTCGAACGGCACCAGCGCCAGCGCCGAGCCGTTCGGCGCGCACAGGCCCAGTGCCGAGAGCGTAAGGAACAGCAACACGAGCGTCCCGACCAACCCGAACCACCCGCAAATCGTCCCGACCAGCAGCAGCGTGCCTATCGGACAAACCGCAAACATCGCCCAGCGGAAAATTTGATCGCTGGAATATTTCCGCAGCAGCAAAATGTTCACCTGGTTGCTGCCGATGAACCCGACAGCCAGCCCGGCGAAAATCGCGCTGTATTGCCCCTTGCTGACGTGAAAAACTTCCAGAAATACAACCGATGAACTGGTCACATAAACCAGCAGGCCGGAAAATGAAAACGCCCCCGCCAGGGCATAAACCAGAAACTGCGGTTCCTTAAGCACTTCGATATAATTGCCGGCGATCGGCAGCAGGCGCAGTTTGACGCTATGATCCGCCGCATAACCTGTCGGGAGCACCGTGGCGGAAACCACCAGCATCAACAACGCGAACGCCGACAAGATGACAAACACCCACTGCCATCCGAAGTGTTTCGCCACATACATTCCGGCGCCCGGCGCAAGAAACGGTGACGCACTGATGACGAGGATGAGGAGCGAAATGATTTTGGCGGTATCGCGCGCGGGGAAAAAGTCGCGCACCATCGCCATGGCCGAAACCGCCGCCGCGCAACCGCCGAGCGCCTGAACGAAACGCCAGCCTATCAGCCATTCCACATCGTGCGAAAACATGCACGCCATCGAGGCCAGCACGAACAGGATCATCCCTACATACAACGGCGGCTTGCGTCCGAACCGGTCGAGCAACGGACCGTAGATGAGCTGCGCCGCCGCG
>DATHOG010000097.1:0-12923 GCA_035485115.1 Candidatus Sulfotelmatobacter sp. | reverse complement strand
TGAGCCTGACCCTCTTTGAAAAAATGCCCATTTCCCAAGCCCTTTCTCAGTTTCCCCCACCCGCAGCCTCAGCCCAACACTCCAATCATCAATGTTTACTGGCGTTTTAAACCGGACAGTAGTGGTTCGTTTCGTAATTTCTATATTCGCGACTTCCTCCTCGCCAATCGCCCCTAGCCTCTTGCGGTCAAAAGTTGTCAAAACTGACAAAACTCGGCTCACCCCGAAACCCATCCTCGCACCCTGCGTCATGATAAGACCGGCTTCGCCGGTGGCTTTGTTTTGCGTTCTTTTTTTTCAAAAACGCAGATTTTACGTGCTTTTTTTGGGTTCGTTTTCACCAAAATTTACATTCATTCCCCCCGGCGAACTTAGTCGAATTTGTTAAGACCTCCCTCGCTGGCGAAAACCGAAATTTACGACCTTCGCATTCTTCGCATCCTTCGCGCGAAACCATCCCGAACCATCAGCTATCCCCATCAACTTTTTTACTTAAGCGAACATACGCGAATGCGCCCGTCCGGCTCGGACTTTAGCCCGACCTCGCCCGGTTTCTGGCCCTCGACCCTCGTCTTTCGGCCTCGACCAAATTTCCTGTCAAAGAACACCTGTCCTCCATAGCCTTGGCGCAGGAGGAACCTGCAAATCCACAATTGGCAATCGCCAATCACCCCCCGGTGGCCGTCCGTCTCGAACTTCAACCACCTTGATCTAATTTAACCAACTGTGTAATCCATGTCAACAGTTAAAGTGGCTGTGTAAACTAAAGCCGAAGCCGGCCCTTCATTCCAAAAGACCTGCACGAGCTTGTCGTGGCAGGTGGCAAACCGCCCCAGCCGATGAAGTTCAGCGTATGCGCTAAATTTTGCAGAGCTTGGCCGGCTTGTGAGTTTTCCGCCTGACACTGCAGTTGGAGCCAACACCGGATGGTGCCGCTTGGCCATCGTGCCAGGTTTACGCTGCGCAATTGACAGTTTCGACGGAGTGGCTCAACTTGGTTCGTAAAACCGGCATGTACACTCATCGTATTATCCTGCTGACTTTGGCATCCGTGTGTTTTCTGACGCGTGCCATTGCCGCCGACCATGTTGCAACTTTTTCAGGGCTTCCCAAGGGCGACGAGTTGCAGATGACGTTTACGACCAGTGGTTGCTTCCATTATGCGAGCTATGAATTGACGTTCCGGCACCCGGCGGAGACCACCGTTAATATCGTTCAGATTGAGCCGGAATGGTCGCAGAATCCTTCCAACCACATCACCCTTGGCGAGCTGAGCCTCACGAAGGCTGACGTGGAAGGCCTTGACCGATTGTTGCAGTTCTATCGGTCGGGTCCGGGCAAAGGATGCACGACCGTTGACAAGATTTCGATTTCACAACATCACGATGGCAAGATAACAGCGACCGAACAGTTCATCGATGGTTCATGTTCATATGACCGGAAGGAGCTGACGAGAATCACGGCACTCGTTGACAAATTAACGAAAAAGAAATGAGGCCGTCATCTAACCAGTCGCCCACATCACACCGTTCTTATATGAAATCATTGCAATTGTTTTCGCGAGTCCCGTTTGCCGGGTTGCTCGCCTGCGGCCTTTTGGCCGGCTGCGCCCATGCGCCCAAAAATAATAATACATCAACGCCACCAATTACCGGCAATCCCAATGGCAGTTGGCAGCTTTATGTCAACGACTCGACCAACGGCACAACCGGGGGTTCCACCAATGGCTGGCAGCTTTCCATTCATGATGAGACCAACAATTCGCCAAGATGACATGAAGCCGGAGCTGGCTCTCTGCACGTTTGCGGAGCCGCACCGGCGACGTTTTTCATGTTTGCAAAATTGGACCTCCAGGCGCGATGAGCATTGTAGCATCCATGGTTAGTTACTACGCCGACCGGGCAAATGAATACGAGCGCATTTACCACAAGCCGGAACGTCAGCCTGATCTGCAACGGTTGCGTGGGTTTGTAGAGCGCACGTTTGCCGGCAAAGACGTATTTGAACTGGCCTGCGGCACCGGATACTGGACGGAGATTTTATCGCGCTCGGCTGCCTCGGTGTTCGCCACGGACATCAATGAGGAGGTTTTGGCTGTCGCTCGTTCCAAATCCCTCGACAGCCAGCGAGTCACCTTCCATCGACAAGATGCGTATGCGCTGTCAGGTTTTCCAAAGAAATTTACTGCCGCCTTTTCAGGTTTTTGGTGGTCGCACGTTCCCAAGGCCAGGCTACGTGAATTTTTGCAAGGCTTTCACCGTGTGCTTCCCCCGGGATCAAGAGTGGTGTTCATTGACAATGTTTACGTCAAGGGCAGCAGCACGCCGCTTTCACGGACGGATGCGCCTGGCGATACCTATCAGACCCGGCGTCTGGATGACGGCAGCACGCATGAGGTGCTCAAGAATTTTCCGACGGATTTGGATCTGCGAACCGCTGTCGACGGCATGGCATCGGATGTGCAAGTCGAATTTTTAGATTACTATTGGATTTTGAGTTATGTATTACGACGGGGCGCTTAACCAGTCCGGCCGTCACCCGCCTCCTTCAATCAGGATTCGATACCACTTTTCTCCGTACCTGATTAACGTACCGGAATCCTGAAGCCAGTTTCATAAACCTGGATTTGGATGACCCGCCAGAACTCTGGTTTGTTTAGGAATCTGACAGAGTCCTTGATTTGCTCGTAGATTAGGGCAATAGTGGAAACGTCAATCTGATCAGAAGCGTATGAAATCCGCATGGTCCAGGTGGCATCACCCGCCCGCAATTCTTACCTGGGGGACGGCAGTCCTGTTCGCGGCCGTTGCCGCGATCCTCACGGCACAGTTGCGCCGCGTATTTCCGACCGCCCCCAATTCGCTCTTTTTTTGTGCCGTCATTTTGAGTGCCTGGCTTGGCGGATGGCGGCCGGGATTTCTCGCCAGTATTCTCTCCAGTGCGGCCATCATTTTCTGGTTGCCGCCACAGTTGACTACCAATCCCACTGTGGCAAGTGAGGTTCCCCGGTTTTTGGTTTTTCTGCTGGCCTGTTGCTTCATCTCCTGGCTGTGCAGCCGGCAAAAGCAGGCCGAAGCCGCCATCCGGCAGGCGCGGGATGAGCTGGAAACACGTGTCCAGGAGCGGACCCGGGAACTTTCAGCGGCTAACGAAGGATTGAAAACCGAGGTCGCCGAACGCAAACGGGTGGAGAACGCGCTTCGTCAAAGTGAAGCCAGACTCGAAGAAGCCCAGCGCGTTGCCCACATTGGCCACTGGGAACGGGATCCCGTTACCGATCAAATCATCTGTTCGGACGAAGCCTTTCGCATCTTCGGGCTGAGCCCGCGGTCAAACCCGCTCAGCCTGGCGGAACTCCGGCAAATTATCCATCCCGATGACCGGCCGCTCCAAAAGCAAATACAGGCCGAAGCGCAGGCAGGACTCCGGCCCTACGATATTGAGTACCGTATCGTCCTGCAGGACGGTGGAGTGCGATACTTGCATGCCTTGGGCAATGTCTCGCGGGATGAATCAGGTCATCCGACCCTTGTGTTCGGCACGGTGCAGGACATCACAGCGCGCAAGCAGGCCGAAATGCTGAAGAATGGCCTAAAACAAGTGTTGGAAATGATCGCTGCCTGTGCCCCGCTGTCCGAATCATTGACCGCCCTGCTGCGTCTGATCGAAGGACACACCCCTGGCATGTTGGGTTCCATCCTGCTGCTGGACAAACAGGGGGAGCACTTGTGTCACGGCGCGGCGCCGGACCTCCCGGCGGAATACGTCGCGGCGATTGACGGTTTGCCCATCGGACCCAATGCTGGTTCCTGCGGCACCGCCGCCTGGACCAAGAAGGCTGTGTTCGTGGAAGATATCGCCACCGACCCGCGTTGGCAGGATTATCGGGCCATCACTCTCCCTCACGGATTACACGCCTGCTGGTCCACCCCCATCCTCGACCGGCAAAACCGAGTGATCGGAACTTTCGCGATGTATTATCGGCAGCCTGGTCTCCCCACGCCGGAACATCTCCAACTGATCGAGACCACCACCCACATTGCTGCCATCGCCATTTCACGTCAAATGGATCAGGCCGGCCTGCAGGAAAGCGAAGCCAAATTGAAAGAAGCCCAGCGCATTGCGAACCTCGGCTATTGGGATATCGACCCCGTCGCGGACCGTATCACCTGGTCCGAGGAAACCTGGCGCATTTTTGGGTTGCAGCCGCAAAACCGTACCCTCACCCAGGCGGAATTGATGGGCATGATCCATCCCGCCGACCGGTCGCTCCGGTCACAAGCGATGACCGAAGCGTTGCAGGGACGCCGGCCTTATGATGCGGAATATCGGATTGTCCGGCCCAACAACGAAGTGCGATTTGTGCATTTCCGGGATGAAATGGTGTGCGATAAATCCGGCCGGCCGATCCGCTTGTTCGGCACCGTTCAGGACACCACCGAACGCAAACGGGCCGAGGCTGCCCTATACCACAGCGAACAACGGCTTCACAGCCTGGTGCAAACCGCGCCCATCGGGATCATGTACTGTGACTCTGAAGGTTTCCTGGAATCTTACAACTTAAAGGCGGCTGAACTGTGGGGGCGGACACCATCCATCCATGATCCGAATGAGCGGTATTGCGGCTCTTACCGGATTTACAATGCCGATGGGACCCGAATACCGCTCAGTACGAATGCCGTTGCGAAGGTTTTGCAATCGGGAAAAGCGGAGTTGAACTGGGAAGTAATCATTGAAAGGCCGGACGGAACCAAAGCCTTCGCCATTTCCAATGTCGCACCGCTGAAGAATGCGCAAGGACAGGTCACGGGTGTCGTCGCCTGTCTCGTGGACATCACTGAACGCAAGCAGGCCGAGAACCTCTTGCACGCACAAACGCAGGAAATCAAGGCGATCGTTGAAAACTCTCCCGATCCGATTGTCCGTTATGACCGGGAACTGCGCCGGACTTACGTCAACCCTGCCTTCATTAAGATAAACGGTGGTCCCCACGCAGCCCTCCTGGGCCGGCAGGTCGGGTCGGCCGTGAAAGATGGAGCTGTGGATGCGACTGCGGAAGAGGTCGATATTCTCCACCGGTCGCTCAAATGCGTTTTTGATACCGGCCGGCCGCTCGACTTTGAAGCCACTTGGCCGATGGCCACGGGCCGGATCAGTTATGCCGTTCATTTGGAGCCCGAATTCGATGCGCAGGGCAGGCTCGCCACCATACTGTCAATCGCACGCGACATCACCGGTTTAAAAGAGCATGAGCGGAAGCTGCGCCAGACCGAGGCGGAACTGGCCAGGGTGGCACGCGTAACCATGATGGGCGAGCTCGCCGCGTCCATTGCCCATGAAGTAAATCAGCCGCTGACCGCCGTCGTGACCAACGCCAACGCTGTTACCCGTTGGCTCGCGGCCACGCCGCCCAACCTTGATGAGGCGCGCGAGGGCGTTCGCCGGATTGCCCTGGATGGCACGCGCGCCAGCGAAGTCATCCGGCGCATCCGTGCGCTCATGAAAAAAAGCGAACCGGCCATAAAGCCGCTCAATCTCAACGAACTCATCCAGGAAACCGTGTCGCTCACGCGGTCGGAATTAAAGCAAAGGCAGGTGTTGCTGCAGACCGACCTGGCGCCGGAACTGCCGGCCGTGCCGGCCGACCGCGTGCAAATGCAGCAAGTATTGCTCAACCTCGTCGTGAACGCCCTTGATTCCATGAGCGCGGTCGCAGACCGCCCGCGCATCCTGCGCATTGAAACGGATTGCCCCGAACCCCGGGCGGTGCATGTTTCCGTGCAAGATACCGGGGTGGGAATAAAACCGCAGGAAACCGAACACCTCTACGAGCCGTTTTACACCACGAAAACAAATGGGTTGGGAATGGGGCTGGCCATCAGCCGTTCAATTGTGGAGGCGCACGGCGGGCATCTCTGGGTGACGCCAAACGATGGCCATGGTGTTGCCTTCCAATTTACATTGCCGGTCCAGGACGGAGGCGGATCATGAAATCATCCGTCCCGCCGGACCGTTCCCTGGTGTATGTGGTCGATGATGACGCTTCCGTGCGCGATGCGCTCGACAGCCTGATCCGTTCGATTGGTCTGCGGGTGGAAACATTTTGTTCCGGTCGGGAATTTCTCCGGCGCAGCCGCCATGAAGGACCTGCCTGTCTCGTGCTGGATGTCCGCCTGCCGGATCGGAACGGACTTGATCTTCAACGCGATCTTGTAGCCGGAGGTTGCACCCTTCCGATCATCTTCATCACTGGACACGGCGACATTCCCATGAGCGTCCGGGCGATGAAGGCCGGGGCCGTCGAGTTTTTGACCAAGCCGTTCCGCGACCAGGATTTGCTGGATGCGATTCACGCCGCCCTCGACCGCGACGGCGCCGCCTCGAAACGCCGGGCCGAACTGGCCGCCCTGCGTGCCCGCCACGCCCTGCTCACGCCGCGTGAATGCGAGGTGATGGACCTGGTCGTGCAGGGAATGTTGAACAAACAGATCGCCGGCCGGTTGGGAACCTCCGAGATCACCGTCAAGATCCAGCGCGGAAATGCCATGAAAAAAATGCAGGCCGGCTCCGTGGCCGGCCTCGTGCGGATTTCTGAAATGTTGCGGACAGGTGATTTCAATCAGACCAAGGTATGATGGAATGACTCCGTCCATATCGTTAGCTTCTATGCAAATAGAGAGCACCAACAAGAATGAAGCGACGAATGGGAGGCAGCCACGAAATCCAGTCAACCGACGGCTCACTTGAGAAGCAACTTGCACGAACCGCCGCGCAACTCCAGCGCATCCGCCGGTTTCTCCAGCTCGTCAGCACCTGGAACCATGCGCTCGTCCGCGCAACGGAAACGCTCGTCCGGAACATCGAGCATGACACCGAACGCGAACTCGCCAGCCTGAAGACCCGCAGGCAGTTCGTCGAACTGCGGACACGTTATGACCGGCTTACCCCGCGTGAGCGGCAGGTTATGGCGCTCGTTGTGGAGGGGCTGCTCAACAAACAAACCGCGGCCCAACTGGGTACGGCCGAAATCACCGTCAAAATTCAACGGGCCAACGTGATGAAAAAGATGAAAGCCGGATCTATCGCCGACCTTGTGCGCATGGCCGAAAAACTCCGGCTTACGGCGGGCGCGTGATTCCATTTCCCTCCCCGGACCACGTTCATCATACCTAGGTATGATTGCCCGGTGGGCGGATTAATTCCATCTTGCTGGCGTAGCTGGCTGTCAGGGTTGGCGCAGCAGGCACGCACGGATGACCGGTGCCAGCGAACCCCTTTACCGGTCATCCACTTCTGAGCGCCGTGGTGGCCGGCGTTTTGCCTGTCGCCACCAACATTTCAAATGTTGCCAGGCAGCGGGTGCGGTCACGGCCGTCAAGCGGGAGGGATGACACGCATGAAACCAAGGTATGATGGAAAATCCCTCAACTCTGTCACACGTTGCGCCATGACAAAGAGCATTGACCACTCATCTAAAAACGACCGCGACGTTGGCGTTCTGCGTGCCGAACCCGTCCTTGATAAAACCAGCGCACGGGTGGAAGCGGCTATGCGTACGGGTGAAGAACACTTTCGCGAACTGGCCGAAACTGTCGAAGATGTGTTCTGGGTCACCAATCCGTCCAAGAGCCGGGTGTTTTACGTCAGCCCGGCTTATGAACGGATTTGGGGGCGCTCATGCCGCAGCCTTTATGACCAGCCCGGTTCCTGGCTCGATGCCGTCCATCCGGAAGATCGTGAGCGCGTGCGTCACGCCTCCGCGTCCCAATCCGATGGCTCATATGATATAAGCTATCGCATCCTCCGCCCGGATATGCAAATCCGCTGGATCCGGGACAAGGCATTTCCGGTCCGCAACCAATTCGGCCAGGTGGAACGCCTGGTGGGGAGCGCCCGCGATATCACCGAATATCTCCAGATGCAGGAACAACTTCGTCACTCCCAAAAAATGGAGGCCGTCGGCCAGCTTGCCGGCGGTGTGGCGCATGATTTTAACAATATTCTGGCGGCGATCATTTTGCAGGCCGACCTGGCCGTGACGGCGGAAAACCTGCCCAAAGAAACCCGGGAGGGCCTGCGACAAATCAGCCTTGCCTCCCAGCGCGCCGCCAACCTCGTCCGCCAGCTGCTCCTGTTCAGCCGCAAGCAAACGATGCAGTCGCGCCATCTGGACTTGAACGACGTGGTCCGTAACCTCGCCAAAATGCTTCAATGCGTCATCAGCGACAAGGTGGAACTCCAATTGCACCTGCATCCGTCGCCCCTGATCACCCGCGCCGATCCGGTGATGCTCGATCAAGTCTTGATCAATCTGGCCGTTAATGCGCGCGATGCCATGCCTCGCGGCGGGCGGCTGCGCATTCAAACCGGGGAAAAAATCATCGGCGACGGCCAGACGCGGCTTCATCCCGAGGCCGCTCCCGGGCGTCATGTTTGTTTGACCGTCAGCGACACCGGCACGGGAATCCCAACGGAGGTTTTGCCGCATGTCTTTGAACCGTTCTTTACCACGAAGGAACCGGGCAAGGGCACGGGGCTTGGGCTGGCCACCGTGTTTGGGATCGTCAAACAACATGGGGGGTTTATCGAGGTGAGCACCGAGGTGGAAAAAGGGACCTGTTTCCGGATTTTTTTACCGGCCAGCCACGCTGCGGCCGAATCTCTACCCAACCCGGAACCGCCCAAACCGCGTGGTGGCACGGAAACCATCCTGCTGGTGGAAGATGATGAGTCCGTGCGTCTGACCCTCCGCGCAGTGCTGAAACTCCACAGCTACCGCGTGTTGGAGGCATCCGATGGCGCTGCGGCCCTCAAACTTTGGGCGGATCATCGCGAAACTGTGGATCTTTTGTTGACCGACTTGGTGATGCCCGGGGGCTTGAGCGGCCAGGAACTCGCCGGCCGCTTGCAGCAGGACAACACGTATTTGAAGGTTCTTTTTATGAGCGGCTACAGTTCGGAAATCGCCGGCCGGCAGATCGAGGACCAGCTCGGTGAAAACTATCTACAGAAACCATTCTCGCCGGGTCAATTACTGGAAGCCATCCGCAAAATCTTTCAGGACACGGGTGAAACCATCTGAAACAGGGGTGCGGATTCAAACAAGCGGTATTTGAAACCAAATCCATTTTGCCGTCCGTATCAGCACCCCCTTGGTATTCGCCGGGCAAAATTCATCGATTTTAGCAGCAAATCCATTGTCTAACCGGCTGAAATCCCTTATTTTCTCGCGATGCAAGAGGTTCTTGACTACTTGGAGCAAAACCAGAAACGCTTCCTCGCGGAGTTTTGCGAATACCTGCGCTTCCCCAGCGTCTCCGCGCAATCCAAACATAATGCCGACTGCCACGCCTGCGCCATGTGGCTCGTGGAACATTGCCGCCGCATCGGCCTCGACGCCAAAATCCACACCACGTACCGTCATCCCATCGTCACCGCCAAAACGCCGCCGGTGAAAGCCAATGGCAAGAAGCGGAAACATTTCATGGTATATGGCCATTACGACGTGCAGCCGCCCGAACCGCTCGATCTGTGGAAATCGCCGCCGTTCTCGCCGCATATCGAGGGCAGGAATCTATTCGCCCGCGGTAGCACGGACAACAAAGGCCAGAACTTCGCGCACCTGAAAGCCGTCGAGGCCTATTTCAAAACCGGCACTCCCCTGCCCTGCGACCTGACCTTCGTCCTCGAAGGCGAGGAGGAAGTCGGCAGTGCCAGCCTCGATAATTTTCTCCGCTCGCATGCGAAGGAACTCGCCTGCGACGCCATCGTCATTTCGGACACCGGCATGCCCGCGCCGAATTGCCCCGCCCTCACCGTCGGTCTGCGTGGCATCATCGCCTTTGAAATCACCGTGCACGGACCGGCTCGCGATTTGCACTCCGGCATCTTCGGCGGTTCCGTGGACAACCCCGCCCTGGCCCTCGCGCAACTGCTCGCCAAGGTCCGCGACCATAAAGGCCGCATCACCATCCCCAAATTTTACGACGGCATCGTGCCCCTGTCAAAATACGAGCGCGCCCAGGCGAAGTTGTATCCCATGAAGGACGCCCAATTAAAATCGCTCACTGGCGTCCCACGGCTTTTCGGCGAGGCGGGTTTCACACCTACAGAACAGCGCAGCGCGCGTCCCACGTTCGAGATCAACGGCCTGACCAGCGGTTACCAGGGCGAAGGCAGCAAGACCATCGTGCCATCCTGGGCGCGCGTAAAGATCACCTGCCGCCTCGTGCCCGACCAGAAACCCGAGAAAATTCGCGAAGCCGTATCGAACTGGTTGAAGAAAAATTGTCCGCCCACCGTGAAGATCGACATCAAGGCCGGCCACGGCGCGGAAGCCTATCATGTATCGCCCGAGGGCAAATCCGCGCAGGCCGCACTGCGGGCGTTGCGCCAGGCCTTTGGCCGTGAACCCATCGTGATGCGCGAAGGCGGTTCGATCCCCATCGTGAACCAGTTCAAAAAAATCCTCGGGGCGGATTCCCTGCTGCTCGGCATCGGCCTGCCGGACGACAACGCGCATTCACCCAACGAGAAATTCAACCTCGATTGCTTCGAAAAAGGCCAGTTGATGAGCGCCTATCTCTGGCAGGAACTGGCGCAGTAACTTTTGAAGCTGCGGAGCAGCGTCCGGTAGTAGCCCATGGCGCCAGCCATGGGTCGTGGGCAAAAAACATGCAAAGCCCCGGCAGGGGCGAAAGACCGTTATTATCAAAAAGACCTACTGCACATAGATGCGGTAGAAGCGCGCTGAATTTGTGATGCCCGGATCCAGAACCTGGATGGTGGCTTGTTGGTTGTAGTAAATCGTCGGCAGGCTTTGCCACAATCCCGATGTGAGATTGGTGGTGTATTGGACGGTATACGAGGCATTCGTTTGTGCAGTGAATTGGATCTGCAATCCGTTGGTGAGCAACACCGGTGCTTGAATTTGAGGCGCCAGCATTTGTTGCACATCAACTAGAAGACTTCCGGATACGCCGCCTGGGTTATCATTGTTATAGGCGGTCGCCGTCACCAAATATTCACCGGTGTTGGTCCATATATGACCCGCGCTATCGGCATAGTTGGTGTAGACCGGCCCATCGCCAAATGACCACCTGACATTGGCCGCCCGGCCCGTGATTGCCGCGCCATAAGAATATAAATGATTTGTAAATACAAACGTCCATGCTGAATAAACACTGACTGACAATGGCCCGACCAGATTGGACGCCACAATTTCGCTGCAACCCATCGAGGGCGGATTATTCCAAGGCTGGCCATCCATGTCATACCCGCTTGCATAGGCGCTATTCCCTTTCCCGTAGCATGGGGAGATTGTCGCGATGTGATAGAGATCAATAAACTTGGCGTCGGAGGTATTGATGTCGCCGGGGCTGAGAATTGAAGGGTAGGAACAGGAATAATAGAATTGCCCCGTAGTGTTGTTAAAATAATTGTCAGTTTGCAGGAAAGGCAGATCCTGATTGCCTAGAACAATAGAATTATAGACAAATGAATTATATGTCCCTCCTCCTATCCCCCCTCCGTTAAACAAAGAATAATTATTCAATACCGTGCAATTGTTGAGGGTCGAATAAGCAACCCCGCCACCCCCTAACGCCATATTTCCCATAATGAGCGAATTCACAATGGTGCCCTCACATGCGCCACCGCCACCCTTGCTGGCCGAGTTGTTGGTCAAAAAGCAATTCACTACCAATGAACTGGTTGAAGGGCACCAGACGCCGCCGCCGCTCTGCAATGGCTGACCGATAATGCTGTCTCCCGCCCCAAGTGTCGCTCCGTTTTGCAGCGTGAAGCCGCTCAAAACCGCGCCATTTGTCAGCCACGCACACCGCACCGCCCCCGGGCCGTTGGTGGAAACCGGATCCCACCTGCCTTGAATGATGGTGGATTGCCAACCGTTGGCGCTCATTACCGTGATGGCCTTGTTCAATGACACCCGGTTGGTCAACCCGCCGGTCATCGCCAGACCGCCGGACGCATAAACTCCGTTACTGACCAACACAAAGTCACCCGGTGCAGCCACATTTATGGCGTCTTGAATATTCGTCGCCGCCGTGGCCCAGGAGGTATACGGGGCCACCGGATTTGAACCGGCGGCACTGACACCGTGAATCGTCACATTCACCACGGCACTGGTTGCCGCACCAGATGCATTTGTGACCACTACCTGATACGCACCCGAGTCGTCGGGCGTAAACTGGTTGATAAGCAGGCTGGACGTGCCGGAGTTGTTGTGATGACCGTCATCGGCCACCGGCAGGCCGTCTTTGATCCATAAAAAACCTAATGGAACCTGTCCAGCGACCGCCACGGTGCAAGTCATTTCATGCGGAGGAATGCCAAATTGAAAATATGGCTGTGCGCCAATGATCGGTTGCGGATACCACTCATCGCAGCCTATGGATGGCGGATTACTCCACGTTTGGCCGTCAATATCAGTCCCGACAACCACGCTCGCTGTCCCCATGCCGATACACGGCGAAGTTTGCGACAAATGATAGCCGTCCGGCGCAAACTGTGGATTTACATCCACATTCCCTGTACCTGTCGCCAGCGGATCGGCACAGCAATACGTCATTGTGCAACTGGCATAATTCGTATTCGGATAAGAAGAACTTGAAAAATTGCCGATCACAATACAGTTGGTCAGGCTGGCTCCGTACACCGCCGCGCCATAGCCGCTACTATTGAAACTGGATGCAGAATTGGCAGTGACAGTGCAGTTAACCAAAGAGCCGGCGTTGGCCGCCCCGCCATTGTCGTATGAATAATTACCGACCAACGCACAATCGACCAGATTGCAAGTATCCGCACCGCCGCCGGTGCCGAAGTCGGCATAGTTTCCAGCAATCAGGCAGTCTTTTAAATTACATTTTTCCGCGCCGCCGCCATAAAAACTTAGCCCAGAATTT
>DATHOG010000096.1:0-14439 GCA_035485115.1 Candidatus Sulfotelmatobacter sp. | reverse complement strand
AAGTGTTCCGTCACCAGGATGTTTCCAAATCCGGCCACGGAAATATCCTCGGGTATCTTGATGCCCTGTTGCAACAACGTCTCCGCCGCGCCGATCGCCACCTGATCGTTGACCGTCTGCAACGCCGACGGGTGACAGCCTTCGTTCAACATCTGCAACGCCGACTTCACCCCGTCCTCGATCGTGTTGCCCGAGGCAAACACATATTTGTCATCCGGCGCTATGCCCGCCTCGCGCAATGCGCGCCGGTAGCCTTCAAATCGCTCGTGCGCCCACGGCGCCGCCGGCGGCCCGGTAAAATAGGCGATGGTTTTGTGACCGAGACCAATCAGATGCTTGGTGACGTTGTAGCTCGCCAGTTGTTCCTCGATCTCCACCGCCGGAAAATTTTTGCAGAACGGTGCCGGCGGACCGAGCAATACGGTCGGGATCTTTCGCGCCGTGATCTCGTTATAAATCCGCGCCTCGGCCTCAAACCGATAGACCGGCGTGATGAACAACCCGTCCACGCGGCGGGACAACAGTTTTCTCAGAACCTGCTCCTCGCGCTCCGGACGGTTCAGCGTGTGCGCGATCAACAAATCATATCCAAGTTCAAACGCCCGCTCCTCGATCGCATAAACAATGCGCGCGTAGATCGGGTTCGTCGTCGCCGGAATGACCAGGCCGAACAGCTTGGTCGTCTTCGTCCGCAAACCCTGCGCGCTGAAATCGGGCACATACCCCATCTGCGATGCCAGCGATTTGATCTTCGCGCGCGTCGCCGCCGACACATCCGGCTCGTCGCGCAAGGCCTTCGAGACGGTCATCACGGAAACGCGTGCGTGAACGGCGATGTCTTTTAGTCGAACCATTTGAAAATCAGACATACGTCCCGCGCCAATGAAGCTTGCGGCGCATGGCTTCCAGGAATGAACTGTTGCCCAGACGCATCAGCCGCACGGAATGCCGGCTGCGGCGGATGATGATCTCATCGCTGGCCTGAAGTTCGCCCACGATGCGACCGTCGGCATTCAAAAACGCAGAGGCCTGGTTGACAGCCTTCACCCGGATTTTTGCCGACAACGGCAGGATGATCGACCGGTTGGAAAGAGCGTGCGGACAGATGGGGGTCAGCGCGAAGACATCCGCCGTGGGCAGCACGATGGCTCCGCCCGCCGCCAGCGAATACGCCGTCGAGCCGGTCGGGGAACTCACGATCAAACCATCGCAGCGATAGCGCGTCACCAGTTCATCGTTCACCGAAACGTCGAGCGATATCAGACGCGAAACCGCGCCGCGCGTCACCACGATGTCGTTGAGCGCCAGTGCGGAAATCTTTTTTCCGTGTGAAATCCCGACTGCCTCGATCAACGCGCGCGTTTCAAATTTGTATTCGCCTTTCCAGACCTGTTTCAGCGCCTCGCCGAGGTGATCCGACTGCACGGCGGTCAGAAAGCCCAGGCCGCCGATGTTGACGCCGAGAATGGGGGTATTTGAACCGGCCACCTGCCGCGCGGCATGCAGCATCGTGCCGTCGCCACCGAAGACCACCAGCAAATCGGTCTGCCGGGCCAGTTCCGCGGTGCCGGCAATAGTATCGCACTTCAGCTTCGCCAGCTTGGCCGTGGCTTCGTGGCAGATAAATTTCCGGCCGGCCGCCGTGATGAGTTTGGCGGCGGCACGGACACTCGCGGCGCACGCAGGCTTTTCGGTATTGCCCACGAGGCCGATGCAGCGGAAATGGTCAGCGGTCTTTTTCAATCAACGCCAGAAATTCTTTGTTGCCGGCGGGGCCGAGCAACGGAGATTCAACCACACCGCGCCAGCAAACGCCAGCCTGCGCCGCAACAAATTCCCGCAACTCCGCCAGCACGCGCTCGTGGATCTTCGCATCCGTGATCACGCCCCGCCCCTTGTCCACCTCGGCTTTGCCCGCCTCGAACTGCGGTTTGACGAGTGCCACAATCTTTCCACCGGGCTTCACCAGCGGAATCGCCGCCGGCAAAATCTTCGTCAACGAAATGAACGAGCAATCCGCCACTACCATGTCGGCCGGCGCGGGAAATTTGTCCGGTTTAAGAAAACGCGCGTTTGTTTTTTCCATCACCACCACCCGGCTGTCCCGTCTCAGTTTCCAGGCCAGCTGCCCTTGCCCCACATCCACGGCGAAAACCTTTTGCGCACCGCGCTGCAAAAGACAGTCCGTGAATCCGCCCGTCGAGGCCCCAATGTCGATGGCCACGCAATCTTTTACATCTAGTTGAAAATGTTCCAGCGCATGTTCCAGTTTATGACCGCCCCGGCTGACAAATTTTTCGGAAGCCTCCAGCGTGAGTTCATCGGCCTCACGGACGGAGTCGCTCGGCTTTTTGGCGAACTGGCCGTTGATGCGGACCTGCCCGGCGAGAATGAAACGCTTCGCCTTCTCGCGGCTGTCGCATAAGCCGCGTTCGACAAGAGCCTGATCAAGGCGCGTGGACATGGAAAGAAACGTTAATATTTCTTGTTCAAGATTTCGAGAACCGTCTTCAACCTTGGATTCGGCTGGATTCAAGGAATCATCCTCATCCTCATCCTCATCCTCATTTTTTTTGGTTTGATTTACCTTGATTTACCTTGATTTACCCGGATTTCAGCCTGTTTTAGCATCTGCAATTTTCAACCTGCAACCTGCAACACTCACGTCCCTCGCCACTATTGTTGGCCGGATAAAAATAACTGGATTTAGCCTGATTTGGGACGATTCCCAGCATCAGGTTGGTGCCGCCGGCCAGGGCTGAATGCCTCGATTTAAGACGTTCAGACCCACGCCCCGTGTGACCTGCCATTTCCGATCTCCCAACTGCCACTTAGTGGCTATGTCAAAGAACAACCTGCAAATCCAAAATTCCGATACCCAGCACCAAGATGGTGCTTCACGCCCTTGTCACGCCGTAGCGTAGCGAAGACGGACGTCAACCGCCTTGAGCCACTATAGCTAAAGCGGACACGTTTGTCAACATTAAAGTTGTCTTTGTTTACTTAATCCAAGGTCGGCCATACCCTGCGACTGGTAGGGCACGCAGTCGTGGCAAACCGGAACGCGTTCGCGCCAGCCGGCGGCGCGCACAGAGTGTGCCCGCCCTACCTTGCGCGAAGCGCCTTGGACTGCGCCAGCCCCCTGGCGCTTTGGGCCGGGCGAAATCCACTCACAGGTTTTAATTTGGCAGAGGCAATTGGCTCGACACGTGTTACCGGGGAAACTACGGTTTCAAAATGAAACGCACCGCGGCGTTCACCCTGATCGAGTTGCTGGTGGTGATCGGCATCATTGCCATCCTCGCCGCTCTCCTGATGGTCGTATCATCAAAAGTGAAGGGCGGTGCCACTGGCATCCAATGCTTGAATAATAATCGCCAGTTGATGCTGGCCTGGCGGATGTATGTGGATGATGCCAACGATCACCTTCCCACCGCCAAAGGCGGACCTCATGCCTGGATGACCGGCGATCTGGATTACAATCCGAATAACCCGAGCAATTGGGATCCCGGCGCGGACATCATGCAAAGCCCGCTGTGGCGATTTTGCGGAAACAATTCGACCATCTTCAAATGTCCTGCCGACCCGAGCACGGTGACCGTCGGCGGGAAAATTCTTCCCCGCGTGCGCAGCGTTTCCATGTTGAATTGGGTTGGCGGACGTGGCGATGGCAACGGCAATCCGGCAAACATGGGCTGGTCCAACACCAGGCTGGGGAATTCCTCGGGCGAGTACCGTGTCTACTATCGCATGGCGGACATGGTAAATCCCGGTCCCGCTTCAACCTTCGTTTTTGTCGAAGAACCCATGGATCGGATCAACGACGGATTTTTCGTCACTGACATGCTCATCTACCCTGCAACCACTGCCGACATCTGTGACTTTCCCGCGCAATACCACAATGGCGGCGCAAATTTCTCCTTTGCCGATGGACACTCAAGCGTGAAAAAGTGGACCTCAAACATAATTCTGGCGACACCTGCGGCCAATATCGTCAGGACATACCCAACGCCGTTGACTTCATTTAATCAGGATGTTTTCTGGCTGATGGATCATGCCACCCGTTTGATCCCGTGATCAACTGGATGAGACGACCGACGCGGCAAATCCCAAGCCCCGTCAGGGGCGAAATCTTTGTAGAACCAAAACCCAAATGATTTTTAAGCTCCGTCAGGAGCGGCATCTGCTTAATGCCGCTCCTGACGGGGTTGTTGAATTTGTTGGATGCAATTTTCCCAAGCTGTCGCGGAGCGACGCCGGAAATTAGCCCGGCACAAGGTGCCGGGTAAAATGTGCGGTAGAAAATCCGTCCTGAAGGGACGGCGGAAGATGCACGGGAACCTTCAGCGGACGGACGGCGATTGCCTTCGAAATTCGCGAAGCGTCCTGGAGTGCGCCAGTCCTCTGGCGCTTTGGGCCAGCCCAAACACTCTCACAGATTTTAATATGTGGGGTAAATTTGACTCGACAGCCAATCCATAGAAAAATATTGTCGGAAATATGAAAATGGATGGATGCCGAATTGCTTTGGGACTTATGATTTTGGCCGGGCTTCTTGAATCCGGCTGCCATAGGGAAACCGAACAAAATTCAACCGTTTCGACACAAGCGACAGGGGCATTTGAATTGAATATACTCTCGCGCGGTCACGATACTACCCTATACATCAATGGCGAACCGGCAGGCTGGGCATCGGCTTCTGCTAAAGCTGGAGATGAAAGAGATATTTTAATTCGAGGATTTCCTATTCATGCAGGATCAAATTCCTATTCGATCACGGTTACACCGGATTACCCAACAAACTATGTTTCTCCTCGATATGGGAATCCATATATTTCTCTATTGTCGTACTCTCAAGAATCAGAAAAAGGAATTGTTCAATCAGGTCACTGGCGCTCGGAAGACACTTTTAAAGATGATTTACCGGAAAGCAATTGCGTTAGCTGGGACGCCTCTTTTGACATATCCGCCCCTGTTTCTGATCCTGATTTTGATCTCGTGGACAGCAACACAAACGTTTATATTAACCAGGTTCAATCGTATACCGTAAAGCTAGCAAAACTGTTCGAAACGCAGGATGCAGACGGGCTGGCTCACGCCTTGGGCTTTGCCAATGCGAAAAGCTGGCATGCTAAATACAATGCAAATTCCCAAATCCAAGGAGAGGATTTTTTCTTCAATCAGGTTTCTTTAGCCGACCAGATACTGACGAATGTAATTGATTCAGCCAGTATCACCAATGAACCCGACCTTGATGTAGAAATCGGTAAACGACTGATATTAGTTTATTCTGATAGTGGTGATCACCTTGCGCAATTGACCTTTTCAAACGGCAAACTTCATTGCACCAAGTTTGTCGACTATTTTACCTTTGCGCGAAAACAAGGAAAATGGATGGTCGCATGGCCAACTACCGATTTTTTTGAATTAAACATCAGTGATGATGGCTCACTAAAACAATAAAAAAGCGCGGACGGCTTTCGCCATCCGCGCTTTTGAATTTTTATCGGCCGCTGATTATGTCAGCACCGCTTCGCGCATGGCGCGCGTCGCCGGAACTGGAATTTCCATGGCCGCATTTTGCAATTCCAAAACCTCTTTCCGAACCAACGCGCATAGTTCCGCGTAGGTTTTTTCCTCGGTCGCGCCGTGACAAACTCCGCCCCACGGAAACAAGTCGGGGCAATAGCCAACGTAGTTTTGGTCTGCGTCGCTCCACAACACAAATTTCAGATATCGGTCTTCAGTTTTCATTTATTGGTTTCGCGGATGGCATTGCGGACTTGTTTTTCCTGGTAATGTTGCGCGTCATCGCCGTCCCGGCCGCTCAAGATCACCGCGCCGGCAAACTTGGAATGCCTGAATTTTCGATGAGAGCCTTTACCACCGGGCGACAGAAAAAAGCCAGCGCGTTCCAAGTCCGAAATCAACTGGCGAATTTTTCGCGGCATCCACGATAATCAATACCATTCATCCTGATGGCAGTCAACTTTACCAGCGACGATAAAAAAGCGCGGACGGCTTTCGCCATCCGCGCTTTTTGAATTATTACCAGCTTAGGCCTGCGCCGGAGCTTCCGCCATTTCCTTGTCGCGATCTTCCATCGCGGCCTTGCGCGAGAGGCGCACGCGGCCTTTTTCGTCCACGCCGAGGCATTTCACGCTGATGGGGTCGCCCACCTTCACGATGTCCTCGGTCTTCTTCACGCGGAAGTTCGCGAGTTCGCTGATGTGCACCAGGCCGTCCTTGCCGGGCAGGAATTCCACGAATGCGCCGAATTCCTTCACGGTCACCACGGTACCTTTGTAAATCTTGCCGATTTCGGCTTCAGCCGTCATGCCGGAGATATGATCCACGGCGATCTTCATGCCGTCCGCGGAGACGGAGAAGATGTTCACTGTGCCATCATCTTCGATGTCGATTTCGCAGCCGGATTCCTCGACCAGCTTTTTGATGTTCTTGCCGCCGGGTCCGATCAGCGCGCCGATCTTCTCGGGGTTGATCTTCAGCGTGGTGATGCGCGGGGCATACTTGCTGATTTCCTTGCGCGGCTCGGCGATGGTCTTCGCCATCTCGGCCAAAATCGCCAGGCGCGCGATCCGCGCCTTTTCCACGGCCAGGTCCATGATCGCGTGCGGCAAACCCTTGAGCTTCAAGTCGAGCTGGAAGCCGGTGATGCCTTTATCCGTGCCGGCGATTTTGCAGTCCATGTCGCAGTACGCATCTTCCCAGCCGATGATATCGGTGAGGAGCTGGTATTTGGAAATGCTGTCGCCGCTGTATTCGGTGCAGATGCCGACGCTGATGCCGGCCACGGGGCGGATCATCGGGACACCGGCATCGAGCAACGCGAGCGTGCCGCCGCAGACGGACGCCATGGAGGTGGAACCGTTGGATTCCATGATTTCGCTGACCACGCGCACGGCGTACGGATAGGTCTCCAGCGGAATCATCGGCTCGATGGAACGCTCGGCGAGCGCACCGTGACCGATTTCGCGGCGGCCGGGACCGGTGATACGGCCGGTTTCTCCGACAGAGAAATTCGGGAAATTGTAATGCAGGATGAACTTCTTCTGGGTTTCGCCGCCGGTGTAGGAATCAAACTCCTGCGTGTCGTCGCCGGTGCCGAGCGTGACGAGCGTGACGGCCTGCGTTTCGCCGCGGGCGAAAAGTGCGGAACCGTGCGCGCGCGGCAGGATGCCGACTTCGCTGGAGATGGCGCGGACCTGGTCAAAGGAACGTCCGTCCAGGCGCTTGCCGTTTTCGAGGATCAATTTGCGGACGGCTTCCTTCTGGATGTAATAAAAAGCGTCGTTGATGACAAAAGGCGTGACCTTCTCCGCGCCGAACTTGGTGACGAGCTTTTCGCCGACTTCGTTCTTGATGGCGTTGCACGCGCCTTCGCGGTTGAGTTTGCCGGGCGTGAGCAGCGCGGGCACGAAACGATCACCGGCGAGCGCTTTCGCGTCGGCCAGGATTTCGTCGGGGACGATCTTCAGCGTGATTTCGCGCTTCTTCTTGCCCACTTTCGCGGCCAGTTCCTTCTGCGCGGCGATTTGGGGCTGGATGACTTCCTGCGCCCACTTGAGCGAGGCGCTGAAGTCGGCTTCAGTGATTTCCTTGGCCGAACCTTCGTACATCACGATGTCTTTTTCATTACCGACATAGACCAGGTCGAGATCGCTCTCGGCCATCTCGGCATGGGTCGGATTGGCGATGAACTTGCCGGCGACCCGGGCGACGCGCACGGCGCCGAGCGGACCCGCCCATGGGATGTCGGAAACCATCAACGCCGTGCTCGCGCCGATGATGCTCAAAATATCGGGATCATTTTCGCCATCCGCGCTGAGAAGCACGGTCTGAACCTGGACTTCATTGTACCAGCCCTTCGGGAAGAGCGGGCGGATCGGGCGGTCGGTGAGACGGCAGGTAAGGATTTCCTTCTCGGTCGGACGGCCTTCACGCTTGAAGTAGCCGCCGGGGAACTTGCCCGCGGCCGCCGCTTTTTCGCGGTAATCCACCGTCAGCGGAAAAAAGTCCTGGCCGTCTTTGGCCTTGGTGGCGGCAACTGCGGCCACGACAACGATGGTTTCACCGAGTTGCACGGTGACGGCGCCGTCGGCCTGTTTGGCCAGCTTGCCGGATTCGAGGGTGATGGTTTTATCGCCCAAAAGAGCGGTAATTTTATGTGACATAATTTTTTCCCGCCGCACCCCAGAGGAACTTCAGTGAACCCCGAAAACTTCGGAGCTGAATGAAATTTCCCGAGAGCGGCGGAATTTTTTTGCGCGATGTTGTTAAGTTAAGGACTCTTGCCGTTCGCGCGGACGGCTCGAATCCATAAGCGAAAAGCGCGCCGGAGAGTCTGGCGCGCCTTTCAAGGTCATTTACGCAGTTTCAGTTTCTTCGTGATGGACTGATAACGGCCCAGGTCGGTGCTCTGCAAATAGTCAAGCAGGCGGCGGCGCTGGCCGACCATCATCAGCAACCCGCGGCGGGAGCTGTGGTCTTTCGCGTTCGTCTGCAGGTGCTCGGTCAAATGGTTGATGCGCTCCGTGAGCAGCGCAATCTGCACGTCGGCCGAACCCGTGTCCTTCGCGTGCAACTTAACTGAATCGATCGTCTTCGTCTTTGCTTCCATATAAGATAAATGAGTGAATAATACTAATTATCCACAATCGCTCTGTAAAGCGAATTAACCGGCGAATTTTGGTTGGCTCCAATCCAGTTTCCTTCGTGTTTCCGCAGTTAATTTGAAGTTTTCCCCGATCCGCAATCGTTCGACCCAAAATATTTCTCCGCCTTCCGCCACTGCCAGGATCAAATTCCGCCGCTCCGCCCGCGGAATTTTCGCGTTCACAAATAAATCCTGTAATTTCACCGCCGACTTCATGCCGATGGGCTGAAACCGGTCGCCCGCCCGCCAATGGCGCAATACAATCTCCCCGCCGATTTTGTCCGCGTCAAAAGATTCCGTTCCGCTTCGTTGCGACAGGGTTCCCCGTACGCCGGCGGATTTTTTCACCGACCAAAAAAACTTCCTGCCGCCAAATTCCACCCGCCCCGCCCTGCCCTTTAATTCGACCGGCAATTCATCCGCCGAAAATTTCTTTTCCGGATTCATGCGCAGCAAAACCTTTCCATCGGCGTTCCGCGAGACAGACAAACTGGAATTGACGCTGATCAATTTTCCGGTCGACGCCCGCAACTGCTCAATCAATTCAAAATCCGTCGCCACCCCTGCCGCCAGAAGTCCATCCTGCAAAACACGCCGCTGAACCGCGACATGCAATTCGTCGTAGCAGCCGACGTGAGGAGGCTCTGACTTAAAAACTTTCGCCATCATGCCGGCCAACTCCGCTTCCGCCCCGGTGAGTTCCATCGTCCGTAAAACCAATTTGGAAATTTGCGGCTGATATTTTTCCCGCAGCAGCGGCAGCAGCTCGTTGCGGACACGGTTCCGCAGGATGTCCGTTGAAAAATTTGTCACGTCATCACGGAACGGAATTGTGGCTTCACGGGCAAATTTCAAAATCTCCGCCTTGGAACAGGCCAGCAACGGGCGGACCAGCATGAGGTTCTTGTCCACCGGCGACGACGAGCACCACCTCATTCCCATCAACCCTTCGCCGCCGGCACCGCGAAACAATCGCAGGAAAAAAAGCTCCACCTGGTCATCCGCATGATGCGCGAGCGCGATGGTTTTGATTTTTTCCTTTGCCGCCGCCCGTGCCAGAAATTCGTGGCGCAACTTCCGCGCCGCCATCTCCATGGAAAGCTTAGACCGCGTCGCAAACGCTTTCACATCCGCGCTTTCACCGATAAATTTCAACCGCATCTTTTTTGCCGTCACCCGGACCAGTTTTTCATCCTCGTCACTGGCGCGGCCCCGCAAACGGTGGTTGAAATGCGCAACGACCGTCTTCCAGCCATTTTTTGCGGCGAGCGAATCAAGAACCTGGAGCAATACCATCGAATCCGCGCCCCCGGAAACGGCGACAAGGATCTTTTGCCCGCGCAAAAATAACCGGCGCTCGCCGATCTCATTTTCCACGCGCTGGAGGAATCCGCTCATGCCCCGATTGTCCCGTTTTTTCCCGCGACGGGCAATTGTCTTATCGGTGAGAAAAAAACGCTACGCAACCAAAAGACTACCGAATTATCAGAACCATTTTAATTTGGATGTAGCACCCGCGTCTCGCGGGTAGTTTTCGGCGTCCCGCCGAAAACCTCGTTCGTGAAAATGAATACAGCTTCAATTTGGTGACTTAGGAGTTTTACGAAATCAGCCAACGGCTGTCCCCTCTCCCAGCGGGAGAGGGTCAGGGTCAGGGAGACAGCGCCCTTTAACCCCCACGGTCGGAATTCTGACCGGAAGCCGATTCCGCTGCCTTTCGGGCCCTTGACTTGGCCAGCTGTTCCTGTTGTCTTGCCAGGCAATCCTTGCAAATGCCATGTGTCGTGGGCGTATCAAAACCCTGCTTCATGAATTGCTCAATCGGCATCCATTCTCCCTGGTAATTGATTTTACGGCACCACGCGCACACGCGCATGAATTTCTCCAGGTAACGGATGCGCTCCATGATCCGGCGCGTGGAAGTGCTCACCAGAAACCACACCGCCAGCACCAGCAATATGTCCAGGGTGGTGCGCCGGTACAAAAAGGCGAACGGATTCTCCGAAAACACCAGCGTGGGCAGCTTTAACAAGTCGTCCATGTAGCAGATCAGAAGGATGCAAAGAAACCCGAGGTTCTGGTACATCACAATTCTCGTCAGTTGCGAATTCTTTTTCATACAACAAAAGATGATTCGCGGAAGGTAAATTGTTTCCCCCAAAACACCCCTGCCGCTTTTCGTCCGGGTGAAATAACCGCATGAACCATGCCAGCCTTTGCCATATCGAGGACAAAGACAATTATTGGTAAATCAATGTCCCCACCGAATTCCAAAAGAATCCCGTGCCCAGAAATTGTGAGCAACGAAAAAACGGTGTCCCGATTTGGACAATCAATTAGGGCTTGTGCGGCGTGATGCCGCGCAAAACAGGCGCAACCTGTGTTCCCAACAGTTCTATGCTGCGCAAGTGCTTTGCCTGTGGCAGTTCCGCGACATCCATCTGAAACGTGATTCGCGATATTCCGCCCAGTGCTTCGCTGTGACGGGCGATTTTTTCCGCTATTTCCTCGGGGCTTCCCGTCATCATGGAGCCATGCGGGCTGCGCGCGGCATCAAAATGGGAACGGGTGATGGGCGGCCAGCCGCGTTCTTTGCCGATGCGCGAAAATGTCTTCGCATAGCCGGGGAAAAAATCATCGATCGCTTTTTGTGTCGTTTCTGCGACGTAGCCGATGACATGGATGCCCACCTTGAGTTTTTCCGCCGGGTGTCCCGCGCGCCGTCCAGCCTCGCGATAGATGTCAACAAGCGGACGGAACCGCCGCGTCTCTCCGCCAATAATGGCGATCATCAATGGCAACCCCAGCGCTCCGGCACGCGCAGCCGATTCCGGTGTCCCGCCAATCCCCACCCAGACCGGCAATGGGTTCTGAATCGGGCGCGGATAAACACCCTGGCCGGTCAGCGCGGGGCGAAATTTGCCCGACCAGTGGACAAATTCGTTTTCCCGCAGCTTTAAAAGCAAATCAAGTTTTTCAGCAAACAGCTCGTCATAGTCTTCCAATTTGAGTCCGAACAATGGAAAAGACTCCGTGAACGAGCCGCGGCCAACCACCATTTCCGCGCGCCCCTTGGAAAGCAGATCAAGCGTGGCGAAATTTTGGAACACGCGCACCGGATCGGCCGCGCTCAAGACCGTGACCGCGCTGGTCAGTCGGATACGTTCGGTCCGGGTCGCGGCGGCGGCGAGAATCATCGCCGGGGCGGAATCGAGATATTCCTGGCGATGATGTTCTCCGACCCCGAATACGTCCAAGCCGGTACGATCGGCGAGTTCGATACGTTCGACCAGATTGAGAATGCTCTCGGACGCGCTGATTTTGCCATCCGCGTTTTTTGCGGCAAAGCTGTCAACACCCACCTGTATGGCTGCGCGTTGCGGTTGTTGGTCCGACTTTCTTTGTTGGGCCTGATTTTGTGCCAGTTCAGTCATGCAATAAGATTACTAGCCCTCGTTGTATCTGTGAAATACCGTCTTTTTTGTCTGACCATAACTTTAGAGCATAGTTGTTAAGGCGAGATGTGAACGTGACCTGGAGTATCACTGGTCAACGTTGTGAACGCTTGAATCTATTGCTTCCCCTTCACCAATGCCTCAACCACCGCCGGGTCGGCAAGCGTCGAGGTATCGCCGATCTGGTCGGTCTGATTTTCTGCGATCTTGCGGAGAATGCGGCGCATGATCTTGCCCGAGCGCGTCTTGGGCAGGCCGGGTGCGAATTGGATCTTATCCGGCACGGCAATGGCCCCGATCTCCTTGCGGACATGCTGCGCCAGTTCTTTTTTCAACTCGTCGCTTTCGCTCACGCCATCTTTCAAGGTTACGAACGCATAAAGCGCCTGGCCCTTGATATCGTGCGGCATGGGCGCGACGGCGGCCTCGGCGACCTTCGCGTGGCTCACCAGCGCGCTCTCCACTTCGGCGGTGCCGATGCGATGACCGGACACATTCACCACGTCGTCCACCCGGCCCATCAGCCAATAATCACCGTCGGTATCGATGCGGCAGCCGTCGCCGGTGAAATACATGTTCTTGAACGTGCAGAAATAGGTGTTGATGAAACGGTCATGGTCGCCCCACGTCGTGCG
Organism: Candidatus Sulfotelmatobacter sp.; assembly: GCA_035485115.1. Classification (GTDB taxonomy): domain Bacteria; phylum Verrucomicrobiota; class Verrucomicrobiia; order Limisphaerales; family UBA11358; genus UBA11358. The sequence goes on along the minus strand of DATHOG010000096.1, from coordinate 1,672 downwards.
CATGATGCCGGGCCACGGATGCTTGATGCAAAGCTTGCCGCCCTCGTTGGGACTGCATTCGGTGCCGTCATCGCGCAACACCACCGGCTCCACGCCAAAGAAAGCCCGGCCCGCGCTGCCGGGCTTGAGCGTGTTCACTCCGGCCAAGGGCGTGATGAGATGCCCGCCGGTTTCGGTCTGCCACCACGTGTCCACGATGGGGCATTTCTCATGGCCGATCTGCTTGTGATACCACATCCACGCCTCGGGATTTATCGGCTCCCCGACGGTGCCCAGTACCCGCAGGGAGGACAAATCATGTTTCGCCGGCCATTCATCGCCGAGCCGGATGAGCGCACGGATCGCCGTCGGCGCCGTGTAAAATGAATTCACCTTAAACTTCTCGACGATCTTCCAAAAACGCCCGGCATCCGGATACGTCGGCACGCCTTCAAACATCAGCGTGGTGCCTCCATTGCAAAGAGGGCCATAAACCACATAGCTGTGGCCGGTGACCCAACCGATGTCCGCGGTGCAGAAGTAAACATCACCCTCGTGGATGTCGAAGACGTATTTATGCGTGAGCGCGCTCCAGAGCAGATAACCGGCGCAGCTGTGGACCACGCCCTTGGGTTTTCCGGTGGAACCGCTGGTGTAGAGGATGAAAAGATAATCCTCGGCGTTCATCTTTTCCGGCGGGCAATCCGTCGAAGCCTTCGCCATCAATTCGTGATACCACACGTCTCGCCCCGCGACGACATTGCACGGCTCGTCATTGCGCTTCACCACGATAACCTTCTCTATGCTTGGCGTATGCACCAGCGCGTCATCGGCCAGCTTCTTGAGCGGCAGTGATTTTCCCGCTCGTAAGGACACGTTGGCCGTGATGAGCAGTTTGCATTCGGAATCGTTGATGCGCCCCGCCAGCGAATCGGAACTGAACCCGCCGAATACCACCGAGTGGATCGCGCCGATGCGCGCGCAGCCCAGCATGGCAACGGCCGCTTCCGGAATCATCGGCATATAGATCGCCACGCGGTCGCCCTTTTTGATGCCCAGCGATTTGAGGACATTGGCAAACTTGCAGACTTCCCGGTGCAATTCTGCGTAGGAAATTTTTTTGACATCCTCCTCCGGCTCCCCCTGCCAGATGATCGCGGTCTGACTGCCGCGTTTGGCCAGATGCCGGTCGAGACAGTTGACCGTTACATTTAGTTCGCCATCCTCAAACCAGGTGTGCTTGATGACGCGCCCGTCGGTGTTCCATTCGAATTTACGGGCATGGGCCGGCCGCTTGGACCACTCCAATGTCTGCGCCTGCTCCAGCCAGAATTTTTCCGGTTCGCGGACGGAACGTTCGTATAAAGCGTCAAACTGCTTCGCGTTCAACAACGCATGTTTGATGACTTCGGGCGATGGCGGAAAAGTTTTTCCAGCCTGCTGCAATGATTCGGTCGAGATGGTCTGACTCATTAACGTGGTGAATTGGATGGAAAAGTTCCGAAAATAAACCCGCGCTGTCAATCACCGCGCGGGAAAAAATGAAGAAAGCGACTGGCTGGTGGAGCCTAGGAGGGTCGAACTCCTGACCTTCTGAATGCCATTCAGACGCTCTACCAACTGAGCTAAGACCCCAACCAGACGGACGAATAATTTATCTTTTCCGTCCCATAAGTCAAAACATTTCCTGCCG
>DATHOG010000095.1:0-48739 GCA_035485115.1 Candidatus Sulfotelmatobacter sp. | reverse complement strand
CGCCGTCCGCTCCCAAATCTGGAGCGCCATCGCGGTTTACCTGCTGGTCGCCATTTTGAAAAAACGTCTGCATTCGGAGGCCAGTCTCTACACTATTTTACAGATTTTGAGCCTGACCCTCTTTGAAAAAATGCCCATTTCACAGGCGCTTTCTCAGCTTTCACTCCCGCCCACATCAACCAACCAACAAAATCATCAATGTTTACTGGCGTTTTAAACCGGACAGTAGTGGTTCGTTTCGTAATTTCACCCCCCATATCCCGGCCTTCAACCCTTCGCGCCTCCCCGCGAGCCACCCCATGATGCCCCCACGGCTCAAAACGGCGGCGGGCGGGATGGATTGCCGATTCGCGACATTCCATCCCGCGCCTCACTCCCTTGCCACGCCGAAGTCCGACGTAGGCGGCCTTGTCGCGTCCCGCATGCGGGACGGATCGCGCCTTTTTACCTCGCCCAGCACCAGGTTGGTGCCTATGTCAAAGAACAAACGACAAATCCCCCATTGGCAATCGCCAATCGGAAATTCCGATGCCCGGCACCAGGTTGGTGCGGCCTTGACTCAATTTAGTTGGTGTGGCGATTTTTGTCAACAATTAAGATGCTCTCTGTTATCTTTCCGCAAAACCCCGCCATGCCTTCCAAAAAACTGCGTGATCCCATCGTGGTCGGATGGGGGCAGACAGGGAATCCTCCTCGTCCTCGGCCTCGCTCCCTATGGCGTTTCACAATGACATTGATGCATTCGTGTTCAGAGACGCTAAAGGTAGGGCGCGTCACTCCGTGCGCGCCGCGCTTGGCCAGAACACCACGGCGCGCACGGAGTGACGCGCCCTACCAGCCTCACCATGCCAAAGTTGTTGTGATTTGCCATCTGGTGGCCGTCCGCCTGTCCGGCTCGGACCGCCGTCTCCAAAATCAAAACTGGCGGGAGAAGGCCCAAACGCAAGGAACCTGAATGCCTCGTCGCATCGCTCCCTTCTCCCAAGGGAGAAGGTGTCCGAAGGACGGATGAGGGGGAAGAGCACTTGGCAAACCGAGGTATACCGAATCCACGAAGTCGTAGAGCCGTGGCTTCCAGCCCGGCGGAATGGACGGTGGCTTTCCCGGCGCGTTTCGCTGGCATTGCGGTCATCCCGGAGGTATGCAGGAAATTAAGCCGGGGGCGGGAAGTGCCCGTCCGGAAGGACCGCGAAGCCGCCGCCCCCCCGACTTGCACGCCATAGCCTTGGAGTAGGCGGGTGGCCGACCCGAAATTTCTCCCGCCGCGGCAAGGCGGCGGAAACGTGCGCCCAGCGCCCAATGCCTCACGACAACCTCCTCATCATGGTAGGGCGGTCGCTGCCGCGCCGCCCCAATATATGGGCTGGACAGCGCCTGCGCCGCCATTTTTTCGACACCGCTGAGTGGAGACAATCCGCGAGTCCACCCTGCGGCTGCACATCCCAACCAACGGTTTTTGTTTTTATGAACCCGCAAGCTGCATCGGAAGCTAATAACGCTTGGCGTTATGGTGCGTGGCGCGATGATTGAAGGTTTTGCGTGCGCAGAGACGGAAAAGATTTTCCGCGGGCAGATGGCACGGCGGTTGCCACCGGACATCCAGCGCACCGCCCGCCGGAAGCTGCTGCAACTGCACGCGGCAACGCAACTGCCGGATCTGGCCGTGCCGCCGAGCAACCGGCTGGAGGCGTTGAAAGGCGGGCGGGCCGGGCAGCACAGCGTCCGTATCAACGACCAGTGGCGCATCTGTTTCCGCTGGAAGTCAGGCGCGCAGGCAGTCGAAATTGTGGATTACCATTGAAAAATAAATTATGAAAAGCAAACTGCTCGCAAACATCACCCCCGGTGAAATCCTGGCGGAAGATTTCCTGAAGCCGCTGGGCTTGAGCCAATACCGTGTGGCCCGGGACATCGGCGTGCCCCCGCGCCGCATCAATGAGATTGTGAAAGGCGAACGCGCCATCACGGCGGACACGGCCCTGCGTCTGGGCCGGTATTTTAAGATGTCGGCCCAGTTCTGGCTGAACCTCCAGTCGCACCACGACCTTGAGGTTGTCGAGGAACAACTGGGCCGGCGATTGCAACACGAAGTCAAGGAACTGGTGCTGACCTGATTCATGCCCGCCTCGACGGGAGGGACGGCGGATCACCGTCGATTCACCGGAGCGCGGCTGTGTCCCGCGTGCGGGACCAGCCGCAGCATCTTCAAACTGCTGAGACTGTAGTTTCGCGCACAGTTCCCGCGAGCCGCAATCAGCACCGTAGGTGCGAAATCTATGTAGCCGCGCCATCAGAAACGGCCGGCCGGTTCGGACCGCCCTCGCGCCTTCATGCAGTGGTATCAACTCGAGGTTTTGATGACTCCATTCATGAAGGAAGGGGAAATTGCCAAAACATACCATTAGTCAGGCCGTTTATAAATATGCGATTATGCGGGACTGACCCGTTCAGACCCGTTCACGTCAAAAAAGGCCTTTACGACGGAAAACAACCAGCATACGGTGGTTCAAGTTTAAAGGGCAGCCTCTTTCTGAATTGCTCTTTGTTTGGCATTTTTTTAAGGCATTGATAAATCATGAGTGAAAAAGATTCTATTGCTGGATATCTCGATTATTCATCATGGTGGATTGGGCATGGTTCCGACCTTCATAAAAAAAATACGGAAGAACTGCGTAGCCTGGTGTCAAAATTCAAAAATGAAGGGCTGTCGTCGGAGGATGCTTTTAAGAAGGCTCTGAATCAAGTAGGCCAACTATCACATCCCAACCAAGAATGCTGTTGGGAAATCGAGGATAAAATTAAGAAAAAGGATGCCGTATCATGGGAAGTATTAAAATCAATCATTGAGCAAGCTCCGCATGATGAAAAATTGCTTAATTTTATTGGAGCTGGTCCATTTGAAGATTGGATTTCCGAGGAAAACTTTAATTCGTACAAAGAAGAGCTGCAGACTTTTTTAAAAACAAATCAAAAATGGAAAATAGTTGTTAAAGCCTCTTGGCATAATCCGAATGAACTTGAAATGTTATTGGATAGACAAAAGTGATGGAAAGACTCCTTATATCACATTGAGCTGCACGGCGGATTCGTAGACTGTTATGTGTTAGGCGGCTTCGCGCATCAGATGAAGAAATCAATAACCAAGAATCTAATTATTGCGACCTTGCTGTTGGCTGTCTGTATTGGTGGTTTTATGGTGTGGCTACTTCGCGGTTTGAATCATTTTTCTTGGATAAATTCCACGCCTTCAAACATTCAGAGACTTGCCTCCGATGTTGAGTTTTTTAAGTCAGACGAGGGTCATTATCCTTTTACTCTGCAAGATTTGTTGACTAACTGGATGAATGGAGACACGGACAATGTGAAGGCAATGTTACAAGCAGGCCGCAATCGGTATGATTATCAATTAACCAGCAACGGGTTCATGATTACAGTTGTCAGTCCGGCGGGATTATTCAATCGTAGCGAGATTATGGTCAAACAGTTCACGCCCGGCGAGGCTGTGACCACAAACAAGAATTGACGAAAACGGGTGGGCTCCTCGTATTGTAGTATTAAACAAAAGCCTCGGCTCGAACCATTGACACAAAAGGGGTGCAAGGCCAATCAATCCGTTTCAATTCCGGTGTTCCTCGGTTCCTTATTATATGTGTCTCGTCTGTGTGAATCTGTGGCTAAAAGCCCGGTATCACCCCTTCACAATCGTCGCCCCGGCGGCGGGACGTGAACTGAAAATGGTCGCATCAATGCCGGTTTTCGCTTTGTATTCGGCGGCGATCTGCTGCGTGATGGCGTCCACGTCACTCGCTTTCACCAAGGCCACGCAACAACCGCCAAAGCCGCCGCCGGTCATGCGACAACCGTAAACTCCCCCTTGGTAACCGATGTCTTCGGCGATCTCCACGACCGCGTCCAGTTCGGCGCAACTGACTTCGTAATCATCGCGCAGCGAAGCGTGGCTGGCATACATGAGCTGGCCGACGGACGGCCAGTTGGATTCGCGAATCCCCTCCGCCGCGTGAACCGTGCGTTCGATCTCGCCGATGACGTGACGGGCGCGGCGGAAAACGACCTCGGACAGCTTGCCCCGGCCCTGCTCCAATTTTTCCGGGGTGCAGTCGCGCAGCGATTTCACGCCGAGGTTTTTCGCGGCCTCCTCGCACTGCGCGCGGCGTTCGGCATATTCGCCGCCGCTCAACTCGTGCTTCACGTTCGTATTGATGACGAGCAGCGCCACGGACGGATCGCTCATCGGGACCAGCTCGGTCTTGCGGGTGCGGCAATCGAGCAACAGTAGATTGCCTTCACGACCAAGCGCGGAGATAAACTGGTCCATGATCCCGCACGGCACGCCGGCAAAATCGTGTTCGGCCTTTTGCGCGAGCAATGCCTTTTCGACGGGATCAATCGTCTTGCCAGTCGCGGCTTCAACCAAGGTCGCGGTGCAAACCTCCAATGCCGCGCTGCTGCTCAAGCCGCCGCCCAGCGGGACCGTGGACATGAAGGCGATGTCGAGCGCAGGAATCGTTTGCCCGCGATTCTGGAATCCGGCCAGCACGCCGCGGATGTAATTCGACCATTTGGGCAAGCCCTTGGTGATGGGCGCAATCAGGTCAATCGTGGCCTTTTCATCGAAATGGATGTCGAAAATCGTGATCTGCGTCTGGGCGCTGGCAAATTGCGACGGCGGCAGGTCGGCGGCCATCACGGCGTAACGTTCGATGGCCATCGGCAGCACAAAGCCGTCGTTGTAATCTGTATGTTCGCCGATCACGTTGACGCGGCCGGGCGCGGCAACAATCCAGCGGGGCGCGCGGCCATAATGCTTTTGAAATTCAGCGGCGACGTGCGATGAAAGTTCCTGTAAATTCATAAATCGTGGAATGATACTGATTTGCCTTCAAAATAACACGAATTCAACTGCGACTTGGCTTCGGCAGGACGCGGCAACCGTTTCTCCCTCTCCCCAAGGGAGAGGGCCGGGGTGAGGGGGAAGTGGTCATCCACATTTTAGGCACGTACAATTTGAAATGAGCACCGCCTTTCCCCTCATCCTGACCTTCTCCCTCGGGGAGAAGGAACAGCAGTTGCACATTTCTGGATTCGCGAAAACCATCTGAGCCGCTGACTGGGTTCATGGGGAGGTGTTCGTCCCTCCATCTTTGGGTGCATTGGGAACGGCATTTTGTGGCATTTACAACGCACTGTAGTATGAGAATGGCCGATTGAAGCTGGAAAAACCAGCGGCATCAGCCTTGCGATCCTCCATCTGCTATTTTCCATCCCCGCTTTTTCCCTTGCCGGCGATGGCACCGAGCAGCATCAACACACCGAAGACGAGCAGCACCGCGCCCCAGATGAGGTTGATATTGACGCCGAGCGAGATGGCGTGGGCGGAGTTGTCGCGCACGCCGTTAAAGCAAAGCAACGCGCCAAGCAGCGTGAACATGAGGCCGATCGGCCAGCGGATATCGAGTCCCATAAGATTATTTATGATTTAGGATTGATGATTAATGATTTCACTTGGCGGGTATCACCAGAAAATTATGTTTAGGATCACGCACACGATGAGCAATACCACGCCAACGACGGCGGGCCGCTGCCAGACGGGCTGGTTGGTATCCACGATTTTGGGCGTGAGCGAATAGACGAGGCCTTTCAGTTCTTCATCCGACTTGGTACGCCTGGTCGCCAGCGAAATCCCCAGCGTCAGCACAAAGCAGCAGGTGAAGGCGAACGCCGCCAGCCAGAAATTCTGCGCCATCTCACTCGGGAATTGCGCGTGCACGCCGAGGTAACCGCCCTTCATGACATTGATGGCGTGGCCGGTGGCGTCCACATTGGATTTTGTCGTCGTGAACGCGTGGAAAATCGCCGAACCCCCGATGCCGCCAAACAGGCCCAAAAACGCGCCCGTGGCGGTGGTGCGCTTCCAAAACATGCCGAGCAGGAACGTGGCAAACAGCGGCGCATTCACAAAACCGAACACCAACTGGATGACGTCCATCGCGTTGTTATACATGGCCGCGAAATACGCCGCGCCAATGCTCAATACGATGCCGACGACGGTGATGACTTTACCTACCCAGAAGTAATGGGCATCTGGTTTGTTTTTGGCGAAATAGGCCTGATACAAATCATAGGTGAACACAGTGTTGAACGCAGTGACATTGCCGGCCATGCCGGACATGAACGACGCCAGCAACGCGGTGAGCGCGAGGCCCAAAAGACCGGGCGGACAATACTTTTTCACGAGCGACAGAATCACGCCGTCGTAATCGTATTCGGAAATGGAGTAGTAAAGGCCGGACTGGATTTGCTTGTCCGTCAATTGTCCGCCCGCGCTGCTGGCGACGAGTGCAGTGATTTTAGCCGTATCCACTTTTTTGCCGAGATCGTCGCCAATTGTTTTTACCGGATCGGCCGATGGATTTTTTACATCAGCAATTGCCTTGTTATAATTTTCCTGCGAGACGATCGGCGGCGGCACCCGGTAGCCTTTGTCCGGCATCGAGGTCAGCGCAATGGCGATCATGCCGGGGACGATGACGAGAAAGGGAAAAAACATCTTCGGCACGGCGGCGACGAGCGGCGTGTTGCGCGCAGCGGTCATGTTCTTGGCCGCCATGGCGCGTTGCACGACGAGGAAGTTCGTGCACCAGTAACCGAAACTCAAAACAAAGCCGAGGCCAAACACCATCGCGAACAGGTCCACCCCCATCGGGTTTGCCGCCGGACCGCCCAACAGAGGCTGCCAGGCGCTCGACCAGGCATTTTCTGCATAGCCGTTTGCCTTGGAAACACCGTGCAACGCGGTCGTCATCTTGTCCCAGCCGCCGACATCTTTCAAACCAAGCCAGACCACCGGCGCGAAGCCGAGGACGATCATGAAGAATTGCAAAACTTCCGTGTAAATCGCCGAGGTCAGTCCGCCCTTCAATACGTAGAGCAGCACGACGGCGGAGCAAAGTACCAAGTACACGTCATAACTACCAAAGTGCAATGGTCCAACGTTCCAGTGAGGTTGCCACGGCAACAAATTAGCCAGCAATTTCGCGAGCGCATTCATCGAGATGCCGGAGGCAAAAATCGTCATCACCGCGAAGGCGACGGAGTTTAGCGCGCGGACGCGTTCATCGAAGCGCATCTTCAAGTATTCCGGGACAGAGCGCGCCTTGGAACCGTAGTAAAACGGCATCATGAACACGGCGAGAAAGATCATCGCGGGAATCGCGCCCACCCAGTAGAAGTGCGCGGTGGCGATGCCGTATTTCGCGCCGCTGGCGGCCATGCCGACGAGTTCGAGCGCGCCAAGATTTGCAGAAATGAACGCCAGTCCTGTCACCCAGGTCGGAATCGAGCGGGCGGACGTCAGAAAGTCCGCCGAGGATTTCATGTAGCGTGAAAGGGTCCAGCCGATACCGATTACGAAAGCGACGTAAATAAGAAGAATGGCGTAATCGATGTGTGCGAGATGGATGGGTTCCATAAAAGGTGTGCGGAGTGTTTAGCGATTTTCGCCGGAAGTGTCAAATTCATTGGCGTAATCCATTCGGACGACTTGACCTGAATTCCATAACTGACCGAGCATTGTGAATTGCTTTTCAGCGGCAATTGTGGTTTATTCTCCAGCGAAAATTTATGCCAACAAAAATTGAGACCAAAACCAACGAGCTTTGCCAGGCCATCCTTGATGAAATCGCGACGAACGGCATCCGCAAGCGCATTGATACCTTTCTCGCGGACAATTCCGCGCGCAGCGCCTACGAGGCGCTGATGAACAAGGGCCAGTCCCTCCAGGAAAAACAGCACGGCGGCCAGCCGCTCGACCCGACGGAGATCGCGGCGTTTGAAAAAGACCGCGACACGTTGCTGAAAAATCCCGTGGCCGTCGGCTTCCTCGACGCCCAGGAGGAAATGCACGAACTGCAAAGCTCGGTGAAAAAAATCGTCGGCAAGACGATTGAACTCGGCCGCATCCCGACCAGTGAAGAACTGGCCGAAGGCGGTTGCTGCGGTGGCGGCGGTGGCGGCGGCGGGTGCGGTTGCCACTAAAAACGGTCCAATAAGTTTCCCGCGGGTGCAAAATTTTGAAGATTTTGCACCCGTTTTTTTATTTCTTGCCGCCAGCCGGAGGCCGGAGATATTCTTTATTCATGCCCAGAAAACAAAAGCGCGTCCTCCTCGCGCTCGGCTGGTATGACTACCGGCTGCATAAAGGCATTGAAAAATATGCACAGGAACACGACTGGCATCTTTACGCCGATTACACGCGCGAAAAAGTGATCCCCTGGGGCTGGCAGGGCGACGGCATCCTCGCGTGGCTGGGGGCCGGCGATGATCTGGCCGATTTTGTCTGCTCCGCCAAACTGCCCACCGTGGACTTCAGCTACCGCCGGCCGCACCTGAAATTTGCCCGTGTGCTCGAGGATCATGCGCACTCCGCCAAAATCGCCGCCGACCATTTCATGACCCGCGGTTTCACCAATTACTGCTTTTACAGCGACGCGAACAACTGGTCTTACGAGGAACGCGGCCAGGGTTTCATCAAGGCATTGGCGGAACACGGTCATAACTGTTCCTGGCTGCGCTGGCTCGAGGCCTCCGCCTACGCCACCGGCCGGCAGGAATGGCAGCGAAAACGCAAATGGCTCGCCGCCCAGATGAAACAGGCCCGCAAACCGCTCGCGGTTTTCGCCGCCAACGACCAGCAGGCGCTTGACGTTTTGGAATCGTGCGAGAGCGTCGGCATCAAAATCCCCGAAGAGGTCGCCATTCTCGGAACGGAAGCGTATCTGCTTGCACCGGACACCATGCGCACCCCGCTCTCCAGCGTGGACACCAACCTTGAAATCCTGGGTTATCGCGGCGCGGAAGTGCTGGACAAGTTGATGGGTGGCGGCCGGCCGCCGGTCGAACCGGTGCGCGTGCCCGTCGCCGGCGTCATCGTCCGCAAAAGTACGGACATTCTGACCATCAAACATCAGGGCGTCGCCCGCGCCTTGCGTTTCATCTGGGAACACGGTCACGAACCGATTTGCGTCAAGGATCTGGTGGGGATCTCCGCCATGTCCCGGCGCGGTCTGCACAAGGCGTTCCTCGAACATCTCGGCCGTACGCCCGGCCATGAACTCCAGCGCGTGCGCATCGAACGCGCCAAGAAATTTCTCACCAAAACCGACCAGAAGGTCGAGACCATCGCGCTGGACTCCGGCTATCAGAGCATCAACAGCTTCTGCGTGGCCTTCAAACGCGCGGTGGGCATGTCCGCGAAAAAATTCCGCGAAAAGATGCGGCGGTGATTCCGCCTGCTCCTTCACCCGGGAGTGTGGCCGTCCCCGGCCACTGCAACGTTCATTTCACGGATGTCCTCAAAATACCCGAATGCGTTCAGCCGCTTTCATATTGCAGCGCCCGAAACGCACTCCCACGTGAATTCACTTGCGGCGCGTCGGCGTTCGCGGAAGATTCCAGCATGATCGAACTCATCCAGTTTCCGTGGAGCCCGTATTGCCTCCCCACGCGCCGCATCCTCGAATTTTCCGGCGCGAAGTTCAAAATCATCAACGTCCCGCCGCAGACCCGCGACTTCGTCTGGAAAGTCACGAAACAGAAATATTACGGTGTTCCGACCTTGCGCGATGGAAGTAAAATCATTTTCGACGACACCGACGACCAGCAGATCGTCGCCAAATATCTCGATGCCAAATTGAAGCTCGGCCTGTTTCCCGCCGAACATGAGGGCGTGCAATCCCTGCTCTGGCGGCACATTGATAATGAGATTGAAGGCTGCACGTTTCGGCTGAATGACAGCCATTACCGCGAATTCGTGAAACCCGCCGAACAATTGCAGTATCTCCGTTTCAAGGAACGCAAATTCGGGCGCGGCTGCATCGACCAATGGCATCGCGACCAGAAAATCTGGCTGCAAAAGCTCGAGACCACGCTCGTTCCCTACGAGCAGATGCTCGCACACTCGGAATTTCTCCTGGAAGCGCACCCGTTGTTCGTGGATTTTGACCTGTTCGGCATGCTGGAAAACTTCCTTTTCTCCGGGCACTACAAACTGCCGGCAGCGCATCCGCGCATCCGCGTCTGGCACGCGCGGATGAAAAAAGTCCGGCGCTAAATGTCCCCGCCTGCCACCACCGAGTTGCACGTCGACGGCATGACGTGCAATAACTGCGCCCGCAAAGTCACCGAGGCCGCGCAAAAGGTCCCCGGCGTCCACAGCGTCGGGGTCAGCGTGCAAACCGCGCGGGCCAGCATCCGCTGGAATTCCGCCGAAGCGAAAAATATCCCTGAAATTCTGGCCGCGATTTCCCAGGCCGGATATGACGCGAAGGAAATTTCCCCGGAAGCGGATTCCCATCGCGGCTCCGGGCAAAAAAGCTGGCAATGGAATTTGATCATCGGTCTGGCCGTCACCGCCATATTGATGGCCGGTGAATGGATTTTCCACCTGATGATGGTGGAGTGGTTCCGCTGGCTTTCATTTTTTCTCGCCGCGTTCGTCCAGATCTTTTGCGGAGCACAGTTTTATCAGGGTGCGTGGCGGCAGTTGAAAGTTGGCGAGTCCAACATGGACACGCTCGTGGCACTCGGCTCCAGCACGGCCTTCGGATTCAGTTGTTGGGCCCTGTTCAGTGGCGCGGGCGGACATCTCTACTTCATGGAGGCCGCCGCCATCATCTCGATCATCAGCGGCGGCCATTGGCTCGAAGCCCGCGTCAGCGACCGGGCCGGCAGCGCGCTGAAATCCTTGATGCAACTTGCCCCGCAAACCGCGAGAAAAATCCAAGGTCCAAAATCCGAAGTTGAAACGGAAGTTTCCGTAGACAGCCTGCAAATCGGCGACCGCATCGCGCTCCGCCCCGGTGATCGGGTGCCGGTGGACGGTGTCGTACTCGAAGGCGAATCCGCCGTGGATGAAGCCATGCTGACCGGGGAAGCCTCTCCAGCGGACAAAAAAACCGGCAGCAAACTTTTCGCCGGCACGGTGAATTTAAATGGACGACTGGTCATGCGCATCACCGCCACCGGCGAGGCCACCGCGCTGGCGCATATCATCGCCGCGGTGCAACGCGCGCAAACCAGCCGCGCCGACATCCAGCGCCTCGGCGACCGCATCAGCAATGTCTTTGTGCCGGTTATCGTTGTCATCGCACTCGCGGCGGGGATTTTCTGGTTCGTACATTCCGGTCCGGAAAAAGCCTTCGTGATCGCCGCCGGCATTTTGATTGTCGCCTGTCCGTGTGCGATGGGACTCGCCACTCCCGCCGCCATCATGGCCGGCGCCAATGCCGCTGCGCGCCGGGGCATCCTCATCCGCGACGGCGTGGCCCTGGAAAAAGCCGGAAAAATCACGGCGATTGTTTTCGACAAAACGGGCACGCTCACCCTCGGTAAACCGGAAGTCGCCGCGCAGGAAAATTTTGGAATGGCAAATGTGGATCGCGGAATTGAACAACTTGCAGCCTCGCTTGCAAAAAACTCCACGCATCCCATCAGCCAGGCGATCGCCAAAATCTCCCCCGACACCGTCGTCGTTTCTGATTGGAAAGAACTGGGCGGCTCCGGCGTCGAGGCCAGATCCACCATCCGCAATCCGCAACCGGAAATGGTGCGGCTCGGCTCGTTGAACTGGCTCCGCGACTGCGGCGCAAATCTGGCGGCGGGCGAAAAATTCATCAACGACTGGTCCGCGCGAGGCACGACCATCGTCGGACTCGCGGCGGAAAAGGAATTACTGGCGTTATTCGCCGTGCGCGACACATTGAAGCCGCATGCGGAAAAAGTAATCGCGCAACTGAAGCGACAGTCGCAGAATATTTTCCTCGTGACCGGCGATAACCAGCTCACCGCCGCCGCCATCGCCAGGCAGGCCGGCATCCCGCCGGAAAATGTCTTCGCCAACGTGCGGCCGGAACAGAAGGCGGGGTTTGTGCAGAAATTACAGGCGCAGGGAGAACGCGTGGCGTTTGTGGGCGACGGCATCAACGACGCCCCTGCCCTCTCACAAGCCGACCTCGGCATCGCCGTCAGCCGCGCCAGCGATATCGCACGCGAGGCGGCGGACATCGTTTTGCTGAAATCGGAGATCGAAGCCGTACCGGAGGCGCTCGGGCTCGCGCGTGCGACATTGCGCACCATCAAGCAGAATTTATTTTGGGCGTTCTTCTACAACGCACTCGGGGTGCCGCTCGCCGCGTGCGGCGTCATCAGTCCCGTGTTTTGCGCGGCAGCGATGGGCGTATCTGATTTGATCGTCATTGGCAACGCCCTGCGGCTGTTGCGCTGGCGGTGACTATCCCTTCTGGCGAGCCTTGGTAAGATTAAAAATCCCCCAGGCGATCATTACGCCACCGAGCACAGCGAGCGCTCCGCCGCTGCTGGTGCCGATCAAGACGAGCTTGCCCGACAACCCGCCAATGATCATTACGAGTCCGATAATGATTTTTACCATAGGTTTTAATGTTCTGAACAGGTTCCAGAGGTTCCGCGGCGATGCTAGCATTTGACCTCCGAAAAGCTAACGAAAAAACCGCCGCGATTTGGACATAAAACGATTTTCATCGCCGGCGGCTTCGCTAAAATGAGCGAATGAATTTACTGCCGTTCGGAAAATTGCCGCCTGCCAAACCGCGTTCGTTCGTTCCTGAGACCATCGACCTTGGCGATTGGCCGCAGATTGCGCCGTTGTTTGACCAACTTGAAGCGCGGGCCGCGCAGGCCACCGGTGCCGCCGCGTTTGAAAAATGGCTGTTGGACTGGAGCGAACTATCCGCCGCGCTGGACGAGGAAAGTTCCCGCCGCAACATCGCCATGACCTGCCACACGGACAATGACGAGGCGGAAAAAGCCTATCTGCATTTTGTTGAAAACGTCGAGCCGCAGCTCAAGCCGCGGCAGTTTGCGCTGGAGAAATTGTATGTTTCCCATCCGCAACGAAAAAATCTCCCAAAGTCGCGCTACCAGGTTTTTGACCGCGACGTGGCGAATCATGTGGAGCTATTCCGCCCGGAAAATGTGGCGTTGGAAACCGAGGAGGCAAAGCTCGGCCAGCAATATCAAAAGCTCATCGGCGCGCAGACGGTGAAGTTTCGCGGCGAGGAAAAAACATTGGTACAGATGGGCCGTCTGCTCGAGGAGCCGGACCGCGCCCTGCGCGAGGAGGCGTGGACGCTCGTAGCCAATCGCCGGTTGCAGGACGCGGACAAATGCGAGGAAATCATGGAGGCGCTGATCAAGCTACGCCATCAGATCGCAGTGAACGCGGGTTTTGAAAATTACCTCGAATATATCTTCCGCCAGAAGGGCCGGTTCGATTATACGCCGGCGGATTGCGTAAAATTCCATGATGCGATCGAGAGCGAGATCATGCCCGCCGTTCGTGAAATCCAGAACGAGCGCGGCCAGAAGCTGGGATTGGAAAAATTGCGTCCGTGGGACCTGGCCGTGGATCCGCTGAATCGTGCGCCATTGAAGCCGTTTGCAAACGTGGAAGAAATGGTGTCGCGCACCCAGAAAATTTTTAACTCGCTGGACGCGGAACTGGCGACAGATTTTAAGGAATTACACGACAAAAAACTGCTGGACCTGGACAACCGCAAAGGCAAGGCCCCCGGCGGTTATCAATCCACGTTGAGCGAAGCGCGGGTGCCGTTCATTTTTATGAACGCCGTCGGCGTGCAACGCGATGTGGAAACCATCCTGCACGAAGCCGGCCATGCCTTTCACGCCCAAGCAACGCGGGACGAGGATTTGTATCCGTATCGCAGCGCACCGATTGAGTTCTGTGAAGTCGCCTCGATGGCGATGGAACTGTTGGGCAATGAATTCCTCGAGGAATTTTACACGACCAATGAGGCGAACCGCGCGCGCAAGACGCATCTTGAGGGCATCATCGGATTTTTTCCGTGGATGGCGGTGGTGGACGGTTTCCAGCACTGGCTTTATACGCATCCCGGCCACACGCGCGCGGAACGGAAGGCGGCCTATCTCAAACTGATGGACCGCTTCGGCGGCGAAGTGGATTATTCAAGTTTCGAGGAGGCGCGCGCGCATTCGTGGCACCGGCAACTGCACATTTTTCTGTATCCGTTTTACTACGTCGAATATGGCATCGCGCAACTCGGCGCGTTGCAGGTCTGGGCGAATTCAAAGGCCAACCACGCGCAGGCGCTGGGTGATTACAAAATGTCCCTGACATTGGGCGGCTCGCGGCCGTTGCCGGAATTGTTCGCGGCGGCAGGCTGCCCGTTCGATTTCAGCGCAAAGACGATTGCACCATTGATTCAACTCGCCCGGACGGAGTTGAAAAAACTTTGATGCCCCTGCTCCGGCCCGGCGTTTAAGTGTTCCGCGTCCGGATGTAGTGGAAAAGATACTGTTGGGCGTAGCCGGAGTGCGGGCCGAAATGTGTGGCCGCAAACTTACGGAGACGTTTGTCACTGGCCTGACGTTTTGGAAAATAAAGCTCCTGCAATGCGCGTTCCACCCATACATCCACCGGAAACGCGGAGTCGAATCCATAGGCGAACAATAGGACGCAGTCGGCAATTTTTCCACCGACACCGTGCAATTGCATCAACTCATTCCGTGCTTCGGCGTAATCCAGCCGGCGGATTTTTTCCAAGTCGAGTTTGCCGCTGTCGATCTGGCGCGCAGCGTTCAACAGGCCCGGGGCGCGGAAACCCATCTTGCATTCGCGCAGTTCCGATTCGGTCGCGGCGGCGAGGCGCGAAGGGGTGGGAAATGAAAATTGTAGCGTTCGGCCTATGGCCGAACCAAGTCGAGCCGCAGGCTCGACGCTACATGGTTCGCCAAATCGTTCGCAGAGCAGTGCGACAATCTGGCGGATCTGGACAATCTGCTTCATCGAGGACAAGATGAACGAGGCAAGGCATTCCCACGGATCCTGGCGCAGCAAACGAAGGCCGCGGCAATGGGCGACGGCAGTCTGCATCGGGGTGTCGACGGGAAAAGTCGCGAGAATTTTTTCGAGTTCCACTTCCGATTGCAGGAACTCGCGAAGAAATTGCCAGTCGGCGGCGGAGGAAAAGCTTTCCGCGTGGATGCCGTCCTCCTTTTGCGTCAGCCTCAAAAAATGTTTGCCCAGTACGCCTTCCCACGAATCTCCGCTTTGGCGCCAGCGAAAAACTTGGCCGGAATCCAGGGTCCCGGCGAGATGATATTCACGCACGGGCAGAAAAATTTCCGTCTGATGCTTGGCGGCGGCCATTTTATTTCAGGCCATAACAGCCGTAAATCTGGATGCGATGGAAGACGCGCCCGTCGCTGATCTTGATTTCATGAATGCCCAGGTTGGTGACGGATTGAAATTGCTCGGTCAAAAATTTGGGCGTCTTTTCCTTCGACGGAACATCACGGAAATCGACCTTCTCATGCTTCAACCATTTCCAGAGCCAGCCTTTTTCGAGTTTGTAATATTCAAGATGCTGGATATAGATGGCGTTTTGACCTTTGCGATGCTTTTGATAATCGTAGTTGTCCCAGAGGTAAAACTGGCTGGTCGGCGCGCCATCGCGCAGGCAATACACCAGCGGCGTGTCATTGGTGACAGCCGCACAGGCGGACGGCGAATAAAACGTGTAAAGGCCGGCGGCCTGATAATCATCGGCAAGGATGAAGCTATTGGTGCCAAAAAATTTATGTTCGGCTTCGACAACCTGCGCGGTTTCGCGCCAGCCGTACAAACGATGCGCGATATCCACATCGCCGGGAAGTTTCCCGCCAAGCAAAGGCTTCGTCAGGCTGGTGCTGTGAATCAAGGCGACGACCGGGAAGCCAATGATCAACCCGGCGATGAGGATTTTTTTGGCGATGCGCTGGTGTTCATGGAAATAAACGGCCGCGAGGCAAAACATGGGCGCGATGGCGGCAGCCGGATGATTGGGCTGTACCCGCGAATGGAAACTCCAAAGCCAGCAGCCGTAAAAAAGCGGCAGCCCCATGCAGGCGAGAAACAACCAGAGCAGCTTTTCAGTCCGGCGCTTCCAAAATGCGAAGCCGGCCCAAAGCACGGCGATAAAAAAGACGGGATCCAGCAAACCAAATTCCTGCGCCGAAAAATCGCCAAAATAACTTAAAGTAAAATGCCCGTTTTTTGTGAGTCCCGCGTTGTAGGCGACATGGCCGAGGGTGACCCAATGATTTTGCGCATTCCAGATGATGACCGGGAGGGTGCAGATGAGAAAAACGACGAGCGCAAGCCAGGGCCCGGGCTTCTTTAAATGTAATCGTGCGGATGGCATCAGGGCAAAGATGATGATCCAGCAGGCAATTTGTGCCGCCGCCATGTATTTGCACAAAAAGCCGAGACCCATAGCGAGGCCAACCACGAACCAATCCCACGCGGTGCCCTTGGCTGATATCGCGCGCCAGCCGGCGATGGTTGCCCACATCCAGCAGAGCGCGAGCGGCGGATCAATGGTGATCAGCACCGAGCCGACGCAGAGCAACGGCACGGCGAACGTGGCGACGAGCGCGAAAAATGCGGTGCGCGGGCTGGTTTCGCGCGCGAGGAAATGCAAAACGAGGATTCCCATGATCGCGGCGATCAGCGGGGAGCAGAAGCGCACGCCAAACTCGGTATCGCCGCCGATAAGGGTGCCGAGTTTTTGCAGCAGTGCGATGCCGAGCGGCTTGCTGTAATACGAGAGCGCAAGATGTTTCGACCAGATCCATTGGTACGCCTCGTCGCCGCTCAGATTAATGATGCCGCTGTGGATGTATATCCAGCGGGCGATGAGCGTGACAAAAATGAGAATATAACCGAGATGAAGCCAGTCGATCTCGGATTTCGGATCTCGGATTTCGGATTTCGAACCTGGCAACTTGTCGGTTTGCGGATTTAACAGGTCGGGCAGACGGCTGTACGCTGCCGGGAAGAATCTTTGGCCGGGGAAATCCCAGAGGGCATGGGCCGCCAGCAAAAAGGCGAAGGCATATACTGCCCCTAAAATCGCGCCGGCCAGAACATCGGTCGGATAATGCACACCATTGTAAACGCGAGAGAAAGCAACGGCGGCGGCGAGCGGAAACAAAAACCATCCGCTGCGGCGATAAAAGAAAAAGGCGATGATGGCGACGGTGCACATATTCGCCGCGTGCGCGGAGGGGAAGCTGCGACGGTTGGCGGTCACCGGCAACGAACCGTCAGGCAGCGGCTTGACGTAGCCTTTGCCGGGTTTGCCGAAGAGCCGGGCATCGGGCTGGGTGATGAACGGGCGCGGGCGTTCCACCAGTGATTTTACAGTGCCAACGACCAAGGGGTCGCCGATGGCGACGGCGAGCGCGATCAACACCACGCATACGCGCAGGCGCATCGAACCAAAAAACCAGACCAGCGGTGCGGCGAGCAAAACAGCCAATAGCCACGGGACACCGTTACCGCTCAAAATCGGCATGACCCGATCGAAGAACGGATTGGCCAGCGTGCTGTTAATGAAATGAAACAGCGCGTGGTCGAGGGAAAACAGCCAGTGCACCGTCGAAGGTTAGCGAAAAGATTTTAACGGGGAAATATCCAATTACCAATCATCCTCTTCCTCATTGTCATGCTCATCCTCAAATTCGAAAAGCGAGGATGACGATGAGCCTGAGGATGAGAAGGATTAGAAATCAGTTTTGCGGCGGATAATTCAGGCGTTCGCTCACGCGGAAGCGGAACATGCGTTTTTGCATCCAGCGGACGGCAAAGAGGTCGTAGAGCGCGGCGAAGGCGCGGTTCCAGACGCCGTAATGGCTCTGGCCGGCGACACGTTCGTGGTGGCGGATGGGAATCTCCGAAATGGTGAAGCCCTCAATCTTGATGAGCGTGGGCATGAAGCGGTGCATGCCTTTGAAAAATTTCAGGTCGGCCACGCACTCGCGCTTGAACATCCGGTAACCGCACGCGGAATCGTCCACGGTCTCCTGCGTCATCCAGTTGCGGATGCCGTTGGCGATCTTGGAGGAAAGCTGGCGGATGATGGAATCGCCGCCGGCGCGGCTGGCCTTGCGGTTGCCGCAGATGCAATCGGCATTCTTCATCGCGTCCAGGAACAGCGGCAGGTCGGCGGGGTCGTTCTGGAGATCCGCGTCGAGGGTGGCGATGTATTTGCCGGAGGTGTTTTTGATGGCGGACCAGACGGCGGCGGACTGGCCGGCATTTTTTTCGTGGCGGACGGCACGGACGCGCGGGTCCTTGGCGGCAAGTTCCTGCAGGACCTTCCAGGAACCGTCCGTGCTGCGGTCATCGGTGATGACGATCTCGTAGGAAATCTTCAGCGGGTCCAGGGCGGCGCGGATCGCCGTGACAAACGGCACAAGGTTCTCGGCCTCGTTGTGGCACGGAGCGACGACGCTCAGGGTGACGGATTCGGCCATTTAGTAAGCGATGATGGAGCGGATGGGGACGTCCGGCAATTTTTTGCGGCCATCCAGAAATTTCAATTCGATGAGAAAGACGGCTTCCAAAATTTTTCCGCCGAGTTTTTGCACCAGGGCGGCGGCGGCGGCGCTGGTGCCGCCGGTGGCCAGCAGGTCGTCCACGAGCAAAACTTTTGCGCCCGGCTTGAGCGCATCGATGTGCATGGCGACGGTCGCCTGGCCGTATTCGAGGGCGTAGGCCTGTTCAATGGTCTGGAACGGCAATTTGCCTTTTTTGCGGACGGGCACGAAGCCGGCCTTCAATTTTTCGGCCACGGCGGCGGCGAAGATGAAACCGCGCGCGTCAATGCCCACAACGGCATCCACGCTGCCCGGCAGATGGTTTCCCGTCAGCAGTTCGATGACGCCGGAAAACAACCGCGCGTCGGCAAGCACGGGGGTGATGTCCTTGAACTGGATTCCGGGCTGCGGAAAATCCGGCACGTTGCGGATGGCCTTTTCGATCTCGGCCGGGGTGACGTTGGGCATTTTAATCTCCCTTCTGTTTGGACTTTTCCAGCTTCTCGATCATCTTGCGCAGCTTGCGCAAGGCGAGGTTCTGGATCTGGCGGACGCGTTCGCGGGTGACGCCGAATTTCACGCCGACTTCCTCGAGGGTCTTTTCGTTGCCGCCGTCCAGGCCGAAGCGGAAGCGCAAGATGGTGGCTTCGCGGTCATCGAGATGTTCGACCATGTCGCGGAGCATGTTGACGATGGTCTTGTCCTCAAGTTCATCGTAGGGATTGACGGCGCGCTCGTCCTCGACGATCTCGGAAAAGCTGTTGGAATCGTCATCGCCCACGGGGGCATCGAGCGACGCGGGCCGGATGGAGGCGGTGCGCATCATGGAGACGCGGCCGGCGGTGGTGCCGAGTTCGGCGGCCAGTTCCTCATCGGTCGGTTCGCGGCCGAGTTCATCGTGCATCTTCATCGCGGCGCGGCGCATCTTGGAAATCTTGTCCACCAGATGGACGGGCAGCCGGATGGTCTTGGATTGGTTGGCGAGGGCGCGTTTGATGGCCTGCTTGATCCACCAGGAACCGTAGGTGGACAGCTTGCCGCCCTTTTTGGGATCGAAACGTTCGACGGCCTTCATGAGGCCGATGTTGCCTTCGGAAATCAAATCAAGGAGCGGCAGGCCGATGCCTTCGTAATCGCGCGCGATCTTGACGACGAGGCGCAGGTTCGCCTTGATCATGTGTTCGCGCGCTTTTTTATCGCCCTTCTTGATGCGGGCGGCGAGTTCGATCTCCTCTTGCGGCGTCAGCAGTTTCACTTCGCCGATTTCACGGAGGTAAAGGCGGATGGCGGTGTCGCCGCTTTCGCGTTCGGATTCGCGACGGAGAAACTGGGTGGTGTTGCCCTCGGGCCGCGCGGGAACGGGGACGGTGATGTCCGCCGGCTTGGGTTCGACGATGGTAACTACTTTAGCTTCAACCGGTGCGGGCGCGGGAATTTTCTTCGCGCGCCGGACGGGCGCCGCCTTCGTGGTTGGTTTCGTGGTTGGTTTTTTTGCCGCCATGAGTGTCGAAAAGTTAAACGCCGGTTGCGCGGCTGCAAGCAAATTAACTGCGGCCAAAAATCAACGCCGGCCGTTTTGCGCGGCGGAAATCAGATAAAGCAGTTGGAGCACGGACCCGACCAGCGCAGCCACATAGGTGAGCGCGGCGGCATCGAGGACCTTGTTCACCCCTTCACGTTCGTAATCGCGAACGAGGCCGAGGTTGACGAGCTGCACCTTGGCGCGGGCGCTGGCATCGTATTCCACCGGCAAGGTGACGAGCTGGAACAACGTCAGCACGGCGAAAATGGCGATCGAGATGAGCAGGAAATGCGGGATGAGGTGCAGGCAATAGCCCAGGACCAGAATGCCCATCCACGCGTAATTGGCGAATTTGGTGACCGGCACCAGAGCCATGCGGAGGTTGAACATCTCGTCCGCGTGCAGATGCTGCAGCGCGTGGCCGGCCTCGTGCGCGGCGACGCCGACGGCGGCGATGCTCTGGCCGTGGAAATTATCGGACGAGAGGAACAACGCCTTTTTTTCGGGATCGTAATGGTCGCTCAAATGGCCGGGGACTTCTTCCACCGGCATGGTGTTCAGGCCGGCCTGGTCGAGGATGGCCCGGGCGGCTTCGGCCCCGGTCATGCCGTTGGCGATCGCGATCTTGCTATATTTGCCGTAGGCGGACGTGAGCTTGAACTGCGCCCACAAGCCGATGAGCAGGCCGGGTAAAAACACGAACAGCAAATAATTTCCATTCCAAAAAGGCATCATAAATTTTTAATAAATTCGTTACAGTTTAGACAGGGCAACGGGAAAAAGGTTCAACGTCGCACACCGATATTGAAGCATAAAAACGAAGGGTTCGCAACTGCGGGGCAATTTAACCGCAGAGCCGCGGAGACACAGAGTCAAAGCATTGACCGTCATGATATAGTCATTTATCGGGAATCAAATCACTGTGGTGAGCGGGGACACATGCGACCAAGCGGGATTATACTGGATATCGGGCTGCGGCCACGCGGCGGTCAAATTATTTAAAACGGGCGAAATCTTCCCCAATTGCGAAACCTGCGACGTTCCGGTCAGATGGATTCACACGCCCCGAACGGCAGAGGATTCAAATTAGGTCACGCTTCCGGTCGATTGGGGCAAAGCGGCAGCTTTGTCCTACCGGCGGCAGGTGACGGGATTTATTCAACCAGGACCGAAGCATCCAGAATTTCGCGGACTTTCCTGGCCAGCTTTGCCGGCGAAAACGGTTTTTCCAGAAAAGCCAAACCTTCATCGAGCACACCGTGATGGGCAAGCGCATCATCGGTATAACCGGAAATGAGCATCACCTTGATGTGCGGAAGCTGATCCTTGATCTGATCGTAGAGTTCCTTGCCGCTCATCTGGGGCATGATCACATCGGTGATCACCAGGTCAAAGCGTGGATTCCGCTTGAGCAATATCAAGGCTTCGAAAGCGTTGGACGAATCCTGAACCTGGTAGCCGCAATTGCGCAAGATGGCAACGGTCAGGGCGCGCACGGAGGGGTCATCTTCCACGAT
This sequence comes from Candidatus Sulfotelmatobacter sp., assembly GCA_035485115.1. Lineage (GTDB taxonomy): Bacteria > Verrucomicrobiota > Verrucomicrobiia > Limisphaerales > UBA11358 > UBA11358. Next base: position 27,244 of record DATHOG010000095.1, on the reverse strand, counting down.
GAGAATGGATTCCGTGCCGGTGGACAAACGCCCGGAATCAGAGATCACAACCGGCTCGAAGGTGGCATCGGTGCGCGGCAGATAAATTTTGAAGGTGGTGCCGGAATTCGGTTCGCTATAAACCCGGATATCCCCGCCGCTTTGACCGATGATGCCGTAACAGGTCGCCAAACCGAGGCCGGTGCCTTTGCCCAGGCCCTTGGTGGTAAAGAACGGCTCGAACAAATGCGCCTTGATCTCCTCGGTCATGCCGACGCCGTTATCACTGATCGCAATCATGACGTAGTCGCCAATTTCCAGCGTCCGGTTACGGGAGCTGCTTTTCTGATCTATGCTGATATTGGAGGTCTTGATGTTCAACTTGCCGCCGCGCGGCATGGCATCGCGCGCATTCACGACCAGATTCATGATGACCTGCTCGATCTGGCCCGGATCCGCCAGAACATTTTTCAGGGAGGAATCGTAAAAGGTTGAAAGCTCGATGTCCTCGCCGATAAGGCGGCGCAACATTTTTTCCATGCCCTGGACGATCTCATTCAGATGCAATACGCGCGGTTGAAGCACTTGTTTGCGGCTGAATGCGAGCAGCTGGCCGGTCAGGGCCGAGGCCCGTTCGGACGCCTTTTGAATCTCCTCAAGGTTCTTCCGGACGGGCCGCACTTCCTGTTCCTTTTGCAGGGCCAGCGCACAATACCCGTTGATCACGGTGAGCAGATTGTTGAAATCATGCGCGACGCCGCCGGCCAGCTGCCCGACCGCTTCCATCTTTTGGGATTGCCGCAATTGTTCCTCGCTCCGCTGGAGGGCTTCCTGGGCGCGTTTGGCCTCGGTAATGTCCTGGACGATGCCGAACATCTTGACCGGCTCGCCCCGGTCATCGAGCAGGATCTCGCCCCGGCCTTGCATGATCCGCTCGCAGCCGTCCGGCAAAATAATCCGGTGATCACAGACGAAGGGTTGCCGGGTCCGCAGCGATTCAGCCATGATTTGATTCACCCGCAGGCGGTCATCGGGATGGATCCGTTCCTCGATACAAACCTCCATGGGCGATCCCACATCTTCGGGGTTGCGTCCGTACAGCCGCTGGGTTTCCTCGGACCAGGTGACTTTATTTTTGGTCAAATCCCATTCCCAGCTGCCCATGCGGGCAATGTGCTGCGCCTGCGCCAATTGGGACTGGCTTTTGCGAAGCTGCTCTTCCGCCTGTTTGCGTTCCAGGTTTTCGCGGGTCAGATCCGCCGTGCGCTCGGCCACCGTCTGTTCAATCCCTGCCTTCAAAAACTCCAGTTTCGCCTGCCGCTCGGCGACCAGCTCCATTTCGCCCAGGCTTTTGCGGATGGCGATGATCAAAAAGGTGACTTCAAACAGAACCCACCCGGCGTGTTCCAATGATCTCCAGATGGGAGCCGAAAGGACGCCGTAAACGGATTCCGGCCAGAAGATTCCCCGCACGACGTGATCGACATAAACGACCACGGAAGCGGAGATCAGAACCCGCCAATCGCGATAGAAGGCCAGGATGGCAAGGGAGCCGAACACGTGAAAATGCGTCTCAATCCGGCCGCCGGTCAAATGAATCAAGAGTGCTGACATCATCATCTGCCCGATCCCGACGACATGACGTGTCAGCGTTCTTCCCGGCTGCTGCCAGGCCAGCAGCACGGGTGCGGCGGTGATGATGCCGCCCAGAAAAATTGCCAGCCAGATATGCGGATGGATGGTACTGATCGCCCCCGTCCAGGTGCGGGGCGAAAGCCACAGAGCCAGACCCACGGCAAAAAACCACTGGCAAACCATGAGCCATAAGAAAAGCCGGTCGGCGTGCACAAAGATATTCTGCTGCTGCTCCCTGAAAAGTTCCCCCATGCGCCTGGAAACCGCATCGGTGGAAAGAGCGTCGGTCACGTCAGGATCCTTTAACGCGGCGGAACTCATTTGACCGTTCCTCCCGTCAAAGTGTCGCATTTCGTCAGCAACGAGCATCCGTAAACCCGGGTTTTAAATACCTTCACACTTTGTCCCCCGCAGAGTGCGACAATCGCCTCTTCGCCGGCATTATCCCCGGCATGGCCGCGACTGCCGGTAATTCCCCCCGTGAACAGTAATTGCCCGTGCGGGTCGTAAAGAAAAACAGAACCGGATGTTTCCGCTCCAAACAAAGCCGCCTGGGCTCCGTCAACGTCCTCACAAACGGTGACGTTTGGAATCGCCGCGGCGCTTTGCCATAGATCCGTCTTCGACCAGTCATTGGAAAATTGGCCGGGCCGGTAGAAAAATACCTGGACCGACACGCGGTCTTGAACCCGGGCGAGCAGGCGGTTCAATTCCTCGACACTGGCCCGCGTGCAGGGGCATTGCGGATGCGCGAACATGATCAACGTATCGTGCGTGCGATCAAGCGCCGCCCGGGTCCCGGCCGGCCAATGGGGCGAGGTTGCTCCCGTTTCGCCGCCGATATTTTGGTAATTCAAAAACATGGCAAATCCCGCTCCGGCGGCGACCAGCCAAAGCACGACAGAGAGAATCCGGCCATTGAAAAACGTGGCAAACATTGCGGGGATTTCAGCAAAGCCCATGCCAGTGAGAAATGAACGGACAGGCTTTGCTTGCGGGCAAAGGCGGGTTTTCTTGGTCCGGGGCCATTGTCCGGGACCATTGTTCACGCCGGACGAACCGTGAATACCAACATTGTCTGTCCACACAGTAACCGTGGATGTCATGACTCGGGACATTCATATCGTGAGAAAAGAACCCGAAATGGCCGATTAAACCGGTCTCGACGCCTGTGATTTTTTGGCCGTTAATCAGGAATTCAGGAACACAGGAATTTTTAGCGGGGCGGTTCCGGCTCGCGGGCGAAGATGTTCGGGTTACACCCCATGGCGGGCGCGCGGGTGCCGGATTAACTTCGTATCATGATTACCAAACAACATATCATTAAAACAAAAAACGCCGGCTTCGTGCTCGGTGCCGTGCTGCTGGCGGCGCTGGCCAATGGCGCAATTTCCGCTGATGCACAAGTCGGGATCAGGGTGATACCGCCCACGATCGTGGTGGCACCTCCGGTGGTGGTAGTAGCACCGCCCGTCGTGGTCGCGCCGGTGGTGGTCGTGCAGGACGACTACGTTTATTACCCCAACTACGGCATCTATTACAACAGCAACCGGCATCAATATGCCTATTTGAACAACGGCGTCTGGGCGACAGCGGCTACGCCGTATGGCGTCACGGCGGAAGTGCTGCTGGCCTCGCCGTCCGTACATATGGATTGGCATGACTCCCCGGAAAAACATCATGCCGACATGATGCAGCGCTATCCGAAAAACTGGAAATCCTCCGAAGAACATCACGACGAGCATCATGACCTGAAGGATGATTCGAAGTCGGATTCGAAGGATGATCACAAACATTAAACGGGACAATCTCCAACAACCAACCCCGCCTTTTTCAAGGCGGGGTTTTTAGTTTTAGCCGGAATGCACCCTGCAATATTCCTGCCCCCCGATCGCACGTCAGTTCTGACCCCGTCCTTTCGTCCTCGCCCTTGCCCAACTTTCAACCTTGATTCGGCTTGATTTACCTTGATTCGGCCTGATTCCGGACATTTTGGCACCTAGAAACCTACAACCTGCAATTATTTACGTCGGATTTGGCCTGCCCGCAGTAGCTTTAGCGGAGGCGGGCCGGATTTGGTGCGATTCGGTCGGATTTTGACTGGTAGGGACGGTGCGCTTGCGCCGTCCGCGACCGAGCGTAGTCGAGGTCGCAACGAACGTTCTTGCGCAACCTCTCAGACCTTGGACTTTGATCCGTCCGAAATCAAGCATCCAGCATTGAGTATCGAGCATCCGACGTCCTTTCCCGTTAAGCCCGGCTTCGCCGGAACCTTGACTAACTTTGACCGGTAATCCCGGCCTCGCCGGCGGTAGGGCGGTGGTGCCCCACCGCCCCAATTAAGCCCCGTCCGCGACCGAGCGCAGTCGAGGTCGCCGGGAGCGGGGTTTGATGGTGGGACGAGCGTACCCGCGAGCCGTTCCCCGCCAAAGCTGTCCGGCTCGGGCCGCACGTCACACGTCACTCGCCACTTTCGTGGCTATGTCAAAGAACAAATGCCCGTCCTCCGGCTCGTCCGCCATAGCCTTGGCGAAGGCGGAAGCCTTGGCGCAGGAGGAACCTGCAAATCAGCAATTGGCCATCGCCAATCCGTTTTTCCGATGCCCAGCACCAGGTTTGGTGCCCGAACTCCGAAAACCGGAATCCGTTCCCATTTGCGCCCGTCCGGCTCGGACCCCCGCACCAGGTTGGTGCCCAAATCCCGCCACCGCCTTGTCGCGCCGTAGCTTGCAGCGAAGGCGGACCTACCCTAGCCGACGCTGTTTACAATGTCAATAACAAAGATGTCTGTGTTTACCAGACACAAAGCCGGCCATGCCTGCCAAAAGACCTGTCCGTCAAAATCCCGGTAGGTCCCGCCGCGGGAGGCCGCTTTGCCCCAATTGAACGGGTGAGAATTCCTCAAAACATTCGCGCTTTGAACCCCTGAACCACCCGGCGCGTTCCAGAGTCGGGACGCTTGGAGCGTTTCCTCCTCTCCCCGCTAAACGGGGAGAGGAACGAGGTGAGAGGCCTTAACTTTTCCGTCATGAGAATGCTTGCCTCGGTCCCCCAAAATCCGAATTTGTAACCTGTTGATTATTAATGACACATTTTTCCGGTTCATGGGGAGGTGAGCTATGGCCGACGACCTTCGTCTCGCAGACGATTTTAGGAGGGATGGCGTGTCGCCGGCCCAATTTCACCGGAGCGCGGGACTGTGTCCCGCAGGAACATTGCCTTTCCATACGGCTGCAAAAAATCTACGGTGATATCCGAAATCGTAAATCCAATAACCCCACGCCTTCAACTTCTGCATTCTGCCTTCTAACTTCTTCATTCGGATTGTGCCCCGTCCTGCTCATCACATGCCAGTCATCACTGCACCCTAGCCAGGTCTTTGACACAGCCGCGGTGAATTTAGGGTCGGCGACACGCCAACCCTCCTAAAATCGTCTGCGAGACGAAGGTCGTCGGCCGTATCTCACCCCACCGGTTAATTGGGGCAAAGCGGCAGCTTTGCCCTACCGGAATTTATTTCCAAGCCAGCACCACCGCCCCGGCCACCACCAGACCGCCGCCCACCCATTGCTGCCAGGTCATTTTTTCATGCAGAAACAAGGCCGCCAGCACGATGACAAACACGACGCTCAATTTGTCCACCGGCGCCACGCGCGAGGCTTCGCCGAGTTGCAACGCGCGGAAATAGCACAGCCAGGAAAGCCCGGTCGCCAACCCGGAGAGGGTGAGAAAGAGCCAGGTGCGGCGGGACAATTCCCACATGGCCGCCGGCTTGCCGGTCGCGAACGCGATGCCCCAGGCGAACACCAGCACCACCGTCGTGCGGATGGCCGTGGCGAGATTCGAGTTCACGCCGCTCACGCCCACCTTGGCCAGGATCGCCGTCAATCCGGCAAACAGCGCCGATAATAATGCCCAGAAAAACCAGTTCATAAGGTATGTGGTTTAAATTGTTTTAGAGATCTTTGCAAAAGGTGTAGGGTCGAGGCTGCGCCTCGACCCTCTCCGTGTTTATTCGTATCAATCCGTGGTTAAAATGCAATCTGCAGTTTTTAAATTTTTGATTCCTCTCCCTTTACCTGCCCGGCCGATGGTAGTGAATCAACTTGGTAGGGACGGCGCGCTGCGCCGTCCGCGACCGAGCGAAGTCGAGGTCGCAACGAACGTTAGAGAGGCGTGTTTCCCCATCCCTTCCGGCGGTCCCGCATGCGGGACCGGGGACATCGCGCTGTCCCTACCAGACAAACAGACCCCCTGCCCGGCCGGTTGACCATTCGCCCGAGGTTGCATAACCTCTTCGGCATCATGGCTTGTCGAATGTTTGGATATTGCGGAACCCAGGAATCGGACGTGCACTCTCTGTACGCCGCGCTCAAGAACGCCTGTGCCGATGACCCCACGCTCTCGGCGGTGGCACCCAATTGCTCGGCGCATTGCCACGGCTGGGGTTACGTCATCCTTGCCGACAACGGCCTGTTCCATTATCGCACCGCGCGCTCGATCTATGAGGACGCCACGGTGCTCCCGAAATTGGAGGGCCGTATCCGCGCGATCTTTCACGGACGATACGCAAGCAAGCCGGACCTGGCGGGTCATATTTTTTCGCATCCGTTCGTGGCGACCGACGACACGCAAACCGTCTTTTTTGCCCACAACGGCGGTGTTGCCGTGGAGGGTTTGCCGGAAAGAAAGGTGGATAGCGAATGGGCGCTGGAACAGGTCATGGCCCGGGGCGGCCTGGAACCGGCATTGCCCCTGCTCAAGGAGCACACGCGGTCCGCGCTCAATCTGCTGGTGCTGACCATCGGACGCGAAAAGGAAACTTCGCCGCGCTTGGACTACTTCCATTATTTCAAGCCGAAGGAGCCGGCGAAGGTTGCCTACTACACCATGTACGAAGGCACCATGCCCGGTGGCCGGGCCTTGGTCTCCTCCACGCTGACCTTTCCCGCCGCCAAACCGGCAAAGCTGACGAATATTCAACCAGCGGTGTTTGACAAGCTGATTAGTCTGGAGCACTAACCAAGGTAGGCGCGTAGCAGGTCAGTTTGCTGGTAGGGACAGCGCGCTGCGCTGTCCCCGGCGGTAAAGCCGCCGGTCGCGCACGAAGAAGCGTTGGATTCGCCGTCCCGCATGCGGGATTGCGACCTCGACTTCGCTCGGTCGCGGACGGCGCAGCGCGCCGTCCCTACCGCCTTACCCCACTGCCGAAATATTATTGGCAAGGGTTCGCCCAGCGGTGAGACTTAAACCATGACCGAACCGGTTACACATCCCCGCGATCCGTTGCACGGCATCACGCTGGAACAAATCATCAATCAATTGGTCCAGCGGCATGGCTGGAGCGAGATGGGCCGGCGCATTCCCGTGCGCTGCTTCCAGTTCAATCCTTCGACAAAATCGAGCCTCACGTTCCTGCGCAAAACGCCCTGGGCGCGGAAGCGCGTGGAAGATTGGTACATCGGCGAATTGCCACAGGGTGGCGGCCAATCGGGGTAAAACGGGAATCCTCCTCCTCCTCGTCCTCATCGTCGTTTTTAATTTAAGCCTGCCCTTTTCAAAAGGTGTAGCGTCGAGGCTGTGCCTCGACTGCTCCATGATGAATCCCCGTGTTTCCGGCCACAGGCCGGACACTACACCGCACGTTGTGCGGCTTTTGTAGAGAGTTCTTTAATAATTTAATTCACCTCGTTTTTTAATTTTGTGTATTAAATTTTCGAAATTTGGGCCACAAAGTCTGGCGCGCGGATGATGGGGTTCCGGCCGGAAAAATCTGACAATAATTTCGTTAGTCGCTTGCCAAGCGCGGGTTTCAACGGCAAATTTGATAAAACTAAACTTAATTTAGAAATAGGTCGCCATGAGCAAAGAAGCAAAACTTGAGTTGGACGGAAAAGCCTACACGCTGTCAACGCTCACGGGCAGCGAGAACGAAAAGGCGGTGGACGTGTCGGCCTTGCGCGCGAATACGGGCTACATCACGATCGATGACGGCTACGGCAACACGGGTTCCTGCACGAGCAAGGTGACGTTCATCGACGGGGACCGGGGCATCCTGCGGTATCGCGGCATCCCGATCGAGGAACTGGCGGAGAAATCCAATTTCATCGAGACGGCCTACCTCATCATCTACGGGGACCTGCCGAACCGCGCGCAGTTGAAGAAATTTTCGGATCAACTGGCGGACCACCAGTTTTTGCACGAGGACATGAAGTATCATTTCGAGGGATTTCCCACGGGGGCGCACCCGATGGCGATTTTGTCCTCGATGATCAATGCGGCGAGTTGCTTCGACGAGGGCTTGATGAACTGGAATTGGGGCAAAAAAAACGAGTTCGATCTGTATGTCGCTAAGTTGATCTCGCAGGTGCGCACGATCGCGGCGTATTCGTACCGGAAGTCGCACGGGCTGCCGCTGATCTATCCCAAGCAGACTTACAAGTACACGGCAAATTTCCTGCACATGATGTTCTCGATGCCGTACGAGGATTTTGAGATCAAGCCCGAGGTGGTGAAGGCGCTGGACCTGATTTTCCTGCTGCACGCGGATCACGAGCAGAATTGCTCGACGTCCACGGTGCGGATGGTGGCGTCGTCGCAGGCGAACCTGTTCGCGAGCTGCGCGGCGGGGGTGTGCGCGTTGTGGGGTCCGCTGCACGGGGGCGCGAACCAGGCGGTGCTGGAGATGCTCGAGCAGATCCACAAGGAAGGCGACGACGGATCGAAATTCATCGCGGCGGCGAAGGACAAGAACAGCGGCAAAAAATTGATGGGCTTCGGTCATCGCGTCTATAAAAACCATGATCCGCGCGCGACAATCATCAAGAAGGCGTGCGACGAGGTGCTGTCAAAACTGAACATCACGGATCCGCTGCTGGACATCGCGAAGAAGCTGGAGGAGGCGGCGCTGAAGGATCCGTATTTCGTGGAACGCAAGCTTTACCCGAACGTGGATTTTTACAGCGGCATCATCATGCGCGCGATCGGGATTCCGATGGAGATGTTCACGGTGATCTTTGCGATCGGCCGCATGCCGGGCTGGATCGCGAATTACAAGGAGATCATGGACGAGCCGAAGAGCCGCATCTACCGGCCGCGCCAGATTTACACGGGCAAGACGACCAACCATTACATTCCGCTGGACGAACGAAAATAAACGGGACTGTCCGTTTGCAATTTCCCTCCGCTAAGGGAATAATCACTGGCGTCAAAGGACTGACATATGTGCCTTTGACGCATTTTTATTTTTTGATGAGCAAAATCCTGATCATTGATGATGAAGAATGGCTGCGCGAGATGATCCGCCTCGCGCTGGCCCAGCGCAGCTTTGAGGTGATCGAGGCCGGCGGCACGGAGTCGGGCATCGCCGCGGCGCGCACCCACCTGCCGGACCTGATCTTGTGCGACGTGAACATGGACAAGGCCGGCGCGGGTTACGAGTTGCTCGCGCGGCTGCGCGAGGATTCGGTCACGGCGGCGATCCCGTTCATCCTCATGACGGGCCTCGCGGACGCCGCGGGCATGCGCCATGGGATGTCGCTCGGCGCGGATGATTACCTGCCCAAGCCGTTCAAGATCGATGAACTTTACGCCGCCGTGGAGGCGCGTCTCCGCAAGGTCCGCACGGTGCGCGAGGAGGCGGAAAAAAAACTGACGCAGTTGCGCAAACAGATCTCGTTCGCGCTGCCGCATGAGTTGCGCACGCCGCTCAACGGCATCATTTCCAACGCGGAACTGCTGGCCACGAGCGAGGAATTGCCGTTGCCGGCCTCCGAGATCGCGGTGATGGGCCGCGAGATTTCGCAGTCGGGCCAGCGCCTGGAACGGTTGATCGAAAACTTCCTGGTGTACGCGCAGATCGAATTGCTCGCCGCCGATCCGCACGGTATCAGCACGTTGCGCGAGGCGCGCATCGCCAAACCGTGGGAAATCGTCCGCACCACCGCCGTCGCCATCGCGGATCGGGCCGGACGACTGGGCGACTTGACGGTGGAGACCACCGATGGAACGCTCGCCATCGCCGGGGATTACTTCAAAAAAATCGTCACGGAGCTGGTGCAGAACGCCCTGAAATTTTCCGATGCCGGTTCGTCCGTGCAGGTGCAGCTCGCGGCCGCCGGCAATGAAATGGTGTTTTCCGTGCGGGATGCGGGCCGCGGATTTTCGACCGAACAGATCCACCGCGTCGGCGCCTATGTGCAGTTCGAGCGGAAGATGCAGGACGCGGAGGGCCTCGGCCTCGGCCTGACCATCGCCCAAAAACTCGTCGAGCTGCACGGCGGCACGCTGACCATCGAGGGCAATCCCCGCGGCGGCTCGTTGGTGACTTTCAAATTGCCGCTCGCAAAGTGATTTTCAAAGCGGCAGCCGGCTGTAGAGCTTCCACAGCCAGTAACCGATGCCTTCCGCCGCGAAAAAAATCACGGCCACCATCAGCACCGGCGCAAAATCCACCTTGCCGATGCGCAGCGGAATGTTCTTCAGCGGCGACATGATCTTTTGCGCCGTCACGTTCACATATTTCCAGAACGGATGTTTGCCGAAGTAGATGTAGCTGTTCAAAAGGTGCAGCAGCAAAATCACGCCGAACGGAAATTTCCAGATGAGATAGCTGCACATGCCGATGATGAGGGATTCCTCAAACCGTTCCGCCGCGCCGGTGGGTCTGGCGGAGATTTGCAGTCCGTCCAGCACCCAGGTCGCCAGCCACCAGAAAATCGACGCGCCCAAAAATGGCAGGATGATCTTCGCCCAGCGCGGCCAGCCGTCCACGGAGCCCAGCGGGATCTTCACCAGGCGCTGGATCTGTTCCGGCCCTTCCAGGAATGAAAGCGGCAGCAGGCAGAGATAAAAGATTCCCAGCGTCAGCGCAAAGCTGAAGAATGAAAAGGCGCACATGGTCTGCAATCCCGCCCAGCCGGTGCGGGAATGAAATGACACGATGACGGCGTTCAGATCCAGCCGGGCTGTCCAGTTCAACGCCGGACCGATCCACCAATAAATCACCGCGCGCAAAAATAGCAATGCGGTGATGAACACGAGAAAATGCCAGCGCTGCAACTTTTTCGGCGCGGCGGGACGCAACGTGCCCATGAGGGTGGCCGGCGTGCGCTTGAACAGCGGGTCAAAATTCATCGAACGCCAGTTCAGCCACAACAGCAGGCCGGCAAGGTTCAGGATGAAATCGATGAAGCTCACGATTGGTTAAATTGTCGAAATGTTAAATTGTCGAATCGGTTCAACAATTCAACCCTTTAACAATCCAACAAATCACATCATTTTCAACAGCGTGTCCGCCATTTCGCTCGGCGTCACGGCAATACCGATGCCCGCGGCCTTGAACGCGGCGATCTTCGCCTCGGCCGTGCCCTTGCCGCCGCTGACGATCGCCCCGGCATGGCCCATGCGGCGTCCGGGCGGTGCCGTCGCGCCCGCGATGAAACCGGCGACCGGCTTCTTGCAATTCTTTTTGATCCACTCGGCGGCTTCCTCTTCCGCACTCCCGCCGATTTCACCGATCATGATGATGCCGTGTGTTTCCGGATCGTCGTTGAACAATTTGATGACGTCCAGGTGCGACGTGCCGTTCACCGGATCGCCGCCGATACCGACACAGGTGGACTGGCCGACGCCGCGCGAGGTCAATTGCCAGACAGCTTCGTAAGTCAACGTGCCGGAACGTGAGACGACACCGATGTTTCCTTTTTTATGAATATAGCCGGGCGCAATGCCGATGCGGCAGCCGCCGTGTGAATCCTTCCCTTCGCCGGGCGTCACGATGCCGGGGCAATTCGGTCCGATGAGCCGGGTCGCGGCGTTGCCCTGCAGCGCGCGCTTCACGCGGACCATGTCGCGCACGGGAATGCCTTCGGTGATAGCGACGACAAGTTCGAGTCCGGCATCCGCGCCTTCGAGAATCGCATCGGCGGCGAACGGCGGCGGCACGAACACCGCGCTCGCGGTCGCGCCGGACTGTTTCACGGCATCGGCCACCGTGTCGAAAATCGGAACCTTCCTGCCGCCGTGTTCGAAGACCTGGCCGCCTTTGCCGGGCGTCACGCCGGCGACAACCTGCGTGCCGTAGTCGATTGAAAGCTGCGCGTGCCTGGCGCCAAAGCTGCCGGTGATGCCTTGGATGAGAACCTTCGTGTTGGGTTTAACGAGAATGGACATGATTAAATTTATGATTTCAGATTTACGATTTACGATTTCAATTCAAAATAAATCTTTCCGTTGCGTTTTTTTTTCTTTAACGGCTTCGAGCAGCCTGACGGCATCCAAATCTTTCTGACGCCCCGCGGCTGTCTTCGCGACAATTAGCGCGTCCAGATTCAACATTCTAAATTCACCAAAGGACATGCGGTGCAAAATGGATTGCTCAAAAACCTGCCTGTAACCGCCAAGGCCGGCGACTTCGCTCAAACAATCCAGTTTTCCCAGATCCGTTTGCAAATAAACATTTTTCAGATCTTTGAAACTGTCGCGCGTTTGTTCCAGCGGCAGCTTGTTCGCTGTCAGGCGATGAACCGGGTTCAAATCTTTCACCGCTGATTCAATCTTCCGGATATTGTCTTCGCCGAACGGGCAGCAGATGTCCAAATCAAATGTGGCCACCGGCACACCGTGATAGACAACGCAAAGCCCGCCGATGACAACGAATTCAAGTCCGCTGTCTTTGAGTCGCATGAGCAGCGCCTGGTCATTTTGCGCCATGAGCTTTACCTGACTCCTGCAATTCAATCATGAAATCTATTGCTTGCTGATGTTCCGCGAGCCTCTGCTCCGGCGTCAATTTCAGCGACGCTTCAATCAATGACATATCGAAACCGTATTCCATCGCCGCACGCCACGCCGGCCCGGCGTCCGGCGGGCAAACGTATTTGCCGTTCATCTGCGCCAATGTCTCTTCGTCAATCATGCCAATAATTATTTAGCCTTCCGCTTGTGGATACAAATGCTGTTGCCGTCCGGATCGAAAACCATCGCCATGTGGCACGGCGGACATTCCATCGCTTCCATGCGGAACTTGACGTTGTGCTGTTTCAGATGCGCGATGGCGTCGTCGAAATTTTCCACCTCGAGCGCCGCCATGCAGCCATCGGGATTCGGTGTGAACATCCCCGGCGCGCAACCGATGGCCACCGCATACGGGCCGAATTCATACTCCACCCATTGCCCTTCGATCACGGTCGTCGGCTTCAAGCCGAGCACGCCCTCGTAAAAATCACGCGACCGTTTCAGGTCGGTGACCGCGTAGCAGCAAAAAGCAAGTTCGATCACTTTGATCATAAATTGCTTTGGTACCTCCTGACGGTGAAGGTGATTTCGGTGAATATATTCATGGCTTGTGCAGACGAAAAAACATTCGCGGGGTTGAATTCGAAATCGCCACGGTCAAAATCCCGGATTCAAGATCGGTCGTTTCCGAATAGCCAAACATCGTGAACGGTTGACTCAAGTCGGGCGTCGCTTCAAGAACGTAGTTCGATCCGGAAACGGGCCATTGCAATTTTATCGAGCCGCTGTCGTTGGTAATGACGAGCGTTGGATTTATTTCCACCGTGACGGAATCAGCGGCGGCCGGGCTTTCCAACGAAGAAGGAATAATTTCAACAACTCCGTTCATCGGCAATCCAATGGGATCTTCAGTGCGGTCTTTCCAATCATTCCATTTCCCCCGTTGATCGTGATTCGGATAGTAAATGGCGACGAAATCTTCCGCATTGCCGACGTTGTTCGGTTCCCCGGGCGCCCAGGCCGTGTATGAAACAGACTCCCCGCTGCTCCAGCTAAAATGAAACTTTTTTTCCGTGTCACTTAGTCCGATCCACAGAAGATGCTGCTGGCCTTGATAATTGCCAAATGTCTTCAACAGCCAATCCTCCTCTGCTTGATTACGAATTGTGGCAAGGTGTCCGCCTAAAGCGATAGCTTCAGTTTCGGAATCTTTCCAGGTCGCCTTTTCCAAAAGAATGTATGAGTGTTGGTTGCCCGGGTTGGTGATAGCCGAACTCAACGGCTTGGCCCAACCGCTGAGGCTCATCAGCATAAGGCCAAACAGGTAAATTTGTGGCTGCACCTTCATCGATGATTATTTACCGACGGCCTTTACAACCTGCTGCGCCGCGTCGGCCATGGAGTCACCCGTGATGATGGCCACGCCGGATTCGGCCAGCGTCTTCTTGCCGGCGGCGACGTTGTTGCCTTCGAGGCGGACGACGAGCGGCAGTTTCAAGCCCGTTTCCTTCACCGCCGCGACGATGCCGGTGGCGATGACGTTGCAATCCATGATGCCGCCGAAAATGTTGACCAAAATCCCCTTCACCGCCGGGTCGCTCAAGATGATCTTGAACGCCGCCGTGACCTGGTCCTTGCTCGCACCGCCGCCAACGTCGAGGAAATTCGCCGGACTGCCGCCGAAATGCTGGATGATGTCCATCGTGGCCATCGCCAGGCCCGCGCCGTTTACGAGACATGCGATGCTGCCGTCGAGCTTGATATAATTGAGCGAAAATTTTGAGGCTTCGATTTCCAGCGGCGCCTCCTCGTTCAAGTCGCGCATCTCCTGGATGTTTTTATGGCGGTACAGCGCGTTGTCGTCCAGGGAAATTTTGGCGTCGAGCGCCATGACGGTTTCCTTGCCGTCGCGCAGCTCGACGATTGCGAGCGGATTCAGTTCCACCATCGCCGCGTCGCATTCCCACCAGGTGTTATAAACGCCGGTGATGAGTTTGACGCCCGCGTTGAACAGATCGCCCTTGAGTCCGAACGCGGCGGCAATCTTGCGCGCCTGGTACGGCATGATGCCGACGGCGGGGTCGATGTGTTCCTTGAAAATCTTTTCAGGATGTTTCTCGGCGACCTCTTCGATATCCATGCCGCCCTCGGTGCTCGCCATGATGAGTGGACGCGAATTCGCGCGATCCAGCAGCACGGCGAGATAAAATTCCTTCTTGATCTTGCAGCCCTCGGAGATCAGCAGCGTCTGCACCTGGCGTCCGTCGTGGCCGGTCTGCTTCGTGACCAGGACCTGGCCGAGCATTTTTTCCGCGAAGACGCTGGCTTCATCCACCGAGCCGGCGACCTTCACGCCGCCTTGGAACCCGGATTTGAAAGTACCCTTGCCGCGGCCGCCGGCGTGGATCTGCGATTTCACGACCACTTTGGTGCTGCCGGTCGCGGCGATCTTGTCCGCTGCCGGCCGTACTTCGGCGAGGGACCTGGCGGGGATTTCGAGCGGCACGGCGACGCCGTATTGGGCGAGAAGTTGCTTGGCCTGATATTCGTGGATGTTCATGCGAAATTCAAAGAGCGAATTAAAAACGATTGCGCGCGGAAAAACAAACCTAACTTGTCAACAAGATGAAACGCACGGGTAATCAGGCTTGCGCCGGCCGGAACAAAAATTTTATCGTGGAAAACTTTTCAGATGACCGACCGACCCAAAATCCTCCTGATCGCGCTGGAAAATTTCGGCACGGCCCGCCTGCCGCGCGAATTGCAGGCGGCGGGGTTTCGTGTCGGGATCGCCTGCCGCCCGGAGGCCTTTCTCGCGAAAACCCGCTTTTTTGAGGAACGCTTTTTTTTCAGCCGCAAAGACCACGGGCCCGGTCTGATGGCCGCGTTGTCCGGCATCGCCTCCGCGTGGCGGCCGGATTGGATACAGGCGATGGACGACCGCACGGCCCTGTTCCTGGCCTCCGGAGCCCGGTACAAAAAGCACACGGCCCTGTCGAAATTGCTGGCCAAATCAACCGGCAATCCGGAAGGCGTCATTGCCGCCGTGGACAAATGGCGCACGTGGCAGGCTGCGGAACAAACCGGCATACGCGTGCCCGCCACGAAGGTCGCCGGCAGCCTGGCGGACATGCTGAAGTTTGGCGCGCAAAGAGGCTATCCCCTGGTGCTTAAACTCGCGTTCAGCCATGCGGGAATGGGCGTCCGTATCTGCCGGGATGCGACTGAAGCAGAAACTGCCTGGAACCGTTTGTACCAGCGAAACTCCCCCATCGACCGCCTCTATGGCTGGCGTGAAAAAGTTCGCGGACGGGTGTTGGATGATTTTTGGCACCCGGCCAGCCGCGAAATTCTGGCCTCGGAATTTATCGCCGGCCGGCCGGCCATGGTACAGGCGGTCGCCCTTGAAGGCCGGACCCTGGGCCTGCTGATGGCAGTGGCAGAGGAGACTTTTCCACGTGCCGTCAACCCCGCCAGCGTCGTCCGCTTCATCCGTCACGACGAGATGCGCAACGCGGTGGAAAAATTGATCGCACACTGGAAACTTTCCGGGTTCATCGCCTTCGACTTTGTGCTCGATACTGATAACCGCGCCTGGTTTCTGGAATGCAATCCGCGGCCGATACCCATCTCGCATCTCGGTGCGCTGGCGGGCGAAGATCTGTGCCGTCGTCTTTACGCGGCGTTGACCTCAACGCCGCCGCCCGTGGAAAAAAACTTTCAGGAGCTCTCCGTCGCACACTTTCCAAGAGAACAACGCCGCGACCCGGACAGCGAATGGCTGCGCCGGGCTTTCCATGATGTTCCCGCCGATGAACCGGAGCTTATGGCCGCCCTGCTCGCCGACCATTCAGCGACGAAGACCGAATGAAATCCAAGCGCTTTTCATTACGCACGCGGCTCGCCAACAAACTGCGCCACCATGTCCTGCCGCCTCTGTTCCGGATCGCCGCACCGTTGCTCTGGGTCAAACGCCGGCTGCGGCCGTACCGTGCAAACTTTGAAATGCTTTCCGGCAAAATTTCCGGCGGCGAAGATTCCATCCAGGTCTATTGCGGAATCCAGGACCAGATCCGCCATCATGTCTTAAAATTGATTTTTGGCACGCCGCCCGAAGGCAAACCATCTGGCGAACAAAAAATATACCAGGTCTTTCGCGGCATCCGCAAACTCGCGCCCTCCGCGGACATTGCCCTCGCCCCCGCCACCGAGGGGCAGCACGCGTGGATGGACGACGGCACCTGGTTTTCCATACCCGAATGGCTCAACGGTTATGTCCGCATTCCGCTGCCCGAAAGCGTGCGGCGCAGCACTTCGCTGAAAAGCGTCGCGCGAATCCTCCGCCAGCAGGATTATGGATACATCGCCACCCGCGACGAAAAGCTGTTTGAAGAATTTTATTTCCGGATGCACGAGCCTTATATCAAAAAAATTTACGGTGACGGCGCCTGTCTGGATTCATTCGCGGAAAAACGCGCCGCCACCGAGGACTTTGACCTGCTGCTGCTGTATAAGAAATCCGCGCCCGGTGAATATCTGGCCGGGCTGCTCGTCATCCACGAACCGCAGGTGCCGCGCTTGTGGGCTTTTGGCGTACGCGATGGTGACCGCCAGCTGGTACGCAACGGGGCGTTGTCCGCGCTGTACCTTTTCAGCTTTGAATTTCTTGCCGCCGCCGGACACCGCGACGTCTTCATGGGCGGCTCGCGTCCATTTTTGCGCGATGGCGTGCTGAACGCCAAACGCCGCTATGCGCAGCGCATCACCGCCGCGCGCTGGCAGGGTTTTGGACTGAAAATTCTCAAACTCACACCCGCGGTTAAAACCTTCCTGCTCGAAAATCCGTTCATCTTCCGCTCGCACGGGAAAATTTATGGCGCGATTTTTCTGGAAACGCCGCCTGATGCCGGGCGGGTCGCGGAGCTGCACCACCAGTTTTATTGCGAAGGCCTCGAACGGCTGGTCATCTGGGTCTTTGACCAGGGCAGCTCCCCTGCCCCGGCACTACCGCCGGAACTGGCCGCCCGTACCGAATTCCGCTCCGCCGACGGTCTGGTTTCCGACCATCTTCATTTACCTTGAATGCAACGGGCCACGCGGGCAACTTGCGCGCGATGAAAATCATCTCCGTATTCGCGATCTGCCTGCTTGCCGCCGTCTTTCCGGTGCGGGCGGAAATCGTGAACGGTCGTGGATATGTCCCGCTTGCCAGCTGGGCGCGTGCGAATGGTTTTGGCGGCTATACGCTGGATCGCGGACACGAAATTGTCGTGACCAACCGGACTTCACGGCTGCTTTTTGACGTGGATTCGGCGGACGCGAACATCAACGGCGTGAACGTGCGCCTGTCGTTTCCCATCGCCAAAGGCGCGTTGATTTCGCAATTGGACCTGGATACGGCGGTCCGTCCGCTCGTCTATCCACAAAAAAATTCCGCCCGCCGCATCCTGACGATCTGCCTCGACCCCGGCCACGGCGGCAAGGACACCGGCAACCACGTCGGCTTCGGCTTTTTCGCGTACAACGAAAAGACTTACACCCTCGCGCTGGCGCTGGAGTTGCAGAGGCAGCTTCAAGCCGCCGGTTTTAATGTGATTTTGACCCGCAAGAGCGACACCTTTGTCGAACTGCCCGTCCGGCCGGACATCGCGAACCGGCGCGGCGCAGATTTGTTCATCAGCCTGCATTTCAATGCGTCGCCCTCCGACCCCAAGACGGTCGAAGGCGTTGAAACTTATTGCATCACGCCCGTCGGCGCCGCCTCGTCGAATGCCCAAGGCGAAGGGGCGGACCACGGCACAACCACCGCGAACCGTATCGAGGACAAAAGCCTCCTGCTCGCGTGGCAATTGCAAAAAACGCTGGTGCGAAACCTCGGCGTGGAAGACCGCGACGTGCGGCGGGCCCGGTTCGCCGTGTTGCGCGATGCCACGATGCCCGCGATCTTGATCGAGGGCGGTTACATGACGCATCCGGTCGAAGGTAAAAAGATTTTCAGCGACGCGTACCGGAAACAGATGGCCACGGCCATCATGAAAGGAATCATCGCTTACAATAATATGGCCGTGCCACCCGCTGCATCGCCAAATACGACGACGAATAAAGTTTCAAAACCGAAAAGCGCGAAATAATTGTACCGATGAGCATCGCAACCAAAACTGGTGACAGCGGCACGACGGGCCTGATATTCGGCCATCGTGTGCCAAAGAATCATCCGCGTGTGGAGGCCTGCGGCACCATCGACGAATTGAGTTCCGCGCTCGGTCTCGCGCGGGCGACCGCCACCGACAAGTTCATTTCTAAAAATATTCTATGGGTACAAAAAAATCTCGTCGATGTGATGGGGGAAGTTGGCGTGCTCGTGGAAGATTTGCCGCGTTACAAAAAGGCGGGCTTCAAAACCATCACCCCCAGGCTGACGGCCAGGCTTGATGCGCTGGTGAAAAAAATCGAGGCGGAAAAAATTTCCTTCAAGGGTTGGGCCACGCCCGGCGCGACGCAACATTCCGCCGCGCTCGACCTGGCGCGCTCCATCTGCCGCCGCGCCGAACGGCGGGTGTTCGACTTGCAGTCGGCGGGGGAACTGAAAAACGCGGAAATCCTGATTTTTCTCAACCGACTGTCGGACGTGCTGTGGCTGTTCGCACGACGCGTGGAAACGCTAAGCTGACAAAACTGATCAATCAATTACGATAATTATGGCGAGGGGATGTTCACCCTCACCCCGGCCCTCTCCCACCGGGAGAGGGAGAAACACTCCCAGTTTTTCGATGAAACCACCCCGCTCTTTTCTCGCGAAAATAAATGCGGCTCCAGGTCAGCACTCACGAGTTTTATAAAATCAGCCAACAACTGTCCCCTCTCCCAGCGGGAGAGGGTCAGGGTGAGGGAGACAGCGCGTCTCAACCCAACAGCCGCCAATTTTATAACCCGCTTTAGGTCGCCGGATTCAACGCCAGCGACAAAAGTCTTTTCTCATTGTCACCGTAATTCAATTTCAACGCCTCCGCCCTGCCCGCCTCGGTCATTTTCTCCCACGATTTCCGCAACGCGTTGACCATCTTTTCATCGTCACTTTTCGCGGCCAGTGCGGCCAGCTGAAATTCCAGGAACACCAGGCACAGCGCGTCTTCTAATACACGCACCTCGGCATCGGCGGGAAAGTTTTTCTTCAGGTTCAAATCCTGTACGCGCGCAATCGTCGCCTCGTCATAGCCGACCTCGCGGAGAATGGTGCCTGATTTTTCGGCGTGGAATTTCTTGAGGTCCGCGCGCCATTTCAGGTAACCGGCGCGGGTCATTGGGTAATTTTCACGCGGGCTTTGCCAGCGACAGATATGCTGGCAGCGCGCCGCCAACCTCAACGCCTCGCCGGCACTTGGGCACAATTTCATGACCCATGCCGTCAAACGCCCGGCGTAGAGTAGTTCGCGCGGACGGCCATCCTCGGAATTCGGGTCACGGGAATTCTCCGCATCGAATCGCGCCATCGCCGCCGCAAATTTCTCGTTCATGCCGCCAGTATGCGGACGCGGCGGCGATCGTGCAAACCGCTTTACTCTTTGTCATGCGGGACTATATTCGTCTCATGGCTGGCGAATACGATTCCACCGAATTCATTGACAACGATTTTCTGTCGCAGAAAACCAACGCGCCCACGCGCGACGATGTTGACCGCAAGGTCGTCGAGGCGCAGCAGAAGCTCGTTGAGCTCAAGCGCGCGCAGGAGGAACTCGAGCGCGAGCGCGCCGGTCTGGAGGAACTACGTCGCCGCCAGAACGAATTCACGACCGGTCGGGATGAGATCATCCAGAATCTGACACGCGGACTCGGCCTGCTCGAGGAGGCCGAATTCACCGCCCGCCGCGATGCCGATCAGATGGTGAAGACCATTGCCGATTTCCGCGTGGCACTCGGCAAGGTCCAGGCCATCAACGACGCGGCCTGGACGAAGGAAAATTTCAATGTGGAGCTTACCCGGGGGTTGACGGCAATCGAAAATGCGCGCATGGAATGGAATTCCGCGCGCCTGAAGATTTCCGCGCTCGCCGGTGAGACAAAAAAAGCCGCCGCGCCGCTCAACGGGGATTCCAACGCCGCCCCCTCCTCTGTTCACCTCGCCGATCTGGGTTTCGGGAAACTATGCAAGATCGGCCTGGCCTTCACCTGGCCCCTGCTGCTCGTCGCGCTCGTGGCGCTGGGCATTTTCATCGCCATCCTCGCGCGGAAATAAGCTGCATAAGTTCGCATGGCGCAAAAAAAGCCAGATCCGATCAACGACAAGGCGCGCGCGCTTGAGGCCGAGATCAAAAAACTCGAGGCCGAGATCAAGAAAATCGACACGCAGTTGCAGCGCACGCCGACGCCGAAATACCGTTCCACCGCCACGCCGGGCGGCCCGACCGTTTCGCACACGCATGAAAAAGTTGTGCCGCCCAAGCCATCCGAACCGGTCTTCGAGGAGGTCAAGGTCAAGCCGTTGCAGCCGCGCGAGGAATTGGATGCCGAGGCGCCGGATCATTTCAACGACCTCGGTGTGCGCAAGTATGACTTGCCCGCGCTGTGGAACCGCCTCCGCAACCATTTTCGCGGGCCCACCACCAGCAACCCGCGCCTCGTGAACTACCTCGCCGCCGGCGGCGTGCAGGGCCTCAAACCATTGCGCTACGAGAAACGCGTCGCCCGCAATCGCGTGCTCGTGCTGGCGGTCGTGCTCTTTGTGATTTTGCTCGGCACCCTCTTGCTCTACCTCAAACACCGGTGAGCTAAAGCGGGAGGTTTTTACAGAAGCAAACGAAGGGAACGGAGGAAATCATCCTCATCGTCTTCCTCTTCCTCATGGATCAAAAATTGAGGATGACGATGAGCATGAGGATGAGAAGGATTCTCCGCGCCCTTGGGATCATGACGCGCCGATTTTTTGCTTTGCTTTCCTGGGCCAATCAGGCACCAATGGAAATTACATTGCTGATTAACATGAAAAATAATTTTATCGAACTCCCCGCCCCCACCAGCGAAGGGACCTTTCTCGCGCATTATTCGGAAAAAGGATTGGCCGAACTGGATTGGCCCATGAACCAAAATGGCCGCGTCATTTCCGCCAATGGCAAGGCATCCAAGGAAATCCTTCGCTGGCACAAGCTCACGACCGATGCGCTGAAGAGCATCATCGCCGGGCGCGCGGCGAAGGAATTACCGCCGCTGGATTGGAGCGGAAAAACTGAATTCCAGAAATCCGTCTGGCGCGCGATGCTGAAAATTCCCGCCGGCAAAACGAAGAGCTACGGCGAAGTGGCGTCCGAAATCAAAAACCCCAAGGCCGTCCGCGCCGTGGGTGGCGCGTGCGGCGCCAATCCGATTCCGGTGATCGTGCCGTGCCACCGAATCCTCGCTGCGAACAAAAAAATTGGCGGTTTCAGCGGCGGGTTGGATCGGAAACGGAAGCTGCTGGCGACCGAAGGCATTCAATTCTAGTATCACTATGGCATAGCCTTTGATGCCAACTGGGCAAGGTGAAAATGTGGCCAAACGATAGGCTTTAAAGACGCTTATGGGACAAATCAAAGCCAGACCGAGAGGGATTATGTGGCGACTGATTGCCGCAGCGTTGACGCCTTTTGTTGCGGCATCAGTTTATCTTTTTTTAAGTCGTTGGCCATCATATCAATTCACTACATTTAGTGATTACGCCGGATTGGCTGTTTCCATTTTCATCGGTGCAGCATTTATTACGACGTTGCCGATTCGCTGGTCACATCGAGTTATGTGGCTGGTTCTTTATATTCCTGTGTTGGCGGCATTGCTTTTCTTTTTCACGTTTTGGTTTATGGCCGTCGTATTTCAGGATGGTTTATAACGAAGCTATGGCTTAACGCCATGATAGGCTGCAAACCTCCTTGTCTTCTGTCTCCATGCCACCCCTTCATTGCCCATTGACCTCTTTCTGAAGCGCCGGTTCGTTCGCTTTTTTCCGCCGCCACCAGTTCCAGACCAGCATTTGCATCAGCACGGGCGCGAAGCAAACCGTCCAGAAAACGTTGCGGGTCAAGGGTCGGGCGGTGTTGAGCCATGGATGGCGCAGGAAAAAATCGCGCGCCACGTCATCGTTGGCGTGATTGGCCAGCACCGCGCCGCCCAGGGCGAGGTCGTGCGCGGCGGCGACTCCACCAAACGCCGCGTGCCACGCGATCGCAAATCCGCCGGAGGCAATCCAGCCGATGGCCGCGCCGCCCAGGGCAATCACACCGAGGCTCATGCCGCCAAAGACCATCACCCCGATACCGAAGCCGCCGAATGAAAAAATTCCAATGCTGAAGCCGCCCATGCTGATGCCGCCCACCGCGACTCCGCCGCTGGCGAAGAGAATTCCATACGCCCGTTCGCCACAGGCGATCCAGCCGATGGCAGGCTGTACTTTTTGCCCAGGCAATCTTCCGGTGCGGCAATGCACCAACGGCAAACCGAGCAACGTGGCGCGGCTGCGGTATTCCCAACGGTCACAAAACATCGTCGTGATCCCTGCCTTGCCGCGAAACGATTCGGGATGCGCCTGCCGCTCCTCGTCGCGCGCCTGCGCGAAGACGCGGTTGAATCGGAAGGCGCTGTAGAAAATAAAAAGCCCGTAACCCGCCGTGATGCCTAGGCCGAGCGCGATGAAAAGCCGTGGATGACTTTTCCACAACGCCCCGGCGAAGGACATGAACAACAGCAGTGACACGACAAAAACCACCACCGCCAGACAAACCGTCAGGATGTAACGTTTGACCAGGGTGCGTTCGCGCGGCGTGCGCGTGTTGTTAAGGCTCATCTTCATGCCGAAGTAGCCGCCGATCAAACCAATCACCGGTCCCAGCAACGCGCCGAGCACAGAACCGAAAACTCCACCAGTGACGGCCGCCCCGCCTTTCGCAGCCGCGACAGCGGCCGTTGCTGCTTTTGCCGAAGTCGCAAAGGTGACGGGCAGCGCCGCCAACACGCCGAGGGTGAATGCCTGTCCCGGATTCGTCCGCGTCAGCGCGCCCTCGATAAAGGCTATGACCTCCACGGCCAGAAGCTTTCGCCCGCGCGACAAACGCTGGTGCACCGTATCCGGCGTCAACTCCAGTTTTTCCGCGACCGCCTCCACGGATTGGTGCTCGCGGTAAAATAAAACCAGCGGCTCGCGGTAGGCCTCAGGAATCTTTTCCAGCGACCGCCAGAGAATGGCCTGCTCCTCCCGGGTGATCGTGTGATCAACCGGCTGGGGTTCAGGTGAATGGGTTTCCGAAATCGTTTCGATGGATTCCGCCGCATGGGTCGGCTCGCGGCCCTGTTTGCGGAGCGAATTGAGGATGAGGTTCCGGGCGATGCCGCAAAGCCATGACCGCAACTTCTCCGGCTCGCGCAACTCACGCAACTGCCGCCAGGCGGTGACAAAGGTTTCCTGCGCCAGATCCTCGCTCTGGCCGAGGCTGCCCGTCGCGCTGTAGGCGAGCGAACAAACCAGGCTTTGATAGCGCCCGACAATCTGCCCGAACGCCTCACGGTCGCCGGCCAGCGTGGCACCGACGAGTTCGGCATCGTTTTGCGCGGCGGCGGCAATCATTGGATTCATCATATCGCCGCATAAGTGGCCCGCCAGCGGGAAAGCTGACAAAGTTTTTGCAGAAATTTACTTACTGCCCGTTGATCTTCTTCTGGAGGGTGGGGTCGTTCGGGAATTGTTGCAGGCCGACCTGCCAGGTCGCCAGCGCCTTGTCCGGCTGGCCGATTTTTTGATATTCATTGCCGAGCACCACGTAGGTCTGCGCGAACTGCGGTTGCGGCGACATCGTTCCCTGCTGGTCGATCAACTTGGAGAGGTTAGCCACGACCTGATTGTCCACCTCGGGATTCGCGGGCCAGTAGGTCATCGAGGAATTTTTCACGAACTGCGCCTCCCAGTTTTGCGGATCAATTTTCAGGGCGCTGTTGAAGCTCTGGTCGGCCTGCATGGCGAGGATGCCCATCTGATTATAATCACCGGTGCCGTTGTCGTGCATATCCTTCACCTTGTTCAAGAGCGCCTCGCCGAGTGTCGTGGGAATCTCAGGATCGTTCGGATTCGCCGCCGCGCGCTGCTGCAATTCGGCGATGGCCGCATCAATCTGGCCGGACTTGAGGAGCTGCTGAAAGAGGTTGTGTTTGTCCAAACCATTTTTTGCGGACAACAGATCGTCAACCGCCTTATGAATGGCGGCATTTGCAGAATCGTCCGGCTTGGCGGCAGCAGCCGTGGTCGCCACGGCAACCGGCGTCGGCGTGCCACCGGCCGGCACGGGAGCGGGCGCGGCAACCGGCGTAGCGGAAACTTTTTCCGGCGCTGCAGCCGGGGACTGTTCCGGTATTGAACTCGCCATCGGCGCAACCGGCACGGGCGTTCTGGATTTATTCGCGTAAACCAGCGCAACGGCGATGGCTCCGCAGACGGCGATGTAGATGATGGTGGACGTTTTCATTTTCAAAAAAGCGGTTCAGGTTTTGGTTCAGGGTTGTGAATTATTCTGTTCGCGGCGGCGTTTGGCGCGTCCCACGATGCGTGCCTGCACCACCATGGGGATGATCCAGCACAGCATGACTACAAAGCCGTGGGCGTTGACCACCCGGGAGATGCGGAAGAAAAGTTGTTGCTGGATAAAATCCGCCGCGGCCTTGGTGTTGGCCTGCAATGCGTGCGCGATGCCGCCGGTCGCAAAATCATGCGCGGCCACAATGCCGCCGGTCGCCGCATTCCAGGCCAGCCCGACGCCGCAGAACGCCTGCCACCCGAACACCAGGCCGCCGTAGGCCCAGACGCCGAACGCAAGGGCACCGATCGGGAAAATTCCCAGCGTGATCGCGCCGAACGGCAGGATCCCTAACGCTAGTCCTCCGAAACTGATGGGTGCGATGGCGAGGCCGCCCGAGGCGAAAATCACACCAATCGCATGACTGCTGCCAATGGCGATCCACGCTTTCACCGGCCCGCGCACCACGTCGAAACGGTCGCCGATGCGGATGTGGACGAGCGGCAGGCCGAGCAATGTTGCCCGGGTACGAAATTCATACGCGGCGGGCGGAAAATTTCCGCCATGCTCCTGCATCAGTGTTTGAGCGAGGTAACGCCGCCGGGCGGCAAGCGTGCTCATGACAAATGCAAGCAAGGTCAGCAAATAAACGACGATGGCCTGGCTGAAAAGCAAACCTCCAAACAACGGGAGGAAATGCTCCTCACCGCGACAAGCCATATACAGCGGCACGGCCATCAGAGCCGAGACTATGGCCGTCACCAGCAAGGTTTTGCGGAAGGTCGTCTTGATATGATGACGCTCGGTGTCCGTCTGCGCCTCGTCGAGGCTCATGCGGTAGCTGGAATAAAATCCGAAGAAGGCGAGCAACGGACTTAAAATCGTGCTGAACCAGCCCATCACGCCCACGGCCTTCGCTCCGCCTGCGCCTTTCGCGGCGGCGGTTCCAATCGTAGCGGCCTTGGCGGAAAAAGTCATCGCGGGCAACGCGGCCAGCACAGCGAGCGTAAACATCTTGCCCGGGTTCGTGCGGGACAAAGCGCCTTCGACGAATGCGAGCACCTGTTCCTGCAACATCTTGCGTCCGCGCGAGAGGCGTTGTTTCACGTTGTCCTCGGTCAAATCGAGGTTCGCGGCGACGGTTTCGATGGATTGATGTTCGCGATAAAAAAGCACCAGCGGCTCGCGATAGATTTCGGGGATGCGTTCAATTGCACGCCAGAGGATTTGCGCCTCCTCGTTGCTGATGGTGTGGTCCACCGGCAACGGTTCGGGCGAATGATTTTCCGCGGCGTCCTCCAACGGCAGGGCTTCGCGGATGGGTTCGCGGCCTTCGCGACGGAGAAAGCTGTTGATACGGTTGCGCGCGATGCCGCAGAGCCAGGCGCGGAGCTTGTGCCGCTCGCGCAGGTGGCCGAGGTGTTTCCACGCAGAGATGAAAGTTTCCTGCGCCAGATCCTCGCTTTGGCCGAGGCTGCCGGTGGCGCTGTAGGCCAGCGAGCAGATGAGGGATTGATAGCGCGAAACGATCCGCCCGAAGGCGTCGCGATTGCCGGCGAGCGTGGCGCCCACCAATTCCGCGTCGTCATTGACCGCTGCCGTAATCATGTTGGATGTCATCATATCGTCGCATAGGTGGCAGGAAAGCGCGAAGAGGTGACAAAAAATGTTCGGGAACGCCGATTTAGGGTGCATTGGTTGCCGTCTGAATTGCCGACGCGGGCAAGACCACGATGAGTTGGTGAGCATGTTCGAATAGGGAAACTTCATAATTCCTCAACCAAACTTCGGAAGAAATGGTGTTTTCGTGAATCTTTTCATACAAGTTGTATATGTACATATCCGTTTTCGCCTTCAACTTTTACGCGTCAATAGCCACAATTTTTGGTTTGACTGGGTTTGACTGGGTTTGACTCCGTGCCATCGGATGCCAGGTTTGCACATTGCTCTTGCGCTTCCGGGGGCATACCGAAAATTCCTCCAATTTTATCGCCGCGCTCCTGGGCGGCTTCTTCCGGCGCCGGTTCCGGCTTGGGTTCGAGGCCAAAAATCGCGCGCATCCGCCGCTCACGCTCCTCCGAGCTGACATAATTCTGGCAGACGGCATCTCGCACGTCCGGATTTTTTAACCACTTTTGAAAATGGGCGACCACTTCCTCTTCCGTCTTTTCCTGTTCCCGCGTCAGGCGTTCCTGCTCCATTTTCAACCGCGCACCGCTGTGATCACCGCGCCGCAGTTCGACAATATCCTGGCACAACCCGCGCAAGGTCCGCAGTTTGTGCCGGAAATCATCACTGGTTTCGCCGTCCCATCCTGCCAGGGCAGCGGCGTAACGCGCGGCCAGCACCGTCGCCAGATGATCCGTCAG
>DATHOG010000094.1:0-14475 GCA_035485115.1 Candidatus Sulfotelmatobacter sp. | reverse complement strand
TCGACTTGGCCCGGTCCTTCGCCTTGGTCAGCGCCGGCAACAACATGGCGGCCAGAATCGCGATGATGGCGATGACGACCAACAACTCGATTAATGTGAACGCGCGCGCTTGTATCGAGGTCATGCGCTGAGGAGCCTTTTTTCCAGCGGGTGCGAGGATGTATTGTGACGTATCACTCATAGATTGAGGTTCGTTAAAACTTGATCCGGAAGAAGCTCGCGGGCCATTGCGGGGTGTACGGGTTGGTCACATTGAAATTGCCGCTGCCATCAAATTGATTAGTGAAGAGGTATGTCCAGTTCGTCATGGGAGTCGTGAGATTGGTGGTGGTGACCACATAGAAAGTACCGTTCACACTGCCATTGGTTCCCTTCAGGACCAAGTTGCCGGGAATAAGGGATTCACCCGTGATCACCGGCGGCGTGGCGGGTGGGCCGGCCACGACCGTGATGGAACCGTTGTTGGTCAGGCCGGATGTATTCCAAGCCAGACCAGACGCGAGGGGCGGCAGATTGCTTGAGGTGATTGAACCGATATAACTGCCGGCGACAAAAAGCGTAAATGTGTCGTTCAACGCCAGGGTGCCGCCCAGATTCGTCACCGTCAATCCACCGCCATAGGTCAGTGAACCGCCGCCGGTCAACACAATCTGATCATTGGTACCGGCTAGCTTGCTGATCTTCATGGTCAACGTACCCGAGTTGGTCAGGTTGCCGGCAATGGTCAGCGTGCCGATGCCGCCGTCGCCTGCTCCGATGGAGCCGCCAGGCACAATGCTCACCGCCTCGTTCACCGTGCCGGTGCCCGTCAGCAGACCGCCGGAGCCGACACTCATGCCCGCGCCGGAGGCGACGCTGCCGTCCAGAATGAGCGTGGCATTGGCAACGCCCGTGGTCGCCGTATAAGTTTCCGCCGCCGTCAGGCGCCACATGGAACCATTGACCAACAGGCTGCCGGAGTTTCCCACCCCGGGCACATCAGGCAGAACGTTGTCCAGAGTATTGACCGCCTGTGCGGATCCGCCCAGGGTCATCAGACACTTCGGCATGACGGAGTAGAGACTCCAAGTGCCGGTATAAGTCAGGTGCAGGCTGCTGTTATTGGGACTGTCATTCCGTACGGTGCCGCTGCAGAGCACACCGCTGCTGCCCAGAATGGTGATCTGTTGATCGCTGGAAACGGAGTTGGTCCCGATATACGAAAAGATGCCGCCGCGCTGCGAGTCGGTGGATCCTAAATTGATTCCCGTAAGCTGAATGCTGGGCGTGCCGACGAGATAAGGATTCAGTCCGGTGCCGATGGAACTGACCGTGCCGATATCGGCCAACGTCGCGGCCTGAATGGTGCGCGCATAGGCGGACTGGATGCCACCGGCGAAGGAATTGGAAGGATTGAGCAATTCCACCACGCCGCCGTTGTTCACCACCGTTCCTGCCGGGGAAGCGGCAGCCACGGTGACGCCGATGGGGATGCCGGCGACGCTGATATTGGCGTCTGGAATCAGGCTGGTGACAATGTTGGTGGAAGTGATAGATGGATTTATGAAAAGATACCGCGGATCAAAACCAAAATTCACCGCCGGGAGATTCCAGTAAATGTTATTGCTCCAGGTCAGAGCCGTATTGGTGCCGGCGTTGTCCAAGGCCCAGTAAAAACTATTGCCGCCGCCGTTGAACTGGACGTTCCGGGTAAAGATCGCGCTGGGGCCGTAGTATTGCAGGCTGGAACCCTGCCCGGAACCGCCGACCCAGCCGAGCCAGCCGGCGCTGCCGCCATCCAAAAATATACTGTTCGTGCCCGCGCCCAACGACGACGGCGAGCCCGCCGGCGCCGCGGTGTTGAACGCCAGCGTCAGGTTGGAAACGTAGAAATCCTTGAAAGTATTGGTCGGCCCGGACAAGGTGATGCGATTGGTGGAACTATTTCCATAGAACAGCGGATAGGTGAACGTGCCGTTTGCATTGCCCGTGCCGTTGATGTACCCGGCAAATTCAATGGGAGCGGTCGCCGCCGCGATGACCAGCTCGGAGCTGGTAGTACGATTTGTTGGAAACAACCACTGGCCGGAGAGCTTCAACGGCCCGGTGCCGGAATTGGCAAATAAATAGTCACCCCCCCAGGAGGCGTTGGTGTGATAATCCGTGATGTTCCAGATAAAATTTCGGTCACTGGTATCACCTGTCCCCAGATATTTCATCTGCCCAAAGCTGCCGCCGTCGCTCACCGTGATGGTGCCATTGGAGGCGTCTAACGGCGCACCCAACGCACTGGCTCCGCCGCCGACAGGTTTGATGCTGGCAAATCCGCCACCGCGCAGTGACTGGAAAGTAACCGGTCCGAGAAAGGAACTATTAGTGTTCAACAAATACGCATACGTATTGCCGCCGCCAATAATGACGGCATTGGTTTTACCGGAGGAATCAATGATTTGGGCGCCGATGTTCAACGTGGTGATCAAGCTGGAACTGGTACTCAAAGCCGCGCCACCACCAATGGTCCGCGTTGAGCCGTACAGGTCGATGGCCAGGGGATTACTATTTGTACCGATGGTGATGGTGCCACCGTTATTGTTGGTTCGTACAAAATTGCCCAAGGACAGATGCAAGGTACGCAGCGTGGTGCCGTCGCTTTGAAATGTGACATTCGAGGAGCCGGGAAAGTTGATCATCACGCCGTTGGTAAGCACATAATCGCCCGTGAACTGCAGGGTCAGCCCGCTGATGGGCGGGATGGAAAAAACATTGGACACCACCCCGCCTGCCCAGTTCGCCGGATCGGTGTAGGTGAATGGACCGATGCTGGTGTTCTGGTTCCATTGCGCGCGCAGCGGCATGGCGCCCAGGGACAAAGCCAGAATGGCCAGAAGGAAAAGTTTTGCAATCTTCATGTTGAACAGGGTATGGGTTTTGGATTGGTTTTCAGGAACGCATGGCTGCCGCACGGCGCTTATGCGTGGAAGGTTTTAGCTTGTCGTCTGATTCGACACATGGATTCAATAGTGTTAACCTCGTTGTGTGCAGTTGCTCGTTGTGCGTCGGCTTGAAACATGACCGAATTGAGTCAACAATACACTGTTCGCCAACTCCAACAATCCCCCTTTTAATGGGGGATTTCCCTGCCAGTATATCCTCATAATAATGCGGTATAAGTTAAGCCTTTGATGCAAAGCAATAAGCCCAAGCGGGAAAAGACAAAGTGTTTGCGGCTGGCGGTCGGCTGCGTGGTCGCGTGGCTTTGGCTGTGTGGCCTGACCCTTTCAGTACACGCCCTGCCCGCCACCAGCGACTATTTGATTCAGGCTTGGCAGACGGAAAATGGGCTGCCGGAAAACATCGTCAACGGCATCGCCCAGACTTCGGACGGTTACCTCTGGTGCGGCACCACGCATGGTCTGGCGCGGTTCGACGGCGCCAAATTCAAGGTGTACAACGGCGAGAACACCCCGGAATTAGGCAGCGCCCGTATCCGGCAACTGTTTGTGGATCGCCACGGCACTTTGTGGATTACGGTTTTCGAGGGCCTGCTGGTCAGCCTCAAAGACGGACGCTTCACCGCCTATTCCCTTCCGAAGCGGGAGACGACCGCCCGCACCATCTTCTGGATGGCGGAAGATAATGACGGCGCGCTTTGGTTGACGATCGAGGACGGCACAGTTTTTCGTTTCATCAACGGCCAGTTCACATTGATATCCAGGGACTGGAAATATAATGAAGCCATGTTCCGCGTGTATGAAGACGCATCCGGCCAGGTCTGGGTGGCGTCCGTCTCGCTTCTCGCCCGGATCAATAACGGCAAACTGGATCCCGTCCTGATCGGTCAACCCGGTGAATACCAGTTCCTGTGCCCCAGCCGCAACGGCGGTTGGTGGATGGAAAATCAAGGCCGCGTCCGCCTGTGGCGTGACGGCAATTTTGTGGCTGATGCCGGCAACTGGATACGCCCCGACCGTCTCGTCGAATACTGCCTGGAAGACCGGCAGGGCAATGTCTGGGTGGCCACCCTCGGCAAAGGCATCTTCTGCTACTCCACCAACACCGCTCCCCGCCAGTTCACCGTGAATGAAGGTTTGGGCAGCGACCTCGTCCGGTCGTTGTTTGAAGATTCCGAAGGCAACCTTTGGGCGGGCACGCGCACGGGCGGATTGAACCGCTTGCGTCCGGCCCTCTTCAAAACCTACGGCCGCAAGCAAGGTCTCTCTTCCGTTCTCGTCACCGCCATTTGCGAAGGTCGCAACGGCGACTTGTGGGTGGGCAACGACGGTGACGGCGTGGATTGTCTTTCCAGCAATGGCATCAAGCATTTCGCTGAACCCCAAGGCCTCACCTCCCTCGCCATCCGTTCCGTGCTCGTGGACGACACTGGTGGATTATGGGTCGGAAGCTGGGTCGGTGGCTTGTTCCACTACGAAACGAATGGCTTTGTCCACTGTCTCGACATCCCCGGACGCGATTCGGCCATCGGCAGCCTCTTTGAAGATTCCGGTCATCGCATCTGGCTGGGCCAGCGCACCATGAACCGCCTGGCCCGGCTCGAGGACGGCGTCGCCTCCACCGTGAGCCTGAACAATTTTTCACCCGCGCTCGACGCCATCATCATCATCGAGGACGCCACGGATAAATCAATCTGGGTCGGCACCGATGGCAACGGCCTGTACCACATCACCGGCGACCAGAGCCGGCAGTTCACGCGCAAGGACGGCCTGCCCTCGAATACCGTCCGCTCGTTGCTCTCGGATCGCGACGGTTCATTGTGGATCGGCACCGTGGATGGCGGCTTGTGCTGCCTGAAGAACGGCCGCTTCGTCACCTGCAACATGCGGAACGGTCTCATTGACAATGTCATCAACTACATCTGTGACGATGGCCTGGGCTATTTCTGGTTCACTTCATTCCAGGGCATTTTCCGCATCGATAAAAAACAACTCGCTGATTTCGTCGCCGGCTCGCGTTCGCACGTCGAATGTCTCGCCTTCGGCCAATCCGACGGCATGCCCGCCCTTGAATGTCCCGGCGGATTCCAGCCTGCGGGTTGTCACACCAGCGACGGCCATTTATGGTTCCCCACCATCAAGGGCCTCGTCTCCGTGGATCCCGCGCGCGTGCCCGCCGCCACCAAGGCCCCGCCTGTGTCCATTGAGGAAATGCTCGTTGACGGGGAGACAAAATATCTGCTGCCGGACGCGCCGGCCAGCCTGGCCACTGCCGCTCCGCTACAACAAACCATCCCGCCCGGGCGGCATCGGCTCGAATTCCATTACACCGGCATCAACCTCACTGCCCCCGAACGCGTGCGCTTCCGTTATCGCTTGGACGGTTTGGAAAAAGACTGGCTGGAGGCCGGGACCGCGCGGACCGTCACCTATCCTCATGTACCGCCCGGCCAATACCAATTTCTCGTGATGGCCTGCAACCAATCCGGCGTCTGGAGCGACACCCCCACCGGCATGCCCATCTTTGTGCAGCCCTATTTCTGGCAGACCTGGTGGTTCTATACGATTGCCACCTTTATCATCGTTTCCATTCTGGGAGGCGTGGTCTACTCCGTCCTCCGCTTCCGCTACCAGCGCAAAGTCAAGGGCCTCGAAGTGCAGCTCTCCGTCGCCCGCGAACGCGGCCGCATCGCCCAGGACATCCATGATGGCGTCGGTGCCAACCTGACCGAAATTGCCTGGCTTGCCGAACTCGCCGAAAAGGGCGCCGCCAATGTCGACATCGTCCGCGCCCACAGCAGCAAAATTTCCGCCACCGCCCGCGAGACCGTCCGCTCCTTCGAAGAAATCGTCTGGGCCATCTTCCCGCAAAACGATTCGCTTACCGGCCTCGTGGAATACCTCGGCCGCCGCGTGGATGAAATGTTCGAGAGCACCAATATCCGTTACCGCTTTTCCGCGCAACACACCCTCCCCGCCATCATCATACCCGCGGAAGTCCGGCACAGTTTTTACCTCGCCTGCAAAGAAGCCCTGCACAATGTCATCCGCCACTCCGGTGCCAAAAACGTTCTCGTCCAGGTCACCACCAAGGACGCCACCCTCGAGGTCTGCATTGAAGATGATGGCTGCGGCTTTGATCTGGACCCGTCATCCTCAACCGGCAACGGCCTGCGCAACATGCAACGCCGTCTCGAAGCCCTCGGCGGAAAGTTCGATCTCCAAAGCCGTCCCGGCGGCGGCACCCGCATCCGCATGACCATCTTCCTGGATGCGCAGGCAAAACCTTAAACAAAACCCTAGATCGTCAATTTTCGACAATTCCGGCAAAAACCGGCAAAAGTCAGCAAATTTATTTTAGTGGACTATTCGTACTTATTCATCCTTTGTCGGATTTAGGTAACCCGTCCGGCTCGGACCGCCCGGCACCACTTTGGTGCCTATGTCAAAGAACCACCCGAACTCCGAAAACCGGAATCCGTCCTGTCGCACGTAGCTTTTAGCGAAGGCAGATCCCGTCACCGCCTCATCGCGTCCCGCATGCGGGACGGATCCACCATAGCCGGTCGCACAATTTTTGTAAACTACTAATGTGCTCTATGTTTGCTAATAGGCGGGCATGACCAAGTACCGGTTGGAGCGGGAGGCATGAATTTTGGCGCGCAGATGTTGGAGCAAAGGCCGGATTCCATCCTCACCGTTATATTATTTCCCCGGCCTTGAATTCAGTCGCACGGCTTCAGCATCAAGCCAATCGGTTAATTCCTTGCGTTCGCCATCCGTAAGTCGCGCGTCGGCGTGGATGGCCGTGTATTTCTTTGGCGGCATTTCTTGGTACTCAATTTCCTCGCTCATGCGATCCAGCCATCCGGCAGCGCGTTCCGGCTGGCCGGCCGGCCATGCGGACAGATTCAAATGTTTGCGGCCTTCGTCCACATCGTCCGCGACCAGCCACGACATCGGTGCCATCCGGCTATACCACGGCCAGCGCGTTTCGTGCGAATGACAGTCGTAACAGGCGGCGCGCAGCAACCCGGCAATTTCCGGCGGCGGTGGATTCATCGCCATCAAATCATGAATAACCGGTGGATTCGTGCGCGGCGGATTGGTGAACTGCAGCAAGGCAAATACTGCCAAGCAACCGGCGCTGATCCATTTCAATTTTCTTTTCATTTGATGAGTGTGTTGGATGGCTGTTTAGCCGGATGCTTGCCTCGTATTAAGAGTCCCGGACACTCGATTGGTTCCCAACTCATTCACCTTTGCGGTTTCTACAAGGTCAGGCTGGCAGACGCGGTGCAAGGTCCTGCAAAAATCGCAGGAACATTTTGCCGTTTCCAGCCTCTCACCTTCAATGAGCGGAGAAGGCCCTTGTTTTTCAATGTTAAGTATTTTACGCGTTCTTGTTTTTGCCTGGCTGGCATTGGTTCCGTCATGGACCAGCGCCGCCACGATTTGGGATGGCCCGTTGATCAGTTACAACCAGCCATCATCCGACCCGACCCAGGCATCCAACCAGGACCGGATCACGCCGGATGTCTGGCTGACACGCGCCGCTTCCAAGGGGCTGTTCAACGCCTTTTCGGAAACGAGCGCCACCGCGTTCAGCCCGGCAAATACGGAATGGGCGTTTGGCACGCTCACCAACTACGCCTCGCTCCACTACACCAACTGGCTGGCCCTGCTGAACGGCGCGTCACCCGTCACCCTCGTCGGCCAGCAACTGGTCGTGCATCTCATCTCGGATGACATTTATATCGCTATGCAAATCACCTTGTGGAATTCCGGCGGCAGCGGCGGATTTGCCTATCAACGCTCCACGCCCGCACCGGCTGTTCTCTTTGGAGCCGCTGTCACCAATGGCCGGTTCTCCTTCAACTACACGGCCAGCCCCGGATTCTACGTCGTCCAAAGTTCAACCAACCTCGTGAATTGGGTGTCGCTGGCGACCAACACTGCGACCGCCGGTACGATGCTGTTTTCCAATTCATTGAATTCAGCCGGAATTGAATTTTATCGCGTGGGCCGGCTGCCAAATCCTTGATGCGATTAATTATTTTTTTGGAACATAAACCAATTCCAAGCCTCATACTTGCCATGAGAAGATTCAGATTATCGCCGGTTGTCTGTTGGCGGGGAGCTATTTTGGCCGGGCTGTTGATCGCGGCCGCTTCCGTCCACGCCGGGACCGTTTGGAATGGGCCGACCATTGCCTTCACCCATTCAGCAGCAACCGGTGACCTTTCGGATCAATGGACTCCCGGCGTGATCATAACCCGCGCCACCACCGGGGATGGGTTGTATAATTCCGCGACCGAGGGCGGCGCCACCGGCGGCGTCAGCCCTGCGGATACGAAATGGGCCATCGGAACACTTGCCAACACAAATCTGGCTTACGGCGCGTGTCCCTTGGAATCGGGCGAGCGTCCGCCGAATGATGTGAACAAAACTTATGTCGTGCATTTGATCAACGAGGATATTTACCTGCAACTTACGTTGACGGCCTGGGGTGGGCAAGGCGGCAACGGAGATAAATCATTTTCGTATACCCGCTCCACGCCCGCCGTGGTTGCCCCGACCCCGACGGTGACCCTTACCAATCCGGCCAGCGGCGCGGTTTTTGCGGCTCCCGCGACTGTCATCCTCGGAGCCAGCGCCACCGTGAGCAGCGGCACGGTGACCAATGTGCAGTTTTTCACCAACAGTGTTTTGCTGGGGTCGTCCTTGACTGCTCCCTTCACGTTCACGGCCAACAATCTCGCCGCCGGTGCTTACGCTCTCAAGGCGGTGGCGACCGCTGCGGGCATTTCCGCGACTTCCGCCGTGGTGAACATCACCTTGGATGTACCGCCGACGGTGTCCATTACCAATCCGCTGAACAACGCCACGTTGAGTGCGCCGGCGAACCTCACCCTCAAGGCCTCCGCCTCCGATAGCGACGGTTCGGTGACCAACGTGCAGTTCCTCGTCGGACCGAACATTTTCGCCAACGTCAGCACCGCGCCGTTTTCCGGCACGACCAATAATCTGGTCGCCGGCAGCTACACCTTGTCCGCCATCGCTTCGGATAACAACGGCATCAAAAATACCAACTCAATTTCAATCAATGTCGTGACGCCGGTGACGGTTTTGCTTGGCAAGCCGGCGGCATCGTCTTCCACAAATTTTCAGTTCAGCTATCCGGCGAACGTCGGGTTGAGCTATGTCATCCAGCGCACGACAAATTTGGCGGCGGCAAACTGGATTCCGCTCATCACCAACCTCGCCGCAAGCAATCCGGTCGTTTTTGTGGACGTTCACGCGACGAACAACCCCCTCTTTTATCGCGTTGGGCAAATGCCCAACCCTTGATCCATTAAAATGTCCGTTGTGATGTTCATCTTTTGAAAGATGACGGATTTAGGATTTGAATAATATGCGGCTGTTAAAGGCAGGGCGGTTAAGCTGGCTCGCCGGTCTGGCGGTGCTTGCCGGCGCCGGCGCGTTGCTTTTACTTTTTGTGAACTCCTGTTCCACGGTGGATCGCACCGTGGCGGTGCCGTTGCAGATTGAAGGCGCAACCTTCGTCGGCGACAAGGCCTCTGCGGACTGTCACGAAAACATCACCCG
Source organism: Candidatus Sulfotelmatobacter sp. (assembly GCA_035485115.1). GTDB lineage: Bacteria > Verrucomicrobiota > Verrucomicrobiia > Limisphaerales > UBA11358 > UBA11358. The sequence continues at coordinate 4,936 of DATHOG010000094.1, read as the reverse complement.
CGCTTTTCCCGCCAGCCCGCATGCGCGTTTGCACCTGGAAAACGGCCGGATGCCCGGACAGTCCGGCTGCGAATCCTGCCACGGGCCGGGCAGCAAACATATTGCGATGGGCGGGCGCGGCGGGCTGGACAAATTCATCATCAACCCCGGCAAAGATCCGCAGGCATGTTTCCAATGTCACGCGGAGGTGCAGGCCGAATTCCATTTTCCACAGCATCATCCCGTGCTGGAAGGAAAAATGAACTGTGTCCAATGCCATGATCCCCACGGCATGGACATCATGAAACCGGCGGGCGGACTGGCCATGTCGCGGTTGAACGAATCGTGCGCCCAATGCCATCGGGAGCAAACCCGGCCGTTTGTCTATGAACACCCCGCCCTGCGCGAAGGTTGCACCGCCTGCCACAGTCCTCACGGCTCCATCAATGCCAAAATGCTCATCGAACCGGATTCAAATCTTTGTCTCCGTTGCCATGCCCAAGTCGCCGGACCGGCCGCCTCCGGTCGCATTTTTATCGGCGGCAGGGATCACACCAGCAGTTTGGCGTTCGGCAGTTGTTGGACCGCCGGCTGCCATACGGCGGTTCACGGCTCAAACGTTCATCCCATTCTTCTCTATTGAAAAGCAGGCCGAACAACGTGACCAGGCTGGGGCAAATCAGTCTATGTCTGCTCGTGTTGTTCGTCGGGTGCCGGCTTGTTTCTGCCGCCGCGTTGGACGTTTCCAAACTCCCGCCGCCCGCCGCGGTACAGGTTGATTTCGCCCGCGATATCAAACCCATTTTGGAGAACAACTGCTTGCGTTGCCACGGCCCGGAAAAAGCGAAAAGCGAATTCCGCCTCGATAACCGCCCGTCCGCCCTCAAAGGCGGCGAACAGGGTTTGGATATTCTCCCCGGCAACAGCGCCAAAAGCCCGCTCCTTTACTATGTGGCCTACCTCACGGAAGACAACGAAATGCCGCCCATTGGAAAAGGCGGCCAACTGACCGCCGCGCAAGTATCGTTGTTGCGCGCCTGGATTGACCAGGGAGCGGTTTGGGAGAATGTCAACCCGACCAACAACCTTGATTTCTCTTTTTCACCCGTTCTCGGCGGGACGACGGTCAGCGGCGACAAGCATGAATTTCGTGAACACTATTGGCAGAAAGACGGGGTGAACGGTGGCGTGGAGGCATTCGAATTGTTCCAGCAAACGAGTCCCGACACGAAATGGCTCCTCACCGGCCATGCGTTGCTGGACGATTACAAAATTGGCCTGGACGTGGACCGGAACGGGATTGGCTTCGTTCATTCCGGCTGGGAGCAGTATCGGAAATATTTCGATGACACCGGCGGCTATGCCCCATCCCTGCTTTCCATGGCCCCAAGCCTGGGCGAGGATTTGCATTTGGACCTGGGCAAAGCCTGGGTTGATGTCGGCCTGGCGTTGCCGGACTGGCCGCGGCTGGTGCTGGGCTATGAATATGATTACAAGTCTGGCAACGAAGCCAGCACGGAATGGAGCGCGGTGGGCACCATCCGCGCCACCGCCCGCAACCTCGCCCCCGCCAGCCGGAGCATCAACGAGGAGGTTCACATCATCAAACTGGATCTGGATGACGAAATCAAAGGCGTGACGATTGAAGACCGGTTTCGCGGCGAGTTTTATAAGCTGAATACCAGCCTCACCAACGTCGCCTTTGGCCCGCTGCCGCAAAGTGTGAGCGAAGGCACAACTTATTTTCAGGGCGCGAACACCCTCCGGATGGAAAAAAAATTCAGCGACTGGTTCTTCGGTTCGGCGGGTTATCTTTACAGCCACCTGGATGCGGACTCGGCTTTCCGGATGGAGGCCCCGGCTTTGCTGCAGATAACGACCGCGCCCGATATCAATCTGGTAAAAGAATCGCACGTTGGCAATGTCAACGGTCTCATCGGCCCGTTCAACGGCCTGACCATTTCCACTGGCGTGGAGGCGGAGTGGACGCGACAACATGGCTTCGGCGACGGGTCTTTTGACCAACAAGTCCCGCCGCCGCCGGTTGTTGATATGACCGTTCCTTTCACCGTGGGCTCGGATTATGACGAGACTTCCTCGCAGGAAAACCTTGCGCTGCGCTACTCGAAAATCCCTTTTACCTCCCTGTTTGCCGAAGCCCGTTTGGAGCAGCAGACCATTGCGCAATACGACCAGTTTTCCGCCGCGCAGGACATTCTCAACAAGGCTGTCTTTCTGCAAAATACCTCGTTTTCCAGCCAGTTGACCGACTTCCGGCTTGGTTTCAGTGCGTCGCCGTGGCGCGCCGTTTCCCTCACCGTCCATTACCGCCGCTACGAAGATGACAGCCAGTATGACAGCGCCCCCCTGGTGCAACCCGTCGAGACCGCTTATCCCACGTTCATCCGTTCGCGCAACTTGATCACCGATGAGGTCGAGGCAAATCTTGTGTTACATCCGTCCACCCGTTTTAAAACCACCTTGTCATATCAGTATCACGCCACCGATTATCACCTGAACACGGCTGCTTTTGTCTCCTTTGGCAACGTCATATCGCCGGGCGGCGAACTGCTTGCCGGCAAAGAGTACTCCCATATTTTTTCCATCAACACCACGTTCACACCCACGCCGCGCCTTTTTCTTTCCGCCACCGTTTCCTACCAAACCTCGGCCACCACCACGGCGGCGGACGGCTCGCCGGCCGTCGTTCCTTACCGGGGTAATATTTATAGCGTTTTTGCCAACGGCACCTTTGTCATCAATCAGGCCACCGACTTGTTTGCCGGCTATGTTTTCTCCGGGGCCGATTATGGCCAGAATAATTTTGCCGGCGGTCTGCCGCTCGGCATTCGATATCAACGGCATAGTGCTCAAGTTGGTTTGACCCGTCATTTTGGCAGGAACGTCTCTACCAGGCTGCAATACCGGTTCGACTATTATAACGAGCCAAGCAGCGGTGGGGCGAACAACTACTGCGCCAACTCGGTTATTGGAACCCTGAATTTCTCGTTTCGTTGAGCGTTTCGCACAATGCCTCATCGTCCGGTTTGGCGCGTCTGTTCTGTGAAAGGCAACATTCCAGATGATACAGTCTTTTGCAGGGGCTGTCCGATCGCAAGTAGAACGCCTCCGGCCGGAAGCCTTTTTGAGTCAAATAGTATGAGCGGACGGAAAAATGGACGGAAGATTCGTCAGCCGGGAACCTTTTGGGGGTTCGTCCCTCTCATCTTAAATGTCGGTTGTGTCGTTTTGAAACCCATGGGGCTTTCACCCCATGGGCGTTCCTGTCAATCGAGGCCACAATCAACAGGATTAAGTCAAACAACAACAAAACGGAGATATTTATGAGTAAATCCCACCACAAAAGCTCGGTCGTACTTTCGGTCCGCGTCGTCCTGACCAGCATCAGTGTTTTGGCCCTGACCGGCAGTCTTTCGGCCAAGCCCGTGAAAATCAGCCCTGAGTTCAACAAGTCGGGCAACATCCTCATTGCCGACCAGTTCAATAACCGGGTCATCGAGACGGATCCGTACGGTGCCATCATTTGGTCGTTCGGGCTTGGGCCGAATGATTTTTCAGCCGGTTCAGTCATCGGCGTCAACGATGCCCAGCGTGTTGGAGAAGATACTTTGATGGCCGGCACCGGCACACCCGCGGGCGTGATTCCGCAGGCTCCCGGCGGCGTAGCCGACAACCGTGTCATGTTGGTGGACAAAAATGGCAGGATCGTCTGGCAATATGGCCAATTCGGACAGGCTGGTTCCGGTCCCGATCTTCTGAATACCCCGGTGCAAAGCACGTTTCTCCCCAACATGGACATCCTTATCACGGATCAGGCGAACAACCGGATCATCGAGGTCAATATGAGGAAGAAAATCGTCTGGCAGTATCCGGGTTCAAACACCAATGCCGCCGACCAGCTCAATGGCCCGAACTCCGCCGAGCTGCTCGAAAACGGCCACATCCTGATTGCCGACCAGGGCAACAACCGCGCCATCGAGGTGACTCGCCGCGATGAAATTGTCAGGACGTTCACCGCCGGCGGCACGGTTAATATCGTCGCGTTTGCCAGCCACCTCGATAACGGGGATACGTTGCTCACCGATGCCGGCAACTCCCGCGCCGTGGAAGTGGATACCAACGACGTTGTCGTCTGGCAATATATCACCGATACCGACCCGTTGAGCGTTGCGGCACCCTTGCCGACCCGCGCGGTGCGGCTCAAAAATGGCGACACGTTGATCAGCGACCAATTCAATAACCGCGTGATCCGCGTCAGTCCGGAGGGGGCCATTGTCGCCAGTCAGGGACTTCCGCTCGCCGGCGGCGGGACCATCGGAAATAACGTCGGCTACGACCTCAATACAACGGAGAAGGGCATCTATTCGCCCTACGATGCTAAAGTGGTCGGCGACTACACCGGGTTGACACCGCCATCTGACAACGACAGAGATGGTGATGATAAATAAGCAGAAAGGGGTCGCCCATTAGGGATCGCGGTCAATAGCTAAAAGTTATTTGATCGCGATTTTTCCTTCCTGGGCCGGACATGCGAACGGCGCACTCCTTGCAGAGGGCTACCATTGCGGAGCGCGGCATTTATGCCGCTTCAATGTGGCCTTGCAAACAAACTTTGAAGCGGGCTGAAGCCCTTGTCATTACCCACATCTTATGCAGAGTTAGTTCAGCTCTGCTCATCATCTAAATTTTATCCCAGCAACCACCTGTTTGATTACAGACTCGACAAACCAGCCGCCGGCCTGTAAAATTCATCTACCCGCATTGCACGGCATCAATGCGGGTAGATGTCTTTTTAACTTCCATCAGTTCCCCTGCCAATTTAAGTTGGTTGCGTGAACTCGTTATAAGCTAATGCCGGTTGCTTGGGCGGCGGCCCGGCATGCCCACGAAAACGGATCAAGGTTCATCCCGCGCGCCATGGCCGCCGCCATGCGAG
>DATHOG010000093.1:0-18341 GCA_035485115.1 Candidatus Sulfotelmatobacter sp. | reverse complement strand
TGGCAAGCGTTACGCAGCGATTTCTATTCCAGGTCACAGCGCATTTCTTTTCACCCATCTGCGCGATTGGGCCAGCAGAGAGCGGCGTAAAATCAAGTGATATGACCATGTGGCCTAACCAGTCGCCGGAGCCAACCGCCGCAGTCGCTGCGGTTGCAATCCACGCCGCGCGTCGGCGGTGGCTCAGCTTTTTTCGTTAGGCCACATTACACGTTTATGAAAATTGGCACATTCACAGAAGCGCGTCACTCTCTCGTTGAGAAGTATCGCGATATGTTCCGACGCAGATACGTTGTGATTGCGTTATGGTGCCAGTTGGCACTTATTTTTGGCATGCTTTGCGCATACTTGGTTGTCAGAACTTCTGTGGATATTCAGATTGTTTGGACGGCATTTGCAGTGTTTATTGTCGGCTTGCCAGCGCTGACGCTTGGGTTGGGGATTGGCGGGATTTTGCCAGGCACGCAGCGCAAGAAGTCGTTATGACCATGTGGCCTAACCAGTCGCCGGAGCCAACCGCCGTCGCCCGCTGCTTTTGTTTTTCGGGAGCCGCGAGTCGGCGGTGGCTCAGCTTTCTATGTTAGGCAGCATTGAACGATTTGCGATTTAAGATGTCACATAAACTATGAAAAAGAGCACCACTATACTTGGCGGATTATTCGTCATTCTTTTATTTGTCCTATATGTCACAAGCTATGCCCGAAATGTTGACCGAAGCTCAAAGCCAGTTTCATATCGTAATGTTCATTTGGAGGAGGGAGAGCGTTTTCCGCTTCTAGCAGCTTATCGGAGTGGAGGCAGATCGGCAGAGATTATTTATTCGCCACTCTTGTTTCTTGACCGCCACATTCGACCGGATTATTGGAACTATATTTATCACGCCAACCCAGTTAGTCATTGAAGATGCTGCCTAACAAGTCGCCGGAGCCAACCGCCGTTGCCGCTGCGGTTGCAATCCACGTCGCGAGTCGGCGGTGGCTCAGCTTTTTTCGTTAGGCCCCTTGAGTATGCCACGCACTTTTGACCAGATTCTAGCCGAGCTTGCGACGTTGAAGCCAAGCGATTTTGATGACGAGTTTGCTGGCTTGGATAAGTTACGCGGGTTGACGGACGAGTTGATAGCGCAGCCACAGCCGGAGCGAGCGATTCCGGCATTGTTTGCAGTCATGGAGCGGATGCCAGACACGAAGATGGGCACACCTGGGCCGCTAGTCCACACGTTGGAGCGGATGCGCGGACATTACGAGCATGAGTTAGCTCAGTCCGTCAAGCGGCAGCCTGCCAATTTGAGCGTTTGGATGGTTAATCGCATCCTGAATGGCACACGCGATTCGCGGCAGCGTCAGATTTATCTGGATTTGCTTCACATTGCGGCGGAGCATCCGACAGCACCAGATTCTGTGAGACATGAAGCAGAGCATTTCATTCAGCATCAGAGCCGAGCGGCCTAACAAGTCGCCGGAGCCAACCGCCGTTGGCGCTTGCAGTTCCGCTGTCGCGGTTCACGCCGCGAGTCGGCGGTGGCTCAGCTTTTTTCGTTAGGCATCATCGCGTGAGTCCCAATGAACAGCACATTCTCGATACTCTGCATCGCGGAAGAGCAGCAGAGGTTCGCGCTTTGCGAGACCCTAAGGGCGGAGGACCGTTGCGCATCGAGTATTGCGAGACATCAGGCGGCGGGACTCACTTTCGTATCTCGGGTGTGCAGTCAGACTTTCTTATCCGTGCGTCCGGTCGGAGTCCGAGACCAGCGTGGGTCGAGACGCTTGGTTCAGATTTTGTCACGGAGGTATCTGATGCCTAACCAGGCGCTCCAGCGAACCCGGCAGGACGTCGTGGTTTGCAAGCGTGGCGTCCCGTGCGCCGGGTCGCTGAGCTCTAGTCGTTAGGCCGACTACGTGTTCGATGCATCCATACACCTACGAGTTTTCGCTTCGAATACGCCATCCCGATTTTGCGCCACAGATGTTCACTGAGGCTCTTGGTCGGCAGCCCAAGAGAGCTTGGATGGTTGGCGAACGCCGCACCACGCCTAAAGGAGACTTGCTTGATGGGCACCACACCAGTTCTTATTGGACTTCACCATTTATACCGCCCGACGATAGCGATCTTCCAGCATTTATCAGTCGCACCGCCGAAGAGTTGAAGCCACATGCTGCATTATTTAGACACATACGTGACACAGGCGGCAGCGTGGAGTTTTTTGTTGGCCTGTTTGCAGATAGCGTCAATATTGGGATAACTCTGCCGCATGACCTCATGGCGAAGCTAGGAGTCATGGGCATCGATGTGGCATTGGATATTTATGATTACAAAGATAAAAAGATTCCGTCGGCCTAACACAGCGCTGGAGCCAACGCCGCTGGCCGCTTCCAGTTCCGCTTTCGCGGCTTGCGTTTTATTCCGGCGTGGCTCAGCTTTTGGTCGTTAGGCATCATCACGTTTATGAAACCGAGAGAGATTTTTGGTGTCGCGGTTCGCGTTGTCGGACTCATTGCGATCTTGGTTGGTTTCTATTACCTGGTCACAGGTGCATTTTTACTTTTTGCCATGAACGGAAAGTTTAGGGAGTATGGTTCTATCATTTGGGCGGTCCCGGCGGGTGGTCTTGTGCTGTCGTTGGTTGGCGCTTATCTACTTCGTGGAGCGGCAGCTATTGTAGATTTTGCATATCCACATGATGATTCAGACGACAAACAGAAACCTGATGCCTAACACATCACTGGAGCCAACGGCCTGTATGCCTTTGGTTTGCATCCCAAAGCCATCGGTTCGCCACGCCCTTCGTGGCAGTGGCTCAGTTCTTGGTCGTTAGGCGATTCGCGTATGCCCGCTGCGCCAGACAAATCATACACAAGTATCGTTCGGGCCGGCGTCGAGCGCGCTTGCCGCGACTTCACCACACGTGTTGAGCCGCTCGGCTTTCGCCGCACCTTGAAGATGTTCTGGACACGCCGCCATCCCTTCACCGTGGACTTTACACATTTTCATCGTCACGGCAGCACCTACGGCGCACCCCGGACTGCTTCCCTGGACATTCGCGTCCACTTCGGCATCCGCGTCCTGAACGACGATTTCATTGCGGCGGCACTGAACGGGCCGCACAGCGATGCGGGAAGACTTCACGCCGGATGGTACCATCTGCGTTTCAATGCGGAGACTGGAAGCACTTATGACCGCTGCATCGAGGACCTTGCGCGTTTCGTCGTCGAGCACGGTGAGCCGTGGTTTCAGCAGTGGCGTTCGGTTGAGGCGCTTTTGCAGTCGGATTCTCCGTTGAGACCACAAGACAGGGAGTCTTTGCGTGCAGCGCGGGATGGTCAGTCCAGTCCAGAGCGGGTCGCAGCCTCCTTGAAGATTCTCGGCATAAAAGACACATGAGCACCCAATCGCCTAACCATTCACTGGAGCCAACAGCCGATAACGTCTTTCGTTCCGCTTCGCGGCTTACATCCCGAGCCGGCTGTGGCTCAGTTCTAGGTCGTTAGGCCGATATGCACGCGCTGAGAAACGTGACAGTCAGTGTTCGCAGTCAGGCGGCGATAATTTTCACGCTGACGGCGTTGTGGTGGATTTCATTATTTCGAGATTCGCTCTGGGGTTACCCAAAAGGGGTCGGTTCCTAGTTTTGTAGTATTTTTACATTCCAGCTTTTTTCCGCGTCCCTTTGCGCCCTCCGCGCCTTTGCTTTAATACGCCAGTTTCGTAATTGACAAACAGGTGCGATCGCAGCTATTAGTTGGAAAATTGGATTGAGTATGACCGCGCGTACACTAACCAAAGCTCAGCTGAAAGAGGTTCGGAAATTGGCGGGGATGGCCTATGAAAGAGAACTGGCAAAAGCCGTCGGAGATCTGCAAGAGCAGTTTGAATCCTGGCGGCGTGGTGAGATGGATGTGTTTGCACTAAACGAGCGCATCCATCAATTCCATGACGGAGTTTCCAGAAACCTCTACAAGCAATACGTCTTTGGAGAGGCGGATTGGAATCTTGCGACTGCGATCAGAAATGAGGTTGTAAAGGAATCTGAGGTAAATCGGCTGATCCTTGAAAACCTTGGAAGCTTGATTGATCTAGGCAAACAGTTCGCAGATTTGGGAAAAAAAGAATAGTTTTGTAACACTATTACAATTCCGCTTTTCCTCCGTGTCCCCTGGCGTCGTCTGCAACTCTGCGTTTAGAACCTCCCCGGCTCTTGGAACCATGATCGCCCTCCCTGTGACAACTTTTCCCGTTCCCAAACGAAACTAATCACCGTTCCCGGTGTATAATCCCTAAGAAAACGATGCAATCGTTGATATTTGCCGCATAAATGACCTTGAATATTCCATGGGAAGGTGCATTGTTGCAGTAAGAATTGCTCTTATGAAAAATAAAATCATGCTCATCGCGTGTGCGCTGGCCTTCACCTTTGGCGGCATCAGCACCTCGCGCGCCGACGTGGACCGGTCACTCGATGTCGTCGGCGATGTCGCCCTGGTACGGCCCGGTTGTATTTTGGTCACCGTGGTCGGCTCCGCGATTTTCGTCATCGCCCTGCCCTTCACGGTGTTTTCCCACAGCGTGGGTTCCTCGGCGGATACCTTGATCGTCCATCCCGCCGAAGACGCGTTCACCCGTCCCGTCGGCGATTTCACCCCGCTTAGCTGAAGCGTGCGGCCGGCAAAAAAATTTGCCGCCGTCCTTGTCACCGCGCCGGACCTGAAAACGGCGCGCGCCCTCGCCAAATCTGCCTTGCGGGCCAGACTCATCGCCTGCGCCAACCTCCTCCCCGGGATCGAATCCCATTATTGGTGGAACGGAAAAATCGAGTCCGGCGCGGAAACCCTGCTCCTCCTCAAAACCACCCGGATAAAACTGGCCGCGCTCGAAAAACTGATCCTCGCTGAACATCCTTACGATACCCCGGAATTCCTCGTCCTCCCCTTGGCCGGCGGCACCAAAAAATACCTCGCCTGGATCGCCAAGTCCGTCGCACCGTAGCGGCGGCCATCTTGGCTGCCGTAGAGGGCGGCATCCTGCCGCCCGGATAGAAGCGTGGCCTGACTACAGGTCGACCGAATAACCGTCGTCTGAAAGAAGCGGCTGGTTTTATTATGGCCTCACCATCTTCGGGTTCATGGGCACGTGGCTCTGTCACCGGTTTGTGACCAATTTTTTCCTTATCCAGCAAATTTTTCTTTGAACCGGCACGCCGCGGGCGTAGATTCGTTTCGTGAGTCCGTCTGACATGATGCCACCGCAGTCCGAGCTGACGCCCCTCGTCATCCTGAACGCCCTTGCGCTCGGCATCGGCCTGATGGTACTCGTCTGGATGGTCTTCATCCATCGCCGCCAGCGGCAGGATCAATATGCGCTCGCCAACGTGCTCAATTTCTTCCCGTACAATGGCAACGTCCCGAACCGCCCGAGTTGCTGGGTGGCCGTGCGTTCGGCCTCGCCGGAGGCGGTCAAGATGGCCCTCGGCCTGAACCGCGCATCACCCTGCTCGTGGGAGGAAGGCCTCGCGGGCGGGCACGAATTTTTCATCAGCCCGCGCGTCAACGGCTGGGTGATCGTCACCGGGCTCGCCCTGCCGAACCCGAGCGACGACGTGGACGCGACCTTTCTCTTTCTCACCGCCTTGAGCAAACAGGTCGGCCACGTGCAATTTTTTTATGCCAGCCGTCTGATGCATCATCATGCCTGGGCACGGCTGGACGATGGCTGCGTGACCCGCGCCTACGCGTGGACGGGCGAAACCGTCTGGAACCAGGGCGGCGAGACGCTCCCGGAAGTCGAGATCGGGATGAAGACTTTTGCCTACGGCGAACACACCGCGACCATCCTCGATGCGGAAACGAATTTTGAAAAGGTGCCGCGCCTGGCCTCGCGCTGGAGCCTCGATCCGGCGGAGGTGAAGTTGCATTCCATCCGGCAGGCCACGGGCATCGCCGGCGAATCAGCCCTCACCTGAAAAATTTGGTTGCGCGTAAACTTTTCTCCGCGCACAGTGCGGCCCGGAAGGACGTCTTTATGTCATTCAGCATCGAACTCGAACTCCAGAAATTTCCGAAGCACGTCAAGCTCAAGGAAAACAAACGGGCCGTCGTCCGCCCGCTCGAAAAGACCGATGAGAAAAGCCTGCACAAACTGTTCCTCGACATCCCTGAAAACGAGCGCATGTTCATCAAGCACCGCGTGACCGATATCAAGATCATCCGCGATTGGTGCAAGAACATCGATTTCGGCCGCAATTTGCCCATCGTCGCGCTCATCGGTGGCAAACTCGTCGGGGTGGTCACGCTCCATCAACAATTGGGCGGCTGGAAACGCCATATCGGCCGCGTCAGCGTGCTCGTCCATCCCGCCTATCGCGGTCGCGGCCTGGCGACCACCCTCGTGGAACTCACCTGCGACATCGCCCGCAGCGCCGGACTCGAACGCGTTGAGGCCGAATTCATCGGCGGACAAAGCGCGGCCATGCAAATGTTTTCCATGCTCGGCTTCAACAAGCTCGTCCACCTGGAAGAATATGTGAAGGACATGCAGGCCATCTCGCACGACTACATCCTCATGGGCTTGAACCTCAAGACCGACGAGGAATACACCGGCGTCGGCGGCTGACCCACAACCGAATTGATGGCTAGGTTTCACAACCAGCAGTTGGATTAGAACCAGGTGATTTAAAAAACGGAAAACCATCGTGGCTGTTCCCTCTCCCTGCGGGAGAGGGTTAGGGTGAGGGGGCAAGCGCCCGCAAAAATGAATGCGGTTCAGCTCGATGACTCAAGAGTTTTACTAAACACTAAAAATTAAAAACCTTTGTGTCCCCCGAGACTTGTCCCCAATGCGGCGCCGACGTACCGCGCAACGCCAAGGCCTGCCCCGAATGCGGTGCCGATGAAGAAACCGGCTGGTCGGAATCCGCCCACGCCGGCAACCTTGGAATCCCCGACGACAAGTTCGACTACGAGAATTTCGTCAAGGAAGAGTTCGGCGGCGAAAAAAAGCCGCGCGGAATCTCCTGGCTCTGGTGGGCCACAGCCCTCGGCCTCGTTTTGCTTTTCCTGTTTTTCTTTCTTCGCTAAGGCCGGTTTAGGACCGGGGTGAGAATTCCCCGAAAGATTCGCGCTTTGAACTTCTCAAACCACCCGGCGTATTCCAGCGACGAGACGCTGCGAGCGTTTCTCCCTCTCCGCGTCGGCGGAGTCCGCGGAGCCGATGGGGAGAGGGCCGGGGTGAGGTGTTTGTCCCACCAACTTTGGGTTATGCGGAGTGAGAATGCAGACCCTGGCCAAGAGGCTGCCTGTTTTTATTAACATGCTCCAACTCCTGTCCGGCGGCGTCCGGCAAAGAAATGTGACGCGTGAAAACCGGACATTTTTTGTCGCATTTATGGACGAATAATACGTTTCAAACCGCATTCGGACACTGGCATCTCAACTGCTTTCTAACCCCCGAAACGGTTCAACCATCAAACCAAGATTCGAAATGAATATGAAAACATCCAAGTGGTTTTACGGCATTGCGCTCGCCTCGTTCGTGGGCTTCACCGCTGCGGCCGACAACGTCCCCTCCAGCCAGCCGGCCGGCACCACCAGCACCCTGCCGACGCTGCAAAACAACCTGATCATCCAGGGCACGGTCACGACCGGCAACAACAATCAAGGCCCCAAGCCCGTCACCAAACCCGTTACCAATCCTAATCCGACACCGGCCAACAATAACAACGGCGTCGCCAATCAAGGAACCTGATTCTCGCTTTTTTATCACCAAGCCCGCTCATTCGAGCGGGCTTTCTGTTTTTTACAAAATATCATTAGATTATTTCCGATGGTTTCTAAAGAGCACTTGGATAGAACCAGATTTTACATACAAAAAAACAGATCTCCGGTGTCTCTATGTTGTATGGAACAGGACGAGCCACGCATCGGTTTGGCCGGGATTGCGTGTGCGATAAGTTTTATGTTGGCATTTCCGGCCGTCCAATACTTATCCGGATTTACCCATGACACCTGGTCTCCGGTGATTCTTGCCTTTTTCATTCCCATCATGGTTACGTTTCTGATCCTTCATTCCAGCGCCTGGCACTTGGAGCTGTCCCCCGTCACCCGGATTCTGTCGATGCTTCTGTCTGCTTTGATTATTTATGCCGTGGTTCTGGCCATGCTGGCACTTGCGGTGATGGCTGCCGCGATGTTTTTTGGCAACGGCATGGTTTCGACTTAAACCGTCATTCGTCCGGCGCGTTTTGGCGGCGGGAATCCCGCATGCGGAGGCCGCGCCGCTTTTCGCCTGCGAGAGGATTCGTCAAATTTCAAACGCCAGGTTGTGTCTGAATCCGGTGGGGCGAGCGTCCTCGCGAGCCGCTTAAACCCAAGGCTCACAACGGCTCGTGGGACGCTCGCCCGTCTTGCTTTGCGAAACAAAGACACTGCCCCTGGTTCCTAAAAACAAAAAAGCCCGCTCGTTAGAGCGGGCTTTGTGTTTGGTCAAAATTTACTTCTTATCTTCCGGCTTTGTTTCCGGCTTCGTTTCCGTGGCGGCGGGCGCCTCGGGTTCAACGGCGGGTGTGAAATCCACCCATTCCAGGATCGCGCTCTGGCTGGCATCACCGATGCGCTGGCCGAGCTTGATGATGCGGGTGTATCCGCTGCGTCGGTCCTTGAACGCGGGCACGATCTCCTTGAACAGGATCTTCGCGGCGTTTTCCTGGTGCAGGCGGGCGACGGCCAGGCGGCGCGATTGGATGGTGCCCTTTTTGCCGAGGGTGACCATCTTTTCAGCGACGCTGCGGGCGGCTTTCGCCTTCGCGAGCGAGGTCTTGACGCGCTTGTGTTCGATCAAGCTACAGACCAGATTGGCGAGCATCGCGTTGCGATGTTCCGAGGTGCGGCCCAGTTTGGCCGTGCGTTTAAGATGTCTCATGGCGTTTTCCTGTTACGCTTTCGGTTCTTCCTTCACCGGCGTTTCGATCAAACCGGCTTCGAAATTCATGCCGAGCGCCAGCCCGAGCTGCGTCAGCTTGTCCTTGATCTCGTTCAGCGACTTCTTGCCGAAGTTGCGGTACTTGAGCATCTCCTGCTCGCTCTTCATCGCCAGCTGGCCCACGGTCGTGATGTTGGCGTTGTTCAGGCAGTTCGCGGCGCGCACGCTCAATTCGATCTCGTTGACGCTCATGTTCAACAATTTCTTGAGCTTCGCCTTCTCGTCGTCCTGCTTGTCGGCGGCCTGTTCAAATTCGATCGCGTTCTTGTCGTAGCCCACGAACACGTCCAGGTGATGCGCCATGATGGCGGATGCCTGCGTCAACGCGTCGTCCGGCGTGATGCGTCCGTCGGTCCAGATCTCGAGCACCAGGCGGTCATAGTCCGTGCGGTTGCCGACGCGCGCAGCCTCGACGGCGTAACGTACGCGGGTGACCGGGGAAAACAGCGTATCAATCGCGATGACGCCGATGGCCTGGCCGGCCTTCTTGTTTTCGTCGCCGGTGAGGAAGCCGCGGCCGATTTTCACGGTCAGCTCCATCTCAAATTTTTTCTTCTTGTCCAGCGTGCAGATGTGCTGCTCGGGGTTGACCAGCTCGACGTTCTGGTTGACCTGGATGTCCGCCGCAGTGATCGCGCCTTCCTTGTTCGCGGACAGGAGCAGGACCTGCTCGTCACGCGTATGCGCCTTGAACTTGACCTTCTTCAGGTTCAAAACGATGTCTGTCACGTCTTCGACGACGCCGTCGATCGTGGCAAATTCATGTTGCGCGCCGTCCACCTTCAGGGAGGTGATGGCCGCGCCTTCGAGCGAGGAGAGCAGCACGCGGCGAAGCGAGTTGCCGACGGTGTGGCCGTATCCGGTTTCAAACGGGTCGGCGACAAATTTCGCGTAGTTGGGGGTCGCAGTTGAATCTTCCTTCTGCAACCGTTTGGGCATTTCAAAACGCCCGAGACGTACTGGCATGGTTTCCTTTCGACAATTTTAATCTGGCAATCCCGGTTTGATTTATTCCCGGACCGGAATTGCCCGTATAATTGTCTATTACTGGTTTACTGTTAACGGGAATAAAATTCGACGACCGCCTGCTCGTTGGCGATGGGCTGGATCTCCTGGCGCGTGGGGATGCGCATGATGACGCCTTTCAACTCTTCCTTGTTCAATGACAGCCAGTCCGGCACCGAACGGCTGGTGGAAGTTTCGAGGCCCTTGGTCGCCAGCTGCTTTGAGACGTTGTGGTTCTTGATGCTGATGATGTCATTCACCTTCAAGGCATGCGAAGCGATGCTCGCCTTGCGGCCGTTCACGGTCACATGGCCGTGATTGACCATCTGGCGTGCGGCGGCGCGGGTATTGCCAAAGCCGAGGTGGAACACCACGTTGTCCAGGCGCGTTTCCAGGATCTGCAACATCTGTTCGCCCGTGACACCACGGCGGCGCAGCGCCTTTTCATACACCCCGCGGAACTGGCGTTCCATCAGGCCGTAGTAGTATTTGAGCTTCTGCTTCTCGATCAGACCTTCGCCGTATTCCGTCGTCTTGCGGCGGGACTTCGGGCCATGGACGCCGGGACCGTAGTTGCGGCGTTCGAGATATTTCGTCGGACCAAAAATCGGGACGCCGAAACGGCGGCTGATGCGGACGCGGGGACCTGTGTAACGTGCCATAAAATTATTATTTCAAATTTGTGATTTGAGCTTCGAGATTCGATTACACGCGGCGTTTCTTGCGCGGGCGGCAACCATTGTGCGGAACCGGCGTCACGTCCTTGATCGCGGAAATTTCCAGGCCGATGGCCTGCAAGGCGCGGATCGCGGATTCGCGGCCGGATCCGGGACCCTTGACGCGGATCTCCACTTCCTTCATGCCGTGCGCCATCGCCTGGCGGGCGGCATCCTGCGCCACCATCTGCGCGGCGTAAGCCGTGCTCTTGCGCGAACCCTTGAAACCCACGCGACCGGCGGCGCTCCAGCCGATCAGGTTGCCCTGCATATCGGTGATGGCCACCTGCGTGTTGTTGAACGTCGCGAGAATGTTCGCGATGCCGACGGAAATATTCTTGGCGTGCTTCGCCTTGACGATCTTCTTCGCGTTCGGATCTTCGCCGAGCAGTTCGGCGGCGGTCGGAATCACGGGCGCAGCGGGTTCCACCGGTGCGCCGGCAACAGCGGCGGGCGCGGCAGCCGCGGCAGCTGCAGCTTTATCCTTCTTGGGCTTGGCCTCGGCGCCCGGGGCGGCGGCAGGAGCTTCAGATTTTGCTTTTTTTTCCGGAGCAGCCGGCTTTTTCTTTTCTTCAGCCATAACTAATTTTTAAAATCGTAAATCGGCAATCTAAATTCTATCAGGCACCAGGTTTCGCACCCGCTGCGCGTTGCACGCCGACCGTCTTGCGCGGACCCTTGCGGGTACGGGCATTCGTCTGGGTGCGCTGGCCGCGGACCGGCAGGCCGCGCTGGTGGCGCACGCCGCGGTAACAGCGGATGCCCTGCAGGCGCTTGAGGTTCATGCCGATTTCGCGGCGCAAATCGCCTTCGATGACGTATTTGCCTTCCGTGATCGCGTGAACGATCTGGGAGAGCTGCGCCTCGGTCAGGTCCTTCGCGCGGATGGACGGGTCGATGTTCGCCCGTTCGAGGACTTCCTTCGCGTTGACCGGGCCGATGCCATAAATGTAGCGAAGCGCGATATCAATGCGCTTGTTCGGCGGAACTTCAACACCAATGATGCGTGCCATAAATTAATTAACCTTGACGTTGTTTGTGACGTTTGTTTGTGCAAATGACGCGAATCACGCCCTGGCGTTTTACGATTTTGCAGTGCTCGCACATTTTCTTTACTGATGCTCGGACTTTCATGTTCTTTAAATTCTTAAACTGTTAAATCGTCGTTCACTTCGCAGTTTCACCGGATCACCGGTTCAACTTTTCGACAATAATACGCCCCATGCTCAAGTCATAAGGCGTCAACTGCAACTTCACCACATCGCCGGCATTCAATCCGGCAAAATTCTTCTTGTCGCGGCCGACGACAAACGCCGTCAACCGGTGGCCGTTCTTCAGTTCCGCGCGGTATATGCCCTGCGGCAAAACCTCGATCACGCGGCCTTCAACTCGGAAGGCTTCTTCAGCCATGTCAATATCTCCGGCTCCCCGTCCGTGACCAGGACGGTATGCTCAAAATGAGCAGATAGTGAACCATCTAACGTCACCACTGTCCAGCCGTCTTTCAAAATTTTTACGTCCATCCGGCCGGCGTTCACCATCGGCTCGATGGCGATCGTCATCCCCGGCTTCAACCGGTCATTCATGTTCCGGTCCACAAAATTCGGCACCTGCGGCTCTTCGTGCATCGAACGCCCCACCCCGTGCCCCACAAATTCACGGACGACGCTGAATCCGTTGCTTTCAACGTGATCCTGTACCGCGCGCGATACGTCCGATACGCGATTGCCCGCTTTCGCCGCCGCGATCCCCAGATACAACGACTGCTCCGTCACATCCATCAACCGCTGCGCCGCCACCCCGCAACCTCCCACCGCGACCGTCCGGGCGTTGTCGCCGATGAATCCGTTGTAACGGACCCCGACATCCACGCTGACGATGTCGCCAAATTTCAATTCGCGTTCATTGGCCAGCCCGTGAACGACTTCTTCGTTCACCGAGAGGCACGTGTAACACGGATACTTGCGGTATCCCAAAAACGCGCTTTTCGCGCCGTAGGCAGCGATGCGTTCCGCCGCAAACCCGTCCACCTGCCGCGTCGTCACGCCCGGTCGGATGAACTTCGCCACGTCATCCAGAACTTTTGCCGCCACTTCGCATGCCGGACGCATCATCTTCAGATCGTCCGCGCTTTTGATTACGATTCCGGCCACAAATTCTCAGAAACGGCCACGGATACGGCCCTTCTTCAGGAAGCCGTCATAATGGCGCATCATCAGATGCGATTCGACCTGCCGCATCGTGTCGAGCAAAACACCGACGGAAATCAGGATGCTCGTACCGCCGAAAAACTGGGCCACGTTTTGGTCAATTTCCAGCTGCTTCGACAAGATGATCGGCAGCGTGGCGATGGCAGTCAGGAAAATCGCACCCGCGAGCGTGATCCGGCTCATCGCCCTGTGCAGATAGTCGCTCGTCGCCGTTCCGGGACGGACACCGGGAATGTAACCGCCGTTCTTCTTCAAATCGTCCGCGATCTGGATTTCGTTGAACTGCGTCGCCACCCAGAAATAGGAGAAGAACAGGATCATCAACGCGTAGATCATCAGGTAAAGCCACGAGCCGTAGTTCAACGCCGTCGCCAGGGCGATGATTTTATCGCGCATGAACGTGCCGGAGACATGGCCGGCGAGCCACTGGAGAATCTGGTTGGGGAACATCAAGATGGACGAGGCGAAGATGATCGGCATCACGCCCGCGTAATTCACCCGCAGCGGCATGTAGTTCGTGCCGCCCTGATACATCTTCTGGCCGATCATGCGGCTGGCGTATTGCACCGGAATCTTCCGTTGCGCCTGCGTGATGGCGATGACACCGCCAACCACGACAACCAGCAGGACCGCCAGCAGGATGCCGGTTCCCAACAGTGAATGGGTCGGATCGCCGCTGTCAGGAAAGAACATGTTTTTCGCCGCGTGAAGCGCCGCGGGCATGCGCGACAGGATGTTCGCGGTGATGATGAGCGAAACGCCGTTGCCGATGCCGCGTTCGGTGATCTGTTCACCGAGCCACATCAGCAACATCGTGCCGGTCGTCAGGATGACGACGGTCTGGAGGACAAACCAGGCGTGATTATAGTAGTCCACCATCACGAGATGCTGATTATCATACATTTGATTCCACCAGCCGTTCGCGTTCACGAGCCAGGCCTGGCCGATGCACAACAGCACCGTGAGGTAGCGGCCGTATTGGACGATTTTTGTGCGGCCGCCTTCTTCGCGCGCCAGCTTGCTCAACCGGGGCCAGACCGCCGTGAGCAGTTGCAGGATGATCGTCGCGCTGATGTAAGGCATGATGCTCAACGCATCGATCGCGCAACGGTCGAACGCGCCGCCGGCGAAGGTGTTGTACATGCCGAGGATGCCGCCCGAGGCCTCCGCCTGCTTAAGGTGGCTGCTCAACACCGCACCGTTGATGCCGGGCACGTGGATGAACCCCAAAACCTGCGCGAGGGCCAGCAGCCCAAAGGTAAAAAGAATCCGGGACTTCAGCTCCGGAATCTTGAAGCAGTTGAGGAAGGTGTTGTAGAGATTGCTGAACATGCGCCGCTTTTAAATCAGGCTTTTGCGGGTTCAGCGTTTTTTTTGGCGACGATTTCCACCGTGCCGCCCTTGGCTTCGATCTTCGTTTTCGCCGAGGCGCTGATGGCGCTGACGACGACCGTGAGTTTCTTGGAGATTTCGCCCGCGCCAAGGATCTTGATGCCGGCCGCACGGCCGTTCGCGAGACCGACGGAACGCAGGGCGGTTTCATCCACCTTCGCGCCGTTGTCAAAAACTTCCAGGGCGCCGACATTCACCGGCAGATAAACCGTCGCGTGGCGCGCGTTGTTGAAACCGCGCTTCGGGATGCGGCGGATGAGCGGCATCTGGCCGCCTTCGAAACCGGGACGGATGCTGGAACCGGAACGCGCGGTCTGGCCTTTGCCGCCGCGGCCGGACGTTTTGCCGTGACCGCTGGATTCGCCCTGACCAAGGCGTTTGCGGCGATGCTTCGAACCGGGACGGGGTTTAAGAGTGTGCAGGCGCATAAAAAATATCAGGCAGCAGTGGCTTCAGGAGCCTTCGGGGTTTTCACGGATTTAATCTCCAAACCGCGTGCCTTGTAAATCATTTCACGGGTGCGGAGCGAAAGCAGCGCTTTCAACGTCGCCTTCACCACGTTCGCGGCGTTCTTCGAGCCGAGCGACTTGGTGAGCACGTCCTTCACACCGGCGGATTCCAGAACGGCACGGACCGTCTTGCCGGCGATGATGCCGGTACCGGGCGAGGCCGGGCGCAGCAAAATCCTCGCGCCACCGTAGGCGCAAAATACTTCGTGCGGAATCGTCACGTCCCGCAAGGCCACCGACTGCATCTGGTTGCGGGCGAGTTCGCCGCCGCGCTTGATGGCGTCCGCGACTTCCGCCGCCTTGCCGAGCGCGTAACCGACCCTGCCCTTTTTGTCACCGACAACGACGAGCGCGCTGAATTTAAAGCGGCGTCCGCCTTTCACGACCTTGGATGAGCGGTTGATGAAGACCACCTTCTCGGAGATTTCCTCGCCGCCTTTATCAAAGGCGTTCTCGCCGACGTCCGACGGTCTGCGACCCCGTCCACGACCACCACCGCCGCCGCGTCCGCCACCACCACCGCCGCGACCTTCAAAACGGGGTTTCTGCTGCTCCGCGGGTGCGGGAGCGGCCGCTGGCGCTGGCGCGGGAGCGGCGGGTTCGTTTGGAATATTTTCGTTTTCAGCCACAGTAAATTCTCCGGTTCAGGTTAAAATTTCAATCCGGCTTCACGCGCCGCGTCGGCGAGCGCCTTGACCTTGCCGTGATAACGCGTGCCACCGCGGTCGAACACCACGGCGGAAATGCCTTTCGACTTCGCAGCTTCCGCCGCGATCTTGCCGAGCCTGGTCGCACCGGCGACATTCGCGGCGAGTTCGCGCTTCGCACCCTTGGTTGCGCCCTTGTTGATGGTCGAGGCCGCCGCCAGGGTCTTGCCGGCGATGTCGTCGATGAACTGCACATGGATGTTCTGCGCAGTGAAGCAGACGGACATGCGAGGACGTTCCGCCGTGCCGCTCACCTTGTTACGGATGCGATAGCGGCGCAATTGGCGCAGCTTTAATTTCTTTTCGGTTCTCATTTTTTCGTGCCCACGGATTTGCCGTGGACCTTTAAATTCTAATTATTGAACAGTCTTGCCTTCCTTGCGCTGGACATGTTCGCCGGCGTAGCGGACACCCTTGCCTTTGTAAGGCTCCGGCGGGTAGAAGCTGCGGATTTCCGAGGCGACCTTGCCGACGAGGATCTTGTCCGGCCCCTCAATGGTAACCTTGGTGTTTTCCTCGACCGTGACCTTGATCTGGTCCGGGATGGCGTAATTGATCGGGTGCGAGAAACCCAGCGCAAGGTTCACGACCTTGCCCTGGACGGCGGCTTTGAAACCGACGCCTTGGATCTCCAGCTTCCTCACAAAACCTTCACTGACGCCCTTCACCATGTTATTGATGAGCGCGCGGCTGGTGCCGTGCAACGCCCTGGCCTGTGCGTCTTCGCCGGAACGGCTCACGACGGCCTTGTCGCCTTCGACTTTGACGCTGGTGCGGGCGGGCAATTCCAGGTCAAGCTTCCCTTTCGGGCCTTCGACATGGACCTTCTGCCCCTTCACTTCCACCTTCACTTTGGCGGGAATGACAATCGGTTGTTTTCCAATGCGCGACATAAAAATATTACCAGATGTAGCAGAGCAATTCTCCGCCGACGTTTTTCTTGCGGGCCTGGTTGTCCGTCATCAGGCCTTCCGAAGTGGAGACGATCGCGATGCCGAGTCCGCCGCGTACGCGGGGAATCTCCGTCGAGCCGACATACTTGCGCAGGCCGGGCGAGCTGATGCGCTTGAGGCCTTCGATGACGTTTTTCTTGCCGTTGTATTTCAAACGGATCTTGATCTTCTTGTGTCCGTCCACTTCCACCGCCACGTCGGCGACATAACCCTGGCTCTGCAAAATTTTCGCCACGCTCTCCTTGATCTTGGAGTGCGGCACTTCCACGACGGGCTTCAAGGCGCGTCCGCCATTGCGGATGCGGGTCAACATGTCTGAAATCGGATCGCTCATTTTCTATTTTTCAATTTCGTCCTGCGTTTCGGCTTCAACAACAGCGTGAAACCGACGGCCAGCACGATTCAAATCTTTACCAGCTTGCCTTGGTCACGCCGGGGATCAGGCCGTTCAACGCGGCTTCGCGGAACGTAAGGCGGCTCACGCCGAACTTGCGCCAGTAACCATGGCGGCGGCCGCTCATCGCGCAGCGGTTCACCACGCGCACCGGGCTCGCGTCCTTCGGCAGCTTGGACAGGCCGGCGTAGTCTTTTTTCGCCTTCAGTTCAGCACGGATGGCGGCGTATTTTTTCACCGTTTCCTTTTTGCGATTATTGCGCTCGATCCAGGATGTTTTAGCCATAACAAAAATTATTTTTCAGCGAACGGAAAACCCATCAGTTTGATCAGGTCGCGCGCCTGTTCGTCATTCGCGGCGGTCGTCACGATCGTGATGTCCATGCCCTGCGTGCGCTTGATCTTGTCCAGTTCGATCTCCGGGAAGATCGTCTGGTCGGAAACACCGAAAGTGTAATTGCCGCGGCCGTCAAACTTGCGGGGCGACAGGCCGCGGAAATCGCGGATGCGCGGCAGCGCGGCGGCGACCAGCCGGTCGAAAAACTCATACATCGCGGCGTGGCGCAGGGTCACGCGGCAGCCGATGGGCTGGTTTTCGCGCAGTTTGAAATTCGCCACGGCCTTTTTTGACTTGCTGACGGCCGGCTTGCGGCCGGTGATCATCGTCAAATCCTTCGCGGCATCTTCCAGCGCGCCCTTTTCGAGCGAGGCGCTGATGCCCATGTTGACGACGATCTTGACGAGCTTCGGGACCTGGTGGACGTTCGTGTACTTGTGCTTGGCCTTCAGGGCCGGCACCACTTCGTTGAAATACTTATCGTAAAGTCTGGCTTTCATTTTTTATAACTCACGGATTTTGCCGTGAAAAATTATTTAGGCGGCGGCGGCCTCCGCTTTTTTCACATTGGAGATGTGAATCGAACCTTCGCGCTCGACGATGGCGCCGTTCGGATGCTGCTGGTTTTTGCGCGTGTGCTTCTTGATCATCTGCAGACCTTCGACCACGACACGGGATTTTTTGGTCAGCACGGCGATGACTTTGCCGTTCTTGCCCTTTTCCTTGCCGGCGATGACAGTGACCTGGTCGCCCTTTTTGACGTGAAATTGAAGTTTTGACATAATCAAATGACCTCCGGCGCGAGCGAGATGATTTTCATGAACTTCTTGTCGCGCAACTCGCGTGCGATCGGCCCGAAGATGCGCGTGCCCTTCGGGTTGAGTTCCTTGTCGATGATGACGCAGGCGTTGCTGTCGAAACGCAGGCAGGACCCGTCGCTGCGGCGGATGGTCTGCCGGGTGCGGACGACGACGGCGTCATGCACCTCGCCTTTTTTGACCGTGCCGTCGGGCGCGGCTTCCTTGATGTGAACCTTGATGACGTCGCCGATGCCGGCAAACGTCTGGTTGCGGTGCAACACACCGATATTCCACGCGACTTTCGCGCCGGTGTTGTCCGCGACATCCAAACTGGAACGAACTTGCAAC